>JAZRGA010000015.1:0-33816 GCA_045643945.1 Eubacteriales bacterium | reverse complement strand
GTGTGTCTGTGTAAGCGCTGCCTTGATTATTTCGGGAGTAAGACCGTCAACCTTAAGGTCCATCTGAATAGAGGTAATACCCTTGTGAGTACCTGCTACCTTAAAGTCCATATCGCCGTAGAAGTCCTCAAGACCCTGAATATCAAGCATTGTATCCCAGCTACCGTCCTCTGCGGTAATAAGTCCGCAGGAAATACCTGCAACGGGAGCCTTTATCGGAACGCCTGCGTCCATAAGAGCAAGAGTTGAGCCGCAAACAGAGCCCTGCGAGGTAGAACCGTTAGAGGAAACTACGTCGGAAACGAGTCTTATTGCGTAGGGGAACTCCTCGGGAGAGGGAAGAACGGGAACGAGCGAGCGCTCAGCCAAAGCACCGTGACCGATCTCACGACGTCCGGGGCTTCTTGTGGACTTAGCCTCACCTGTGGAGAAGCCGGGCATATTGTAGTGGTGCATATATCTCTTTTCGGTTTCGTTGTCGATACCGTCGAGCATCTGCGCCTCGGAAAGCATAACGAGAGTTGCAACGGTGAGAACCTGAGTCTGTCCTCTGGTGAAAAGACCTGAGCCGTGCGCTCTGGGAAGAATACCAACCTCACTGCCGAGGGGACGAATCTGATCCATTCTTCTTCCGTCAACACGCTTCTTATCAACGAGCAACCAACGGCGAACTATCTTCTTCTGAATCTTGTAAATAAGCTCGTCCATCATAGTGGGAAGCTCGGGATATTCCTCGCCAAACTCTGCAAGGATAGCGTCGGTTATCGGAACTACCTTTTCATCACGAACGTTCTTATCATCGGTATCAAGAGCCTCCATCATATCCTTTTCACAGAATGCGAAGATCTTGTCGAACATATCGTGGTCAAGCTCGCAAGAGGGGTAGTCGAACTTAGGCTTGCCTATTTCGTCGATAATTGCGTTGATGAAGCCGAGAAGGTCCTTGATTTCCTCATGAGCTTTCATAATAGCCTCAAACATAGTATCATCGTCAACCTCGTTTGCTCCTGCCTCGATCATAACGACCTTTTGCATAGAAGCGGCAACGGTGAGCTGAAGATCGCTCTTTTTCTGCTCCTCCTCGTTGGGGTTTACAACGAGCTTGCCGTCAACAAGTCCCATAAATACGCCGCCGATAGGTCCGTTCCACGGAATATCGGAGATTGCGAGAGCGGTAGAAGCACCGATCATAGCGGTAATCTCTGGCGAGCAATCGGGATCAACCGACATAACTGTAAGAGTAAGAGCTACGTCGTTACGGAGATCCTTGGGGAAAAGGGGACGGATAGGACGGTCGATTACACGGCTTGTAAGGATAGCCTTTTCAGAGGGCTTACCCTCGCGCTTAAGGTAACCGCCGGGAATCTTTCCCGCTGCGTACATTCTCTCATCGTAGTCAACGGAGAGGGGAAGAAAGTCGATACCGTCACGGGGCTTTGCAGATGCGGTTGCACAGCAGAGAAGCACCGTTTCACCGTAGCGAATGAGTACCGAGCCATTAGCAAGACCTGCCATTTTTCCCGTTTCAATTACGAGAGGGCGACCTGCAAAGGTATAGCGGAAGGTCTTATAATTCTTGAATTCAATGGGTGTGCTGATTTCGGACATAATATCCTCCTTGTAAAAATTAATATTTTATTCTCACAAGGTTTAGCACTTAATTATACCCCGCCCATTTGCGCGGAATATAAGTAACTGCTAATCCGATGTGAGAGATTTTTTGCTTTAAAACGCTAAAAAAGAGTAAAGGAGTGAGGAGCAAATCCAAGCTCTGCTCTTCACTCCGACAACTATTGAAATTACTTTCTCAAGCCAAGCTTCTCAACGATCGCACGGTAGCGCTCGATGTCGGTCTTCTGAAGGTAACCGAGAAGGTTTCTTCTGTGACCAACCATCTTCTGCAAGCCGCGGCGGCTGTGATGGTCCTTGTGGTTGCCCTTAAGGTGCTCGGTGAGGTTCTTTATTCTGTAGGTAAGAAGTGCGATCTGTACCTCGGGAGAACCTGTGTCACCCTCGTGTGTAGCATACTGCTCAATAATTGCCTGCTTTTCGTCTTTCAACATTTTTGTATTCACCTTTCAAAAATATATTTATCAAAAAACACAGTAATCGGTGGGTGAATGTTGTAAATACAACCTTTATCCGATAACCGAGTCTTCGATACAACAGTTATTATAACACACTTATATTATTTTGTAAAGAGCTTTTTGAATTTTTTTATAATATATATTGAAATATTTTTTTTACGCTTTTGCTTTTTTGTTGTAATAAAATTTAAAAATGCCGTTAATTATTAAAATCAGGGGTATATATTGTGCTTGCTGACGTACGCGCTTGCATAAATCCGTCAAAGCCGAGAGAGGTAGCGACGTTGCATACCGAATTATATTCAAAGCTCGTTATACGTCTGTGAAGCTCGGTATATGGTGTATCAAGGGCGAAGTCGGGGGTGTATTGACTCATAAGACTGATAAGCACGTCGGAGGGGTCGATAAGCTCTGCAAGATGAGTCAGCGCCTCGATGCTATCCTTTCTGTGAGTCGGTAGCACAAGGTGACGAACGATTACGCCCGAGTCGAGCAGAGCGGTATTCTCACCGTTATATTTGTACCGTCCGCGCTGACGGAGCATTTCGACGATAGCCTTTGATGCAACCTCGAAATAATCGGGTGCGAGTGAGTATTTTTGTGAAAGCTCTGAGGAAAAATATTTTAGGTCGGGCATATATATATCAACAAGTCCGTCGAGTCGCCTAAGCGTTTCTACGTTCTCGTATCCCGAGGAGTTATATACAACGGGAATGTGCAAGAGTCCCCTCTTTTTCATTTCCTCAAGCATATCGGCAATTTGTAGGGCAAAATGCGTGGGTGTTACGAGATTTACGTTATGTACTCCGCTTTCCTGCAATTCGAGAATGGCGTTGATAAGCTCGTTTTGTGAATATTCCTTTCCTATACGCTCTCCTTGACTTATATTCTTGTTTTGACAAAATACGCAACGGAGATTGCATCCCGAAAAAAAGACCGTTCCCGAGCCGTTAACGTGGCTTATTGGAGGTTCTTCGTAGAAATGCGGAGCTATACGCGAAGCTCGCATAATATTACCCTCTCGGCAAAAGCCTTGATTTTTTGCGCGGTCGATATTACATTTTCTCGGACATACGTTGCAAAGACTCATATCGTTTCTCCTTTTTGGCTTTCTAAGATATATTTTATCAATATATTTTGCGATGTTTGTGACAAGATTGTAAACTTTATTAAAAAAGAGTATTTTTTACTGTTTTTTTCTTCACTTAATTGATATTTACCAATATTTGTGTTATAATTGTACGGTAATAAAATTAAAATAAAGAAAGGAATTTTTAATCAAAATGGAATGGGAAACTATACTCACTAATTTTGTGCAGGGATGCATCAGTATTGCGGGAAGATTGCTTCTTTCTGCGATAGTTTTTGGCGTGGGAATGCTTCTTATAAAGCTTCTTTTGAAATTTTTTCCAAACGGCAAGAGATTTGGAAGAATGGATGAAACCGTAAGAATATTTCTTAATAACTTTATAAGAATAACTCTTTACGTTCTTCTTGCAATTATCATTATAAGCATAATGGGCGTACCTATGGCGTCGGTAATTACCGTATTCGCTACGGCGGGAGCGGCTATCGCTCTTGCGGTACAGGGCTCGCTTTCAAATCTTATGGGCGGAATAATGCTTCTTATCTTCAGACCTATAAGCGTCGGCGACGGAATAGAGGTTGAGGACGAGAGCGGTGTCGTTACCGAGATAGGATTTTTCTATACTCAGATATTGACCTACGATAACGTACACGTCAGTATCCCGAACGGAACTATGACAAGCTCGATAATCACCAATTATTCGAGAGAGGAAATACGCAGAGCCGAAATAAATATTAAGGTTGCTCACGGAAGCGATATAGAGCTTGTTAAAAAGATAGTCGACCACGTTATCGATAAAAACGAAAAGGCACTCAAGGACCCCGCGCACTTTGTTAGAGTCACCGACGTCAGTGATACGGGTATGCAGATAACTATTCGCGCTTGGTGTAAAAAGGACGATTACGTTGCGCTTCGCTGCGACCTTTACGAGAATTGCAAGACGGCATTTACAAGAGCGGGAATAGAGCTTCCGACCGCAAAGGTAAACGTGCAGGCAATAAAGCCGCAGGACTGAGCGTAGGATATAATATAAATTAATTCAAATTAAAAATATAAATCAAAAAACAAAATCGAAAGGCGGCGTTTAATATGACGGAAAAATCGTTAGTGGCGGAAATTCTTTGCACGGGAGAGGAGCTTTTGCTCGGTGATATTGTAAATACCAACGCCGCTTTTTTATCCTCCGAGCTTACTAAATTAGGAATAAGCGTTTATCATCATTCGGTTGTAGGAGATGATGCGAGTCGACTTGCCGATTGCGTTACCGAGGGCCTTTCTCGCTCGGATATAGTTATCGTAAGCGGAGGACTTGGACCTACCAAGGACGATTTGACTAAGGAAACGGTAGGAGCGCTTTTCGGTAGGAAAATGAGCTTGCATCAAGAGTCGCTCGAAGCGATAAAGGCATATTTTGCTAAGACGGGTAGGGTAATGAGCAAAAATAACGAAAAGCAGGCTATGATGCCCGAGGGCGCGATAGTTTTTCCAAATCATTATGGAACTGCTCCCGCGCTTGCCCTTGAAAACGGTAAGGCGCAAGCGGTAATAATGCTCCCAGGACCTCCAAGCGAGCTTGTGCCTCTGTTTTTTGAGCAGATAGCGCCTTATTTAAAGAAAAAGAGTGAAGTGTCGATAGTAAGTAAAAATATACACTTCTTCGGTATAGGAGAATCCTTTCTTGCCGAGGCGATTGACGGATTGCTTATCGACACTCCTAACCTTTCGGCGGCAACCTATTGCAAGGAGGGCGAGGTGCGTATAAGAATTACGGCTCGCGGCAGGAGTGATGCCGAGGCTAAGGAAATCTGTGACGCTCATACAGAAAAAATTATGCAGACCGATGCGGCTTCCTTTGTTTACGGTATCGACGTCGGCACGATAGAAAATGCGGTGGTAAAGGCATTGCACGAAAGTCACTTGACGTTATCTGCCGCAGAATCCTGCACGGGCGGACTTATAGCGAAGCGAATAACCGATATTTCGGGATGCTCCGACGTATTTTTCGGTGGATGCGTAACCTATACCAACGACGTAAAGCAAAGGCTTATCGGAGTCAGTGAAAAAACGCTTGAGCAATACGGAGCGGTTTCCGAGCAGACGGCGCGCGAGATGGCTCGTGGCGTACGGTTGGCTACGGGGAGCGATATCGGTGTTTCGGCAACGGGTATAGCCGGCCCCACGGGTGGAACAGAGGAAACGCCCGTCGGAACAGTGTTTATCGGTATAAGCACAAAGCATGGCGAGGAGGTCCGCAGACTTAGCTTATCACCTATGCGAAGCAGAGAATATATCCGACTCGCAAGCGCCTCGAATGCCTTTGATATGGTGCTTAAGGCTATAAAAAAGCTTGCGTTTTGATAATAAATGATAAAAAATAAAAAGAAATGCAAAAGAACGGTATAATTTTTTTAAAAGGTCTTGATTTTTTCGTGATTATGTATTAAAATTATATTTAATATAAAAAAATAGGCAGAATAAAAAGAATACAAAGAAATAGATAGAAAGAGAAGATTTAAAATGACAGAGATTAAGAAGATTGGCGTTTTAACCTCGGGCGGTGACGCTCCCGGAATGAATGCAGTTATTCGCGCGGTAACGAATAAGGCTATTTACGAGGGAATTGAGGTTGTTGGAATAGTTGGCGGATATCGCGGACTTATCGACAACAATATTAAGAAGCTTGACCATGAGTTTGTTTCGGATATTATAGGAATTGGCGGAACAAAGCTTTATTCCGACCGTTGCAAGGAGTTCCAGACCGAGGAGGGTATGCAGAAGGCAATCGCTACCTGCAAGGCTAATAATATAGACGCAATCGTTGCAATCGGCGGCGTCGGTACGTTTAGAGGAGCAACCGACCTTTCGCTCCACGGTATCCCCACCATAGGCGTTACGGGTACTATCGATAACGATATAACCGCAACAGATTATACAGTTGGATTTGATACCGCTATGAATACCGTTCTCGCTTCAATAGATAGAATGAAGGATACCTGCGAATCTCACGCGCGCGTTGCGGTTCTTGAGGTAATGGGTAGAGATTGCGGACAGATAGCACTTATGACAGGTATTGCCGCAGGCGCTATTGCCGTTGTTATTCCCGAAATCAAGTTTGACGAGGAGGCGGCTCTTGCGCGTATTATTGAGGCAAGAAATAACGGTAAGAGAGGAATGATAGTTGTCGTAAGCGAGGGAGTTAATTATACCGATGAAAACGGTAATCAAATTCCTTACGGTGAGTATTTTACAAAGAAGATAAACGAAGTAACCGGAATAAGCGTAAGATTTTTGCGCCTCGGTCACCTTGTAAGAGGCGGACATCCGACCTTGCGCGACCGTCTTACAGCGTCCCGTATGGGCGTTAAGGCAGTTGAATTTTTGCTTGAGGGCAAGAGCAATATAGTTGTAATCGAGGAGGACGGAAAGTATCTTCCTATGGATATCGTATTTGCACTTACCACCGACCGTATGTATAAGAATAAGCTTCAGGAGGGCGATCTCGATAAGTATAATCACGAGGAGATCTACACTATGGAAGAAATCTGCCGTAAGCGTACCGCAGAGATAGAGCGCCTTTACTACGTTGCAAATTCTACTGCAATGTAATTTAAAAAACAGTAAAAAACATAAGGGAAGAAGGCTCAAAATGCTTTCTTCCCTATACTTTTGCAAAATAAATCGTTGACTTTTTTATTTATTTGCGTTATAATAAAAAACGGCAATGCAATAAGCATTGTCAAGGGTACACCAAAACGGTGGCGGTTTCTCCTTTAGCTTTTTAGCGAAAGGGGTAAATATTTTTCTTCTCCTTTCGCAAATTAAACGAAAGGAGTGGTGCCTATGAACATTCACAAGCACCGAAAGGTTACATATGATAACTACCGACGCTATTTTAGCGGTCATAGTTTTAATTGTAATTGTCGCGTATATCAAAAAACGCGGATAAAAGAAAAAGATAACCGCCCTGCCTTCAATAGTGCGGTTATCTTTTAACCTACGCTAAAGGAGCAACCGTCATCGGTGTACCCTTTCGCTATAATTATATTACCATAACTCTTTCATTTTGTCAATGAATTTTCAAAAATAACTTAAATTATCGACTTTTTTATTATTTAACAAAAACGGCAACGCGAAAAGCATTGTCAAGGGTATACCAAAACGGTGGTGTTGCTTCAAGCTACTCGGTTCAATGGCTCGCTTTTTGCATTTTTTAATCTTAATTCTGTCAAAATAGCGCAAAAAAGTGATGAAAATTGGCGTTTTGAGGGAAAAAGTGTGAACTTTTTAGGAAAAACTCTTGCAAAAATTAAAAATATGTGTTATAATAATCAGGATATAATTTAAGTGATGATATAAAAAATTGCTTTTTATCCTTGAAATAAACAGAATAAAAAGCGAGAGGAGATATGATGAGTAACGATATAAAGGATCTTTCCTGTGAGGAATTTTTCGATAAATGCCTCGGTATTGCCGAGGAAACTAACAGAATTCCCGCCGATGCGTTTGAAAATTATCGCATAAAGCGTGGACTTCGTGAGCCCGACGGTACGGGCGTTATGGCGGGCGTTACAAAAATAGGTAACGTTCACGGTTATTACGTTTACGAGGGTGAAAAGGTTGCCGACGACGGTAAGCTTGAATACCGCGGCTTTGATATGGCAGACCTTATAGACGGATACAGCGCAGAAAATCGCTACGGCTTTGAGGAGGTTGCATATCTTCTTTTGTTCGGTAAGCTTCCCACGCCCTTACAGTTAAAGGAATTTAACGAGCTTTTGGCGTCTTATCGCCGCTTGCCTCTCCGTTTCTCGGAGGATATTCTTATGAAAGCGCCCTCGCGCTCTATTATGAATAAAATGGCGACGGGTGTGCTTGCGCTTTATTCCTACGATGACAATCCCGATGATACGAGCCTTGAAAATATGCTTCGTCAGAGCATTGAGATAATAGCAAGACTTCCCGTTATTGCGGCTCATTCCTACGCTTATTACAGAAGCTACTATCACGGCAAGAGCCTTAATTTCCATATGCCTCACGATGACCTCAGTACCTCGCAGAACTTCTTGCGCTTGCTTCGTTCAAGTAAGCAGTACACCGAGGAGGAGGCTCGCTTGCTCGATATTTGTATGATAATTCAGGCAGAGCATGGCGGCGGAAATAACTCGTCCTTTACTTGTAGAGTGCTTTCGTCCTCGGGTACTGATACCTATTCGGCAATTGCAGGCGCTATCGGCTCTCTTAAAGGACCGCTTCACGGTGGCGCTAATATAAAGGTTCAGGAAATGTTTGACGTTGTAAAGGCTAACGTAAAGGACGTTTATGATGACGAGGAGGTTTCATCTGTTCTTCTCAGAATTCTTAAAAAGGAGCTTTACGATGGCAAGGGACTTATTTACGGTATGGGACACGCCGTTTATACTAAGTCCGACCCTCGCGCTATTATGCTTAAAAAGTATGCGGGCGAGGTTGCGATGAAGAAGGGCTATGGCGACGATTTTGCATTGCTTGAGGCAATTGAGCGTATTACTCCCGGACTCTTTAATTCCTTTAAGGGAACGAACAAGCCTATGTGCGCAAACGTAGACCTTTATTCGGGACTCGTTTACCGTATGCTTGATATTCCTGTCGAGATGTACACGCCTCTCTTTGCGATATCGCGCGTTACAGGCTGGTGCGCTCACAGAATTGAGGAATTCCAGACCTCGAAGAAGATTATTCGTCCTGCGTATAAATTTATCGCAAATAACAATAATCAGTATATCCCTCTCGACCAGAGAAAGGATTAATAATTAATAATATTAAAATAGTGCGCTCGACCGAGATTTTGCTTGGTCGAGCGCATTTTTGCTTGCTTTCCACCTCATCCGTCAACCGTTTTACTCCTATTAAAAATATCATTCTATCACGATTTTATCATTATCTACTCCGATGCTGATAGGCGTATTTATCGGTGAGCGCTTTAATATAAATTCGGCAAGCGGTGATTCTATATTTGAAATAATGCTTCTCCTTAGCGGACGCGCGCCAAGTCTTTTCTTTACCGCCTCTTTAGCAAGCAGAGGCGCTACCTCATTTGATATTTCAAGCGCTATTCGGTTTTCTTTTGCTCGCTCCGAAAGCTCGGATAGAAGCTTTGAGGCTATTTCGGAAAGATTTTTCTCGCTAAGCTCATTAAAGACTATGATTTCATCTATTCGGTTAAGAAATTCGGGACTGAAAAAGCCGTTAAGGGCATCAAGACTGCGAGGGTCGGCGGTATCATGCTCCTCCTCGCCAAAGCTCAGTATTCTTCGTGAGCGACCGCCCTTTGCGCTTGTGAGGTTTGACGTCATAATTATAATACTGCTCTTAAAGCTTATTTTCTTGCCCGATGAATCACTGAGAGTGCCGTCCTCAAGTATTTGAAGCAGAATATTCAAAACGTCGGGGTGCGCTTTTTCTATTTCATCAAGAAGCACAAGAGAGTAGGGATTGCGACGTACCTTCTCGCAAAGAAATCCTCCCTCTCCGTATCCGACGTACCCCGGGGGAGCGCCTATTAGCTTTGATACGCTATGCTTTTCCATATATTCCGACATATCAAGGCGTATAAAGGAAGATGGATTTTTAAAAAGCGCGGTGCAGAGCGCTCGGCAAAGCTCGGTTTTTCCTACGCCTGTGCTGCCGAGAAACAGGAACGAGCCGCAGGGACGGTCCTTTTGGCGTATTCCTGTGCGTGAGCGACGAACGGTATCGGAAATTTTTTTGATAGCCGCATCTTGACCGATTATGCTTTTTGAAAGAATTTCCTCAAGCGATATAAGGTCGGCATTTTCCTCCTTTAGCATCGACTCGCAGGGAATACCCGTTTGCTCGGAGATAAGGGCGGCGATGTCCTCCTCGGTAAGAACAGGCGGCTCGTTTTTAATTTCTTCTTCGGATTCAAAGCTCTCGTCGGACTCGTCAAAAAGCAGAGTCGGCGCGCTTCTCAACAATGAAGGCTCGGTGCTGCTAAGCGATGATGCCTCGTCAAAGCGACCTGCAATTATGGCTTGCTCTTTTTTTCGTAATATTGCTTCTCTTGCTTGAATAGCGCTTGAATTATTCCTACAAAGGCTAAGCTTTGCGGCGGCTTCGTCGATAAGGTCTATCGCTTTATCGGGTAGAAATCTGTCGGGAATATAAAGAGTTGAAAGCCTTACCGATGCAAAAATCGCTTCGTCGCTTATTTTAACCGAATGGTGAAGCTCGTATTTTGAGCGTATTCCAAAAAGTATTTTCGTTGCCTCCTCAGCGCTTGGCTCGTTTAGCGTTATAGGCTGAAAGCGGCGCTCAAGAGCGGGGTCTTTTTCTATTTTTGCTCTGTATTCCTCAATTGTGGTAGCACCTATAACCCGTATCTCACCGCGTGAGAGCGGCGGCTTTAATATATTAGCCGCATCAATTGCTCCCTCTGCCGCTCCCGCACCGGTTATAACGTGTATCTCGTCTATAAAGAGTATAACGTCGCCCACACGCTTGACTTCCTCAATTATATTTTTCATTCTGTCCTCAAATTCGCCTCGGTATTTTGCGCCCGCAAGCATAGAGGGAAGGTCTAAGGAGATTATCCGTTTATCCTTTAGCGAGTCGGGGACTCTGCCGCTTGCAATAAGTGATGCAAGCCCCTCGGCAAGTGCTGTTTTTCCAACTCCCGCCTCTCCTATAAGGCAGGGGTTGTTTTTTTGCCGTCGGCAAAGTATGCGAACGAGTCGGGAAAGCTCTGCTTCTCTACCGATAAGAGGGTCGATAAAATTAAGTCTTGCGCTTGCCGTTAAATCCTTTCCGTAGGTCGATAAGGCTCGAAGCTTTGACTTTTTTGAGTCCTCCTCGCCCCGCTGAGTCGATTGAGCGCCGTTTGGAGAGATATAAACCGAAAGCTCGGAGCGTATCTCGCTTACGGTAATTCCCTCGCATTCGAGCAAACGAGCGCCCACCGAGTCCTTTTGATTTATTAATGATAAAAGCAGATGCTCTGTTCCTATAAGCTTAGCGCCCGAGCGCAGAGCCTCGCCACCCGCGTTTTCAATAGTTCTTGCAAGACGGGGACTCATATCCGACGAGGAAACGCTCTTAGACGTGCCGAGTCCCACATAGTCGATAAGCGCCCGACGAAGCTCCTTTAATTTTGCGCCGTGTGAGGTGAGTATTTTGTGGGCTATACATTCCTTTTCGCAAAGCAATCCTAAAAGTAAATGCTCTGTTCCGACGTAGCTGTGCCCAAGCTCTCTTGCCTCGTTTAAGGCGAAATTGAGAGAAGATTGAGCGCGTTGTGTAAATCTGTTAACCATTGTTAACTAAAATGCCTTTCTGTTTTTTGTTTTTTATCTTCTTTTTGTGATTATTGCGTAAATATAAATAAAATATTCGATTGCAAAATAATATGTGAGTTATTTAATGCTTAAAACGGTGAATGGCTTGAAAAATCATAGAGCAATCTTTTGTAGGTGCTTCTGTCAAGCTCGCCCGTAACGTCAAGCCCCGAGGCTCTTTGAAGCTCCTTTATCGCTTGCTCTGTCGCACTGTCAAAAATACCCGTAAGCTCTACCGCTTCAAGGGTATCGTAGACCGATGAAAGCTCTTGAAGCATAATTTGAATTATTGATATGAATGCGCTTTCCTCGCCAGGCTTTGCCGTGTAGCTTTGCGGATTTTGAGGAAAAAAGGGAAGCTCCTCGACAAGCGCTAAGGCTTTATATTCACCGTATATCGCATCCCATGTTGCTTTGTCGACGAGTCCGTTTGCGTTGATGCCACGGCTTCCTTGAAAGGAGCGAACCGACTCCTCGGTTGCACTGTCGAAAATTCCGTCAAGAGGCGGACGTGATACTCTTGGGTCGACAAAGGATATTGCTCGCAGATATTTTTGAAGATTGTAGATTGCGTCCTGTAAATTAAGCGGTTGTTCCATATTTAATATATCAACTCCTTATGTGGCGTTTCCAATCGTGTAGCCGGGAAACTGTCCCTCGTTTAAGCGATTACCCGAAAATAAATCGTTATACAGTGACGTTATGGCGTTCCAGGTAGCCGCTCCGACGGTGCCGTTTGGCTCTATGCCGCTAAAGCGCTGGAGAGCTATCACCGCCTCCTCGGTACGCTCACCGAAGTAACCCGTAGGCGTAACGCTTGGTATTTGTCCGTAGAATTGTGAAATATAGTTAAGATATTCCTGAAGCAGACGAACGACCTCGCTTTGAGAGCCGAGTCGCAGAGGTATTCCAGGATAGGGGTATATCTGACCGTCAAAGTATTTAAAGGGTAGAGTGTTTATAAATCCGAGATAGGTGCGATAGAGCGTATCGTAGGTAACGAGGTCGACCGAGCCGTTTATGGGTAACTCAAAAAGCCTTTGAAAAGCTTTTACCGCATTCTCGGTTTGGACGCCAAACACACCGTCAATGTCAACTTGTGGGATTTCACTGTAAAATTCCGCTAAATAATTGAGAAAATATTGAATATTTCGTATTTCAACACCACTGTCACCCAATTTGCTGACACCTTGATATTGCTTTGTTACCTCGGAGAGAGTTATCCCCTCGGAGTTAAGCTCGTTGAGGCGCTTTACCGCATTGTATAAGAATAAAATTCTGTACCAGGTTGCGCTACCCACAATTCCGTCGGGAGTAAGACCGAATACCTCTTGGAATTTCTTTACGGCATCCTCGGTATCAAAGGAGAAAACACCGTCGGGAATGGCAATTTTAGGTATTGCGGGGTAGTTATCGGAAATTCGGTTTAGCCTTAGCTGAAGCGTTCTAACCTCGTCACCACCGCTGCCGAGGCGGAGAGGGCGGGGCGGCAGACTTGAATTGGGAGCTTCTACGGGAGCATCGTTTACTATATTTATATCGTTTCCGTAATAGTATTGAAGAATTTCATAAGGTGTATATCCTTGATTTGCGAGAGTGACTGTTCCCCATTGAGAAAGCCCGTCGCAATTTATTTCTCTGCCGTCGCAATAGGCGGTAAAAAGCGGCTCGACGCTTCCTTGACGCACGACGTAGCTGTTAAAAAGCTCGCTTGCTATCTGTCCTACGTTTTCAAAATAGTCGCGACCCTTAACAAAGGATTGGTCGAATGCGGTTGTGCTTGTAATGTCAAAATCATACCCTCTTGAGCGGTAATACTCGGTATATACTCGGTTTAGGGCAAAGGATATCTGCGCATAGACGTTTGCTCGGATAGCGCTTTCGGGCCAGGTCGGGTATATTTCGCTCGAGGCGACGTTCGTTATGTATTCAAGAAAGGGCAGAGTCAGATTTTCTGCGCTTTCGTCGGGTGCGCCGAGGTGTACCGTTATCGTTTCGGGAATAAACGGGAGAGATGCGTTCATATTTTTCTCCTTAGGTTATAGTTAATATTTTTAAAGCATAGGCGCTTCGTTTTGATTTATAACGTCATAGGAGCGCACTCCCTCAATTAAAGGAACAAGCTCAGCACCTTGAATAGACGTCACGTCGGGGTAAACGGGAACGCTTTCGTATCTTGCCGTTGCGTAGCCGCTTTTGAAAACGTCGATGCTCCAGAGTGAGTAGGGCGTGCTTTGGTTTGGAGAAAGCGAGTTTGCCCTTGGCGGAGTGGGTAGGGGGAGTCTTGGAGTAAGACCGCTCTCGTCGGTTTCGAGCGAATAAATTATATCCGAGCTATCCTCAAATGCTCCTCTGACGCTTACCGTTGCGCCTTGAAGCGGTATCGCTCCGCGTGCGGTCGATACACGGATAACGAGATATCCGATTTCCTCGGTGCTTGCGTTGTTCATAATATTCCTCCAAAATAATAAAAGATTAAAAATAAAATCAAAATCTAATGACTAAGATAAGGGCTTGACGTAGGCTATATTGCTCCCAAGACCTCTATCGCTCGCTCCTTGCAGATAGGGCGCGCATATTCCTCAAGATACGGAAGCCTGCACTTTACCGATTGCGGCTCGCCAAACTCAAGTAAAAATGAATATTCATTTAGGGAGTTAAGCCCGTATTCCTCAAAATCGTTTTCTAAATAGGCTTCAAAATAGAGATAATATCCCGTCTGCTCGATATAAAACGCTTGACTTTTACGGCAAGGCTTAAGGAACATAAGTCGCTTGCAGGCTTCAAGAAGAAAATCAAGCCTTTCAAAAAAGAATATTTTTTGAGTGGGGGTAGGCTCTTTGCTTGACTCCGACCTCTCGCTTGGATATTCGGAGCAGCCTTGCAAAAATTCCTTTTGGATAGCTCCGAGCTTGCTTACAAATATTTCACAGCCGCCCTTACTGTCGGGAAAAAGCTCGATAAGAATTTTTTGCCTTGCACTTTCAAATCCGTAGCGAAGCCTTGCCTCCTCAAGCAGACTGTCAATAAATTCTCTTGATTTTGCCTCGCCGTATTCGAGATTGTCTGCATTTATTCCTCGCGATGTAAGGTCGCTCGGCTCGCAAATTATTTTAAGTCTTGATTCGTTAATTATTATGTATTCCATAAGCGCTCCTTTCGCTTTATTTGCTCACACTATACATTATAAGCAAAAGAGAGAAAAAAGGCTACCCCTAAAAATATGGAAAAAAGACTAAAAAATGTGCCTTGCGCTAAAAAAGAAAAAGCTTTTATATAAAGTGCCTTGACTTAATTCTTTGGAATATGATATAATTAACGGGTGATATTTTAGATTATGACGGACTGCCTTGTCCTTATGAAATAAAATAATATAAAAATAAAAAATCCGTTGGAGGAGGTGCGATATGAAATATAATTTTGACGTTTGCGCAGTTGAATGTGATGCGTATGAGCTTTGCGCGCTTTCTCAACGTAGCGGAGGACTCTTTTCGCACGCTCCGATAAATCTTCCAACCGAGCTTGCCGACAGTACGATGTATTATAAAATACAGTCCGAGGCGGGAGCGTATTACGCAACCGACGTCGAGCTTTCACATACCTCCGACGTTGACGGTATTTATTTTACCTTAAATGCGGTAGCAGACGGAATTATTCGTTACGAGGGGTATTCCACCGTCGATAAAATAAAGGTGGTAAAGGGTCGAGGCTCTTATGCTCCGCCCGATGAATTTACGCTTGCATTATTAAAGATTTCCTGCTATCTTTTTTGCGTAAGGGAGTCGCTGGAGTCGGTCAGCGCAAGAGTAACGTATTATAGCTTGGATAGCAAGAGATTAAAATATTTCGGCTATAAATATACGCGCGACGAGCTTGAGAGCTTTTATTCTTCTATTCTTCAAAAAATAAAATACCGTATAAAGGCGGCAAAGACTCAAGCCGAGATGCGTTTGGGGCTTCAAAGCGCAAGATTTCCTTACGGAGAGCTGCGCGAGGGGCAGGAAATAATGATAAAGGAAAGCTTTTCGGCAATAAAAAAGGGTAGGCGAGTCTTTATCGAAGCACCTACGGGTACGGGAAAAACGATTTCTGCGCTCTTTCCCGCAATTCGAGCGCTTGGAGAGGGGTATTGCGATAAAATATTTTATCTGACTCCAAAAAGCTCGACACGCAAAGAGGCATTCTCGGCTATGTCAAAGCTTTACTTTAGCGGTACTCCGCTTCGCACCGTTATAATAAGCGCAAAGGAGCAGATATGTCCGTTAGGTGAATTTAATGCTCTTGACGGAAAAAGGCGCAGGGCTTGCTCGGCAGAGGCTTGCGGATATGCAAACCAATACTATGACCGTCTTGACGGCGCGCTTTCCGAAATGCTTGAAAATTATACGGGATATTCGCAAGGTCTTATAAGTCAAACGGCAAAAAAATATAACGTCTGCCCGTATGAGCTTTCGCTTGACCTTTCCGAGCTTTGCGACGTGGTTATCTGCGATTATAATTACGCCTTTGACCCGATGGTTTACTTCCGACGTTATTTCGGAGCGGAGGCGCGAGGCGGGAAATATACCTTTCTTGTCGACGAGGCGCACAATCTTCTTGACCGAGTGCGTGAGTCCTATTCGGTTTCGCTTTCATATAGCGATTTTCGTAATGTTCAAAAGCAGATAGAGGATATTGACAAGAGCGGAGTTGAGGATATTTTTTCCTTTCTTGACCCTTGCTTTACAAGGCTTCGCAGGCTTTGCAAGGATACACTCGTTAAGGACGATAACGGTGAGCGAGGCTTTTATATAAGCAGTAATGCGCCCGAAAAATTGGCAAGCGATTTAGAGCAATTTTTGCTTAAGGCTAACGCTTTTTTGATTAAAAATCCTAATCATTATCTTTGCGACGCCATCTCCGAGCTTTCCTTTTCGGTAAAGCGCTATTTAAAGATAAACGAGCTTTTTGACGGCAATTTTAGGTTTTACGTTAGCGTTTTTAATAGGGATATAACCGCAAAATGCTATTGCCTTGACCCGTCGGAGCTTCTTAATTCGCTATTTTTACGAGCAGAGTCCGCAGTGCTTTTTTCGGCAACGCTTACTCCGCCCGAGTATTTTTGCAGTGTACTCGGAGGCGGAAGACAGGCAAAATGCGTATCCTTGCCGTCACCATTTGACCCCGATAGACTTTGCGTTGCCGTTGCAGATTACGTTAATACTCGGTTTGAGGACAGAGAGGATAACGCAAAGCGCTTTGCTACCGTTATAGCCGCTACCGTAAAGGCTAAGGCGGGAAATTATATTGCGTATTTTCCGTCTTATAAATGCCTCGAGCAGACTTATTTTGCCTTTGCAAAAAAATATCCTAACGTGGTGACGGTGGTTCAAAAGAAAAATATGACGTTTTCCGAAAGACAAGAGCTTTTGTCGGCATTTAAGGACGATAGCGGAAAGCTGAGAGTAGGCTTTTGCGTGCTTGGTGGAGTTTTCTCCGAGGGCGTTGACCTACCGGGTAGCCGACTTATAGGAACGATAATTTTCGGCGTCGGACTTCCTGCGCTTTCGAATGAAAAAAATATTATACGCGAGCATTACGATTCTAAGAGCGACGAGGGGGTAGGGTATGATTACGCCTATACCTATCCCGGAATGAATAACGTTCTTCAGGCGGCGGGCAGAGTTATAAGAAGCGCCGAGGATACGGGTATAGTCGTGCTTGCCGATGACAGATACGCAACGCCAAAGTACACCTCGCTCTTTCCCGACCATTGGAAAGGCGTTCAATATGCAGGAAATGCAAGTTCACTTGCAGAAATTATGCGAAGATTTTGGGAAAAACACTCATAAACAGATATTTTTTAATATTTTTTGCAAAATTTGAAAATATTTCTTGCTTTTTTAAATCTTCTGTGCTATAATAGTGAGGATGATTTAAAAAAATGAAATATTATGCCGATTTTTTGGCTGTAAAAGGAGTTTTTATGCTTTATAAAGATATGAACAAAGAGGAGCTTTTAGCTCAGCTTTCAGAGCTTCAGGCACAGTACGATGCTTTTAAGGCTCAAAAGCTTTCGCTTGACCTTTCACGCGGTAAGCCTAATAAGGACCAGCTTGATTTAACCGAGGGAATGCTTACCTGCCTTACGACAAATGAGGAGTGCAAGGGTGAGAACGGATTTGATTACCGTAATTACGGTATTCTTGACGGTATTCCCGAGGCGAAAAGACTTTTCTCGGAGCTTTTTGATATTCCCGAGCAGAGAATTTTCGTAGGTGGAAATTCCTCGCTTAATCTTATGTACGATTCGGTTGCGAGAGCAATGCTTTACGGAGTTGTCGGCGGAGATAAGCCTTGGGGCAAGTATGATAAAATAAAATTCTTGTGCCCTGCTCCCGGATATGACCGTCACTTTGCTATAACCGAGAGCCTTGGAATTGAGATGATAAATATCGATATGCTTCCCACGGGTCCCGATATGGACGTTGTTGAAGCTTTGGTTGCAAGCGACCCATCTATTAAGGGTATGTGGTGCTGTCCCAAGTATTCCAATCCCGACGGATATACTTATTCCGACGAAACCGTTGAAAGACTTGCAAAAATGAGAACTGCCGCTCCCGATTTCAGAATTTTCTGGGATAACGCTTATGCGGTTCACGAGCTTTATGACGAGGGTAGACACACTCTTGCCGATATATTTGCCGCTTGCGAGAGATACGGTAACGTAAACCGTGTTATCTACTTTGCGTCGACATCTAAGATATCATTCCCCGGAGCGGGTGTTGCAATTTTTGCGGTATCCGAGGAGAATATGGCGCAGATAAAGTCGGTAATGACTATCCAAACTATCGGATTTGATAAGATAAATCAGCTCCGCCACGTTAAGTTCTTTAAGAATGCAGACGGAATTCGCGCGCATATGGATAAGCTTGCGGATATTATTCGTCCTAAGTTTGAAATAGTTGAAAGAATTTTCTCGGAAAACCTCGTTTCGAACGGTGCGGCTCATTGGACAAAGCCACGCGGAGGATATTTCGTAGGTCTTTATACTATGGACGGCTGCGCAAAGCGTACCTATCAGCTTTGTAAGGAGGCGGGCGTTGTTCTTACAAACGTCGGAGCAACCTATCCCTACGGTAAGGACCCCAGAGATTCTCATATTCGTATAGCTCCCACATTCCCCTCAAACGAGGCGTTGGAGCAGGCTATGGGCGTTCTTGTTGTCTGCATTAAGATTGCAACCGTTGAAAAGCTTTTGGCTGAATAAGATTTATATTGATTTTTATGGGGAAGAAGGCTTCTTAAGGGACTTTCTTCCCCGAATTTATGCATTTTAAGAGTATTACGCTTTTGATATTTTGATATTATTAAGGATAAGTATGAAAAAAACGCAAAGAACAGAAAATCCGTATAAAAATACCGACAGTAATAAGCGGTATTTTACCTACGATTATTATTTGAGAAAAAAATATAATAAAAAGCTTGCTCGTATTCCGCTCGATATGGGACTTAGCTGCCCGAATATCGACGGTCGATGCGGTGTGGGCGGATGCATTTATTGCTCCTCTCGCGGTAGCGGAGATTTTGCCGAGAGCGCAACGCTTCCGCTTCGTGAGCAATATAACAGAGCAAGGGAGCGACTTTCTTCGAAATGGAGCACTGAGCATTGTATCGCTTATTTTCAAGCGCATACCAATACCTATGCGCCGCTTGATTTTTTAAAGAGAAATTTTGAGGAGGCGCTAACCTTTGACGGCTTGCAGGCTATAAGCATAGCAACGCGCGCCGATTGTCTTGAGCCTGAGATATGCGTTTATCTTGCAGAGCTTGCCGAGAAAATACCGCTTACAGTTGAGCTTGGACTTCAAAGCTCGTCGGATAAAACCGCAAGTTTTATTAATAGAGGACATGATTTTAAAACCTTTTGCGAGGGATATCAGCGCTTGAGGGCGGCGTCGGATAAAATTGAAATATGCGTGCATATCATTTTGGGACTTCCTAACGAGGACGAGGAAGCTATGATGAATACCGTGCGTGACGTAGCGGCACTTGCGCCCGAGCAGGTAAAGATACATCTTTTGCATATTATTAGGAATACCGTAATGGCGGATATCTATGAGCGCGGAGAATATACGCCTTTGACAAAAGAGCAATACGTTTCGCTTGCGGTTAAGGCGCTCGAGCTTTTGCCGCCCGATACGGTTGTCGCGCGTATAACGGGTGACGGTCATCCCGATGATTTATTAGCGCCCGAGTGGAGTCGCAAAAAGGTATCGGTTATTAATGATATTGATAAGCGCCTTTATGAGCTTGGAACATATCAAGGACGAAATTATAAAGGGTAGTTAGTTTGTGTTAGGATTTTTGCTACCTTTTTGAAAAAAGGTAGCGCCAAAAACTTTCAATCGGTGTTATTTTAAATAACATTCTGCGTTCGCCCGACGAGCGCAATTATTATGGTAAAAAAATAAAACCCTCCGTGGAGAGTTTTTTGAAATGGGGCGGGGGTAAAATAATCGCTTTGATTTTATAAAGAAATCGGGGGATGAATTTAAACATCCCCCGATGCAAAGAACAACTTTTTGTGTCGGCACTGCCGACCTTTCTTTTTAAGAAAGTTTTTCCCGCAAAATATTTATTATTATTTTATCTATTAAAAGCTTACGAAGAAGTCGCTAAGCGAGAAGCTGGTCTTATCAACGGTGTTAGTACGGTTGATAAAGTAAACCTTTCCGCCCTCGAATACGAATTCGTGGAAGAACTCGCCTGCGGACTCCTCTTGAATATCACTCTTTTCGGGGTCTGCGTCATACTTGAGCGCAGTGCCGTTTATCTTTATAGAAACGCTTTTGGGGTCCTTTGCCTCATAGCTTACGCGATACATATTGTTATTCTCGTCGTATTCTATGGGTGTAACGTCTGTCGGAAGTGTTCCGCTCTGCGCGCCGTTTCCAAATACTATGGTATAGTTCTTAGGAACGTTTACAACCTCCTTACCCGAATCTATAAAGAGCGCGTGGCTGCTGCTTACCTTAAGAGCGTTGCAGTAGAGCTTGCTTATAGCCTGAAGCTTTTCTACCGTTGTAATAGTGCTTACGTCGAGCTTCTTGGTGCAAGCCGCATCGGTGTACCAGTTGCCGTCAAATTCGATAGCGGAGTCTGCGAAAATTTCGTTTATAGCTCCGTTAAGAACGTCTGCAACAGTGTTTTCGGAATTCATTTCACCGATAACCGTTATAGCAACCTCGTTACCGCCAACAACCAAGGTCAAGGGTGACTCGAAGTAATCGGGAGCATCCATCACGCCTGCTGCGGGAAGGCTTGTCTTGATTGCGTTATATGCGCTATCATTCATTGAATAAGTAAAATTGTAGGAAAGAGAGGAGGTAGTATCTGCCTGATGGTTATAAGTATCTCCAATCTTTTCCGAGTCGCTTCTTGTAGAGGTGCTTACAAAGGAGAGAATCTTGCCGTCCTTAGTCTTGAGAAGGCTCTCTACGGTGAGATTGTTCTGATAAGATCCGCCGTTGTCCTGAAGATTGCTTGATACGGTTATAGTTCTCTTAAAGATATTAACTCCGTTATCGGTGTTAAAGATAACGTCAGCCTTTGCGTTAAGAGCCTTAACGGTGTAGCCCTCTGCCTCATAGCGTGCCTTTTCTGCGCTCTTAAGCTCGTTAATAACGGTAGTGTATATCGTCTTAAGGTCGCTTGCCGAGGTTGCGGCAAAGGGGTCGCCGAAGCTTTCCTCAAAGTGTGACTCAGCACCGAATGTGGAGCTTAAGAGCATTTCCTTCTTTAATGCTTCAAAGCCGTAGTCGGAGAAAGAATTGTAGTAGGAAAATTCCTCTACACCGTCTGCGGTGCTTGCGGAATACATATAATTTTTATTGTTCTGACTGAAATACTTTGATTCCTGTGTAGTAGAGGAAATTTTCTTGTTGTTTTCGTATCTTTCCTCGCTGAACGTGAGTGCAGCCTTACCCGTTGTGGGGTCTGCGGTAAGAACTTCCTTGTTTACTATCTTGTTTTTCTCGGTTTCATTTTCTGTGTCCGAGCCGCTGTAAGCGTCGGTCTGGTCCTCAACCCAGTCGATACTCAAGGAATAAGCATTCTTGTAGTCGAGGGTAGCTTTATAAGCCGCCTTCATCTCTGCGAAGATGTCCTCTGCGGTAACAGAGTCAACGTCCTGAAGACCGTCCTCTACGTCGAAGCTTTCGTTGCTTTCGCCAAGACTCTCAGAGTCCGACTCGTTGTCCTTGTTGCCTTTTCCGCAGGATGCGAAAACGAATACTGTGCAGAAGCAGAGTATAAGCGCAAGAATGGAGAATAACTGTTTTTTCATAATCTTTTACTCCTTAATGTTTTATAGTTTATTTTAACTCTTAATCCCGATTGATTGTATTTATTCAATTTCGGTGAACAGCTCGGTTGAAAGATATCTGTCACCTGTGTCGGGAAGCAGAGCAACTACCGTTTTTTGATTATTTTCTTTTCTCATAGCGAGAACTGTGGCGGCATAAAGAGCAGCGCCCGAGGTTATTCCGCAAAGAACTCCCTCGCATTTTGCCAAGCGTTGAGCCGCAAGATAAGCGTCCTTTTCGGCTACCGTGATTATTTCGTCGACGAGAGAGGCATCGAAATTGTCGGGGATAAAGTTTGCTCCTATTCCTTGAAGCCCATGCGCTCCCGACCTGCCTTGAGTTATAAGAGGGGATGATGCAGGCTCAACTCCGACTATCTTTATTGACGGATTTTTCTCCTTTAGAAATTTTGCAATTCCCGAAAGAGTTCCGCCTGTGCCTATTCCCGCAACGAAAACGTCGATATTTCCGTCGGTACTCTCCCATATTTCGGGGGCGGTGGTAAGATAATGAGCCATTGGATTTGCGGGATTTGAGAATTGAGAGGGAATAAACGCCGATTTTAGCGATGCGGCAATTCGTTCCGATTCGTCGATAGCTCCCTTCATTCCGAGTGATGCGTCGGTAAGGACTATTTTCGCTCCGTATGCGCTGAGTAGCTTTCTGCGCTCAATGCTCATACTGTTCGGCATAGTCAAAATAAGCTCATATCCACGCGAGGCGCAGATAGCGGCAAGCCCTATTCCCGTGTTTCCGCTGGTTGGCTCGATGATAACCGTACCCTGCTCCTTGCTTATAAGTCCGCGCTCCTCGGCATCGTTTATCATAGCAAGAGCAATTCTGTCCTTAGCGCTCCCCGCAGGATTGAGATATTCAAGCTTGCAGAGAATTTTTGCACCGTCGGCAAATTTTGAGGAATAATTGCTTACCGATAGAAGCGGGGTAGAGCCGACAAGCTCCGAAATACTGTTATAAATCGTATTCTTATTCATATTTTTATTTTTAGCTCCTTTTTTATAGGTAGCGGCTTATATTTAAAATGAATATTGATAAAGATTTAACTATTAAAACAAAAAACCGCACATAGTGGTGAGAAACTATGTACGGCTATTTGTTGTTTGATTTTAAATGTTGTTGAGAGCCTTTGTAAACTGACTCTTCTTACGAGCAGCCGCATTCTTGTGAATGATTCCGCGAGCAGCAGCCTTGTCGATCTTCTTAACGGCGATCTTGTAGGTCTCCTGTGCAAGTGCGGTATCGCCTGCAGCAAGAGCTGCCTGATATTTCTTAATATCGGTCTTCAACTGTGTCTTGAACATCTTGTTCTGAAGGGTCTTCGTCTGAGTAACAAGAACACGCTTTTTAGCACTTTTGATATTAGGCATTGCATTTTCCTCCATTTTACTTTTTTAAAATTATTAACCGCGATAAAGCAGTTAAAGGAGATAAGCGGTCGCGTATGAGAGGGTACACGCCGTATTCATCCATATTCTTGTATATGATAACACATTTTTTTGCTTTTTGCAAGTGTTTTTTGAAAATTTATTTCATAAAAAGCGATTTTTTTGATATTTTATTTTTTCTCGTTTCTTTATATTTTTGCGTTTTGTGAAAAAATAAGCAATCTTTCGTGGGAAATTTTTGAAAAGCACTTGACAACTCTTGACATTTGTGCTAAAATATTAAACTGCATTATAATTGCTAATTATGCCTATTTTTGCCCTCATATTACAAAATGTATGGTAAAAATCACAATAAACGTCGAGTTGAGATCGAGTTTGTTTCGTTTTTTATTTATATATGCGTATATGTGAGAGAAAAGAGGGGTATATGAGGCAAGTCTTCTGCTTTCCGTGGAAAACGGCGGATAAAAAATAGAAGGAGTTGGTTATTTTAATGATCAGAGTAAAAGAACAAAAGCTTGGTCAGAATACGAGAATGAGCTTCGCAAGAAATCAGTTCCCGTGTGAGCTTCCGAGTCTTGTAGAGGTACAGACAAAGTCTTTTCAGTGGTTTTTGGAGGAGGGTCTTAAGGAGGTCCTTGAGGACGTATCTCCTATCACCGATCACTCAAACAAGCTTGTAATCGAGTTTGTTTCCTATTCGATCGACAAGAAGACTAAGTACACCGTAGTGGAGTGCAAGGAGCGTGACGCTAACTATGCATCCCCCCTTAAGGTAGGCGTTCGTCTTACTAACAGAGAAACGGGAGAGGTTAAGGAAACCGAAATATTTATGGGTGACTTCCCGATAATGACAGATACGGGAACGTTCGTTATCAACGGTGCCGAAAGAGTTATCGTTTCACAGATTATTCGTTCGCCCGGTATGTATTACGCTACCGATATCGATAAGACGGGTAAGGATATTTACTCGGCTCAGGTCATCCCCTACAGAGGAGCATGGCTCGAATACGAGGTTGAGCCCAGCGGAATTATTTACGTTCGTATAGATAAGACCCGTAAGCTTCCCCTTACTGTATTCATAAGAGCTCTTATGTTTACAAGCATGAACGGCAAGGATAAGAGAGATGATATCTACAATCTCTTTGGCGACGAGGAGGCACTCACCCTTACCTTTGATAAGGATGAAACCGAGGCGCTTTCCACACATTCAGGTCTTAGCTTTGGCGTTGAGGCACTTAAGGAAATATACAAAAAGCTTCGTCCCGGTGAGCCCGCAACTCAGGAGGCGGCTCAGACCCAGCTTAACAATTATTTCTTTGATCCCAAGAGATATGATATTGCAACGGTAGGACGTTACAAATTCAACAAGAAGATGGCTATTCATACCCGTATTAGAGGTCATAAGCTTGCAGAGGATGTAATAAGCCCCCTCACAGGCGAGCTTCTCTTTGAAAAGGGTGCGATACTTAATAACGAGCAGGCTCACGCTGTTGAAAATGCCGCAGTTAACTGCGTATTGCTTGAGCTTGACAACGGTAAGGTTATTAAGGTATTTTCTAACAATACTATATATCCCGAGCATATTCTCGGATATGATCTTAAGGATTGCGGTGTAAACGAAAAGGCAAGTATACCTGTGCTCCAAGAGCTTCTTGAAACATACGGCGACGATAAGGACGCACTCAAGGCTGCCGCAAAGGAAAGAATTGCCGACCTTTGCCCCAGATGCTTGACCTACGACGACGTATTTGCTTCAATCAACTATTTGCTTAACTTTATGAATGGCGTTGGCGAGAAGGACGATATCGACCACCTTGGCAACCGCCGTATCCGTTCTGTTGGCGAGCAGCTTCAAAATCAGCTCCGCATAGGATTTACAAGAATGGATAAAATTATAAAGGAGAGAATGACCATTCAGGACGGTGAGAAGCTTACTCCCGCGGCGCTTATCAATATTAAGCCCGTTACAACCGTTGTAAGAGAGTTCTTCGCTTCCTCACAGCTTTCACAGTTTATGGACCAGAACAACCCGCTTGCAGAGCTTACTCACAAGCGCCGTTTGTCGGCACTCGGTCCGGGAGGTCTTTCGAGAGATCGCGCGTCGTTTGACGTTCGTGACGTACACTACACCCACTACGGACGTATGTGTCCTATCGAAACCCCTGAAGGTCCTAACATCGGTCTTATTTCCTACCTTACTACCTATGCGAAGATCAACGATTACGGATTTATCGAGGCTCCCTTCCGCAGAATAGATAAGGAAACCGGCAGAGTTACCGATGAGGTAGTTTATATGACTGCCGATAAAGAGGATAATTACGTTATAGTTCCCGCAAACGAGCCTATTGACGAAAACGGCGCGTTTATACACGATAGAGTTACCGCAAGAGATAAGGGTGAGTTCGTTGAGAGATTGCCCTCTGAGGTAGACTTTATGGACGTTTCGCCTAAGATGGTAGTATCTGTTGCAACCGCAATGATCCCCTTCCTTGAGAACGACGATAACTCGCGTGCTCTTATGGGATCTAACATGCAGAAGCAGGCAGTTCCGCTTATGGTTACAGACAGTCCTATCGTTGGTACTGGTATGGAGTATCAGGCTGCGGTCGATTCGGGCGTAGTTATACTCGCTAAATATTCGGGAACAGTTGAAAAGGTTGATGCTACTAAGATAGTAGTTGTAACCGACAGAACCGTAGACGGCGGCAACGAGCTTCCCGTTAAGGAAACCTATGAGCTTATTAAGTTTAAGAAGACAAACCAGGGTACATGCTTTAATCAGCGCCCCGTAGTAAACTGCGGTGACTACGTTGAAAAGGGTCAGGTAATAGCAGACGGTCCCGCTACCTCGAACGGAGAAATCTCCCTCGGTAAGAACGCTCTTATCGGATTTATGACTTGGGAGGGATACAACTACGAGGACGCAGTTCTTCTTAACGAGCGTCTTGTTCGCGATGACGTTTACACCTCACTTCATATCGAGGAGTACACTCACGAGGCAAGAGATACAAAGCTCGGTCCTGAGGAAATCACCCGTGAAATTCAGAACGTCGGTGAGGACGCACTTAAGGACCTTAATGCAGAGGGTATCGTAAAGAAGGGTACAGAGGTAAGAAGCGGCGACATTCTCGTCGGTAAGGTAACACCTAAGGGTGAAACCGAGCTTACCGCAGAGGACAGACTTCTCCGCGCTATCTTCGGTGAAAAGGGTAAGGATACAAGAGATACCTCCTTGCGTTTGCCTCACGGTGAATCGGGTATCGTTGTTGACGTAAAGATATTCACAAGAGAAAACCACGACGAGCTTCCTGCGGGAGTTAATAAGGTAGTTAAGGTTTATATCGCTCAAAAGAGAAAGATCTCTGTCGGAGATAAGATGGCAGGACGTCACGGAAACAAGGGTGTCGTATCCCGCATACTTCCTCCCGAGGATATGCCCTTCCTTGCAGACGGTACACCTCTTGATATCGTTCTTAACCCCTTGGGCGTTCCTTCGCGTATGAACATCGGTCAGGTGCTTGAGGTACACCTTGGTATCGCGGCAAGAAAGCTTGGCTGGAAGATTATGACTCCCGTATTCGACGGCGCAAACGAGCGTGATATCGTTGAGTGCTTGCGTGAGGCGGGATATTCGAGAAAGATACTTCCCAACGAGAACGTTGACGGTAAGCCTCTCTTTATCGAAACCGTTGATGAGGACGGAAAGAAGGACCTTGTTCGCATAGAGGATGAGGTTAGAAATAATCCCGAGGCTATGAAGGAGATATTCGCAACCAAGACGGTAAGAGTTATCGACGGTAAGACTATACTTTATGACGGTAGAACGGGTGATCCCTTTGATAACCCCGTAACCGTTGGTATAATGTACTACCTCAAGCTTCACCACCTCGTTGACGATAAGATTCACGCGCGTTCAAACGGTCCGTACTCCATAGTAACTCAGCAGCCTCTCGGAGGTAAAGCTCAGTTCGGCGGTCAGCGTTTCGGAGAAATGGAGGTTTGGGCTCTCGAGGCTTACGGAGCGGCTTATACGCTTCAGGAAATACTCACCGTTAAGTCCGACGATATTAACGGTAGACGTAAGGCTTACGAGGCTATCATTAAGGGTCAGAATATTCCTACTCCTGGTGTTCCCGAATCCTTTAAGGTTTTGGTTAAGGAGCTTCAGGCTCTCGGACTTGATATCCGTACGCTTGATGCAAACGGTGACGAAATTCAGCTTTCGACGCTTTGCACCGAGGAGGAAGAGGTCGTTCCTTACAGCAACAGACGCGATATCGCTATGTTGGAGGATGACGATGGATACGACGAGGATGAAATCAACAGCAATTATATTCCAGACGGTGAGGATGACGATGATTCCTTCTTCGCATCCGAGGATGAAGAATATAGCGCTGATGATTACGGCGACGATGATTATAATATGTAATAGGTAAAGGAGAATGGCTGTGCAGCATAATGAATTTGATTCGATAAAAATAGGTCTGGCATCTCCGGAAATGATCAGAGAATGGTCTTACGGCGAGGTTGAAAAGCCTGAAACCATTAACTATAGAACACTTAAGCCCGAGGTTGGAGGATTGTTCTGCGAAAGAATATTCGGTCCGACCAAGGACGGCGCTTGTTTCTGCGGAAAGTATAAGAATTCGCATAACAAGGAAATTATTAAATGTGAGAAGTGTGGCGTTGACGTAACCACTAAAAAGGTTAGACGTGAAAGAATGGGACACATCGAGCTTGCCGCTCCCGTGTCACATATCTGGTATCTTAAAAACGTCCCTTCAAGAATGGGTCTTGTTCTCGGAATGAAGCCCAAGCAGCTTGAGCAGGTGCTTTATTTTGCGGATAGCGTTGTTCTTGACGCAGGAAATACTACTCTTGAGGTAGGTCAGGTTCTTAACGAGAACGATCTCGCTAAGGAGCGCAAGAACTGGGGCAACGATTTCCGTGTTGGAATGGGTGCTGAGGCTATCAAGGAGCTTCTTCAGAGAATAGACGTAGAAAAGCTCTCAGTAGAGCTTAAGGCGGAGCTTGAGGATGCTTCGGGACAGAAGAAGATGCAAATCATCAGAAGACTCGAGGTTGTGGAGGCGTTCAGAAAGTCGGGCAATAAGCTCGAATGGATGATTATGGACGTTGTTCCCGTTCTTCCCGCGGACCTCCGTCCTATGGTACAGCTCGATGGCGGACGCTTCGCAACGTCGGATATCAACGAGCTTTACCGCAGAGTTATTAACAGAAATAACCGTCTTAAGAGAATGATAGAAATACACACTCCCGAAATCGTTATCCGTAACGAGAAGCGTATGCTTCAGGAGGCGGTTGACGCGCTTATCGATAACGGTAGACGCGGAAAGCCTGTAACAGGTCCTAACAACCGTACCCTTAAGTGCCTTTCCGAGCTTTTGCGCGGTAAGCAGGGACGTTTCCGTCAGAACCTTCTCGGTAAGCGTGTTGACTACTCGGGACGTTCGGTTATCGTAGTTGGTCCTTCGCTTAAGATTTATCAGTGCGGACTCCCCAAGGAGATGGCGCTCGAGCTTTTCAAGCCTTTCGTTGTAAAGCGTCTTGAGGAGATTCAGAGAATTGGCGTAAAGGATGCTCTTAAGAAGATAGAAAAGGCTTACGAAAATCCTTGCGTTTGGGATGCGCTTGAGAACGTAATTAAGGAGCATCCCGTGCTTCTTAACCGTGCGCCTACGCTTCACCGTCTTTCTATTCAGGCATTCGAGCCCGTGCTTGTTGAGGGTAGAGCAATTAAGCTTCACCCCTTGGTATGTACTGCGTTTAACGCCGACTTCGACGGTGACCAGATGCCTGTACACGTTCCGCTTTCGGCAGAGGCTCAGGCAGAGGCAAGATTTTTGATGCTTTCCGCAAACAACCTCTTGAAGCCTATGGACGGACGTGCGGTTGCAGTTCCTTCGCAGGATATGATACTCGGTTCGTACTATCTTACTATGGATAAGGCAGGCGAGCCAGGTGAGGGTAAGGTGTTCCGTGATTTCGATGAGGCTATGATGGCTTACGATAACGGTGCGCTCGGACTCCATGCGCCTATTAAGGTTAGAAAGACGCTCGTTATTAACGGCGTTGAAAAGACTAAGCTTATAAACGCAACACTCGGTAGACTTATATTCAACCGTCCCATTCCTCAGGACCTTGGATTTGTTTCCCGTGATACAGAGGATTCGCTCTTTGAGCTTGAAATACAAACTGTTGTTAAGAAGAAGGAGCTTGGTAAGCTTATCGACTACTGTATAAAGCAGCATGGATTTGCAGTCTGCGCAGAAATGCTTGACAGTATCAAGGAGATGGGCTACAAGTATTCAACGAGAGCTTCCTTCTCGATTTCGGTTTACGATATGACTATACCGGATTCCAAGAAGGACTTTATCGCAGCTGCTCAGAAGAAGGTAGATGCTATTAACGCAACCTTTGATGACGGTCTTCTTACCGACGAGGAGCGCTATAACAACGTAATTAAGGTTTGGGAAAAGACCACAAATGACGTAACCGATGCGCTTCAGAAGGGCTTTGACCAGTTCAACCCGATTAAGATAATGTCTGATTCGGGAGCGAGAGGTTCAATAGCTCAGATGCGTCAGCTTGCCGGTATGCGTGGACTTATGTTCGCTACTAACGGTAAGACAATCGAGCTTCCTATTAAGTCAAACTTCCGTGAGGGTCTTAACATTCTTGAGTACTTTATGGGTGCAAAGGGATCGCGTAAGTCACTTTCCGATACCGCTCTCCGTACGGCAGACTCGGGTTACCTTACCCGTCGTCTTGTTGACGTATCGCAGGACGTTATCGTTAGAGAGGAAAAGTGCGATACCACCAAGGGTGCTTGGGTTGAGCAGATCATCGACGAAAACAACAATACCGTTCTTGAAAATCTTCAGGACAGAATTATGGGTAGATATACCATTGGCGAGATAGTTAACCCCAAGACAGGAGAGGTTATCGTTGGCGACGACGAGATGATTTCCGAGGAGCAGGCTAACGCAATCGTTAAGGCGGGTATTGAAAAGGTTTATATAAGAACTGTTATTCAGTGTCACGCAAAGCACGGTATATGCGCTCACTGCTACGGTGCGGACTTGGCTTCGGGTAATCCCGTTAAGCTCGGTGAGGCAGTAGGTATTATCGCGGCTCAGTCTATCGGTGAGCCGGGTACACAGCTTACAATGCGTACCTTCCACTCCGGAGGTGTCGCAGGCTCTGATATTACTCAGGGTCTTCCCAGAGTTGAGGAGCTTTTCGAGGCAAGAACGCCTAAGAAGACCTCTGTTCTCGCAGAGAGCGACGGTACTATCGAGCGTATCGAGCCGGGTGATACTCCCAACACTTATATCATCGACCTTAAGACTCCCGACGGAGATATGATTCAGCATATCATTCCTTTCGGAAAGAGAGTAACAATAGGTCTTGGTGATTATGTAAGCAAGGGCGATTCTCTTACCGACGGTAGCAAAGCTCCTTCGGATATCAGAAGAATATTTGACGACCCGAGCGATCCTAACAGCCGTGATTATCTTGATAAGATTTATGAGTATATCGTTAAGGAAACTCAGAAGGTTTACCGTTCTCAGTCCTGTAACGTAAACGATAAGCACATCGAGATAATCGCACGTCAGATGACAAGAAAGATAAGAGTATTCGATAAGGGAGATACAGAGCTTCTCGTAGACTCTTTGGTTGATATGACCGAATTTGAGGCAGAGAACTTGAAAATCCAGGCTCGTTGCGAGGCAGGAGAGGACCTCAGAGTTGCTCTCGGTAAGCCCGAGCTTCTCGGTATCACCAAGGCTTCGCTTCAAACCGAATCCTTCCTTTCTGCCGCTTCCTTCCAGGAAACCACAAAGGTTCTTACCGATGCGGCTATCAGAGGTAAGGTTGACCACCTTATCGGTCTTAAGGAGAACGTTATTATCGGTAAGCTTATTCCCGCAGGTACGGGTATGGCTATGTATCATAACGTTGACGTCAAGAAATCCGAGCCCGTAGCTGAGCCTACCGTGGCTGAGGAGCTTGAGCAGGACGCTTTTTGACATTTGATACGGTCTGAAAATAAATTTTACAATTTACGGAAAGAGGAAAACTATGACCAATAATAAGTACGTTCTTAACTGGATCGACGAAATGGCTGCTATGACCAAGCCCGATAAGATAGTTTGGATTGACGGCAGCGAGGAGCAGGCAGAGGCGCTTCGTGCAGAGGCTTGCTCAACAGGCGAGATGATAAAGCTCAATCAGGAGCTTCTTCCTAACTGCTATCTTCACAGAACAGCTATCAACGACGTTGCGCGTGTTGAGGGTAGAACCTTTATCTGTACCTCTAAAAAGGAGGATGCAGGTAATATCAATAACTGGATGGCTCCCGAGGAGTGCTACGCAAAGCTTTCTAAGCTTTACGCAGGCTCTATGAAGGGTAGAACTATGTATGTTATTCCTTATTCTATGAGTATCGTAGGATCTCCCTTCGCAAAGTACGGAATTGAGCTTACAGACTCGATTTACGTCGTACTCAATATGCTTATAATGACAAGAGTTGGAACTAATGTTCTTGAGGCTCTTGGCGATAGCGCAGACTTCATTAAGGGTCTTCACGCAAGAGCAGATATAGACGAGGAAAACCGTTATATCTGCCATTTCCCCGAGGACAATACCATCTGGTCGGTTAACTCCGGCTACGGTGGAAACGTTCTTCTCGGAAAGAAGTGCTTTGCGCTTCGTATAGCTTCTTACCTTGGTCGCAAGGAGGGCTGGATGGCAGAGCATATGCTTATTCTCGGCGTTGAATATCCCAACGGCGAAACCAAGTATATCTGCGCAGCTTTCCCCTCCGCTTGCGGAAAGACCAACCTCGCAATGCTTATTCCGCCTGAGCTTTACAGAAATCAGGGCTATAAGGTATGGTGCGTAGGCGACGATATCGCTTGGCTCCGTGTTGGCGAGGATGGCAGACTTTGGGCAGTTAACCCCGAGAACGGATTCTTCGGTGTTGCTCCCGGAACTAACGAGAAGTCTAACCCCAATGCTCTCCATACAACTATGAGAGATACTATATTCACAAACGTAGTTCATAATCTTGATACCAATACAGTTTGGTGGGAGGGACTTGATAAGAATCCTCCTCACAATGCAATCGACTGGAAGGGTAACGTTTGGGATTGCAACAAGTATGACAAGAATGATAAGTCTACCTGCGGCGCACATCCTAACAGCCGCTTTACAGCGCTTGCAACCAACTGTCCTTGCCTCTCCTCCGAGTTCAATAATCCCGCAGGTGTTCCCATCTCGGCTATCGTATTCGGCGGTAGACGCGCAAAGACCGCGCCCCTCGTTTACCAGTCAACAAGCTGGCAGAACGGTGCGTTTGTTGGTTCTATTATGGCTTCCGAAACAACCGCAGCAGCTGCAGGAGCAGTCGGCGTAGTTCGTCGCGATCCTATGGCTATGCGTCCTTTCGTAGGCTACGATATGGGTGATTATTGGGCTCACTGGGTAAAGATGGGTACTATGATTCCCAATCCTCCCAAGATATTCCACGTTAACTGGTTTAGAACCGATGATGACGGTAACTTCATCTGGCCCGGATTTGGCGACAATATGAGAGTTCTTATGTGGATTCTTGCTCGTTGCGAGGGTAAGGTTGAGGCTAATATTACTCCTATCGGTTATATTCCTAACGCAGAGGATATCAATATCGAGGGTCTTGACGGTATTACCGTTGATACTATTCGTAACCTCCTTAGCGTTGACGTTGATTCTTGGCTCGATGATATCAAGAACATCAAGGAGTTCTACGCTCAGGTTGGCGACAGAGTTCCTGCTGCTATGTACGATGAGCTTGCTGCTCTTGAGGCAAGACTTAGAGGTTAAGATTAGATAAGTTATTGTTTAATACTCGGGGAAAACTTTCTTAGAAAGAAAGCTTTTCCCCGAACCCTTTTCAAGAACTCTCCACGGAGGGTTCTGATTTTTGTCATAATGATTGCGTTCAATCGTCGAACGCACAGTGTTCGCACTGCACCCACGCGGGAAAGTTTTGGTCAAGCTTTTTCAAAAGCTTGCGGGTTTGGGCGGCGCCCATAAAACGGCGTTTCTTTTTGCAAAGCCTTTTTCTTTGCGCCTTGTGTGTCAAAGAAAAAGCGGATAAGGGAGTTAGTTTGTGTTAGGAATTTTGCTACCTTTTTGAAAAAAGGTAGCGCCAAAAACTTTCAAACGGGGAAATTCAAATAACATAGTACGCTCGACCGACGAGCCACAAATGTTCGCACTGCACCCACGCAGGAAAGTTTTGGTCAAGCTTTTTCAAAAGCTTGCGGGTTTGAGCTGGGCCCATAAAACGGCGTTTCTTTTTGCTAAGCCTTTTTCTTTGCGCCTTGTGTGTCAAAGAAAAAGCGGAGTAGGGAGTTAGCTTGTGTTAGAAATTTTTGCTACCTTTTTGAAAAAAGGTAGCGCCAAAAACTTTCAAACGGGGAAATTCAAATAACATAGTACGCTCGACCGACGAGCCACAAATGTTCGCACTGCACCCACGCAGGAAAGTTT
>JAZRGA010000014.1:0-6858 GCA_045643945.1 Eubacteriales bacterium | reverse complement strand
TTAAGCTGTTTTTTGTAGGAATTTTTCGAGAAAAATCTCTCAAATTCCATTTTTATGTGTGTTTTTTAGCCGCGCTTTGGCCCTCTGGCGTACCTTTGTACGCCGACGAGAACCAAATCACGACTTCTGCATCTGAATGACGCAGCCCCCTTTTTAATGCCATTTTTGACTCTTGAAAAAAGTGTTTTTTGCCGAAATCGGAAAAATAAAGTTACTATTTTTAAAAAACATTAAAAAAAGTTCCATTTTTGGAAAAATAATTTCAAAAATCTATTGACAAGAGCGGGAAAGGGGTGTATAATGAATCCGTTGAAAAAAATAGCCGTTACGGCATTTTAAGGAGAATTATTATGGCAACTAAAAAGAAGAATGATATTTCGGTAACTCCGATAGTAGATAAAGAAGAAAAAAAGAAAGCGCTTAAGACCTCGCTTTCTCAAATAGAAAAGAAATACGGTACGGGCGCGGTTATGCGTCTTGGCGATAATGCGCATATGGAGGTTCAGGCGGTAAGCACAGGCTCGATATCTCTTGACCTTGCGCTTGGCATTGGCGGTGTTCCGAGGGGAAGAATTATCGAGGTGTTTGGCCCTGAGTCCTCGGGTAAAACTACCGTTGCGCTTCATATCGTTGCAGAGGTTCAAAAGGCGGGCGGAGAAGCGGCGTTTATAGATGCCGAGCATGCTCTCGACCCCGATTACGCAAAGGCGCTTGGCGTTGATATAAATAATTTGCTCGTTGCTCAGCCCGATTGCGGTGAGGATGCGCTTAATATCACCGAGGAGCTTGTTCGCTCGGGCGCTATCGATATAGTTGTTGTAGACTCGGTTGCGGCTCTCGTTCCACGTCAGGAGATAGAGGGCGATATGGGCGCGGCAACTGTCGGTGTTCAGGCACGTCTTATGTCGCAGGCTATGCGTAAGCTTTCCGCAATTATTTCAAAGAGTAACGCAATCGTTGTATTCATTAACCAGCTTCGTGAAAAGGTTGGAGTTATGTACGGCAACCCCGAAACCACTCCGGGTGGACGCGCGCTTAAGTTCTACGCCTCGGTGCGTATAGACGTTCGTAAGGCAGAGCCTCTTAAGAACGGTAATGATATTTACGGTAACCGTGTAAGATGTAAGGTAGTAAAGAATAAGGTTGCGCCTCCCTTTAAAACTGCGGAGTTTGATATTCTTTACGGTAAGGGAATTTCACGCTCGGGCGAGATAATCGACTATGCGATAACGCTCGATATTATTCAAAAGAGCGGCTCGTGGTTCTCTTATAACGGTGAGAGAATAGGTCAGGGTAAGGATAACGTGCGTAAATATATCGAGGGTAATCCCGAGCTTCTTGCCGAGCTTGACGCTAAGATTCGCGCTCAAAAGGAGGATATTGTAAATAATATCGAGGAATTTGAGCTTGATGACGAGGATGACGATTTTGATATTCGTACACTCGAGGATGATATCTGATAAATGGACGTTAGTATAACCTCGGTTTCTGCAGGCGGACTCGGAGAGATAATAGTTACCTTTGAAATTCGTGAGGGTAGTAATCGCTCGGTGTCAAGATTTTTGATATCGGATGCGGCGTATATCGAGCTTTCGCTTGCGGTAGGAATAAGCAGTAGCACCGTTTATGATGCGGTCGAACGCGAGGCAAATATTTATCAAGCATATAAAAAAGCGCTTTACCTGCTCGGGTATACCTCGGCATCCCGTAAGGCGCTTTTGCGCAAGCTTGTTGAAAAGGGATGCGATTCCGAATATTCGTCATTGGCGCTCGATAGACTTGAAGCAAACGGAATGCTTCGGGAAATGGATTTTGCGCTCCGTGAGGGCGAGAGATGCCTTGTTAAGCTTTGGGGCAGGGAACGTATTCGAATGCATCTCCGAGAAAAGGGATATAGCGACGAGTCGATAAATTCGGTTTTCTTTGCTTTTGAGGATAACGGTGTTGATTTTGACGAGAATTGCGCCTTGCTGCTTGAAAAGAAATATTCACACATTCCCACAGATAAAAAAGAACTGCAAAAGGTAATAGCCTCGCTTATGCGGTACGGCTATTCACTTTCGCAGATTAAAGCGGCGATTGGGAGTATTAAAGGTAGTTAGCTTGTGTTAGGAATTTTTGCTACCTTTTTGAAAAAAGGTAGCGCCAAAAATTTTCAAACGGGGAACTTCAAATGACATAGTGCGTTCGACCGATGAACAGTTGATGTTCGCACTGCACCCACGCAGCAAAGTTTTGGTCAAGCTTTTTCAAAAGCTTGCGGGTCTGGGCAGAGCCCATAAAGCGGCGTTTCTTTTTGCTAAGCCTTTTTCTTTGCGCCTTGTGTGTCAAAGAAAAAGCGGAGTAGGGAGTTAGTTGGTGTTAAGGATTTTTGCTACCTTTTTGAAAAAAGGTAGCAAAAAAAACTTTCAAACGGGAAACTTCAAATAACATAGTGCGTTCGACCGATGAGCCGCCAATGTTCGCACTGCACCCACGCAGGAAAGTTTTGGTCAAGCTTTTTCAAAAGCTTGCGGGTTTGGGCAGAGCCCATAAAGCGGCGTTTCTTTTTGCTAAGCCTTTTTCTTTGCGCCTTATGTGTCAAAGAAAAAGCGGAGTAGGGAGTTAGTTGGTGTTAAGGATTTTTGCTACCTTTTTGAAAAAAGGTAGCGCCAAAACCTTTCAATCGGGGAATGCTTTAAATAACATTCTGCGCTCGACCGACGAGCCGCCAATGTTCGCACTGCACCCACGTTAAACACAATCTAATTATTCAAAAAACACACAGTTTACTTTTTATCGTGACAGTGGTCGGTAAAGAAGCCGGTGAGGTCAAGCTCAAATGAGCCGCTATCTGTTTTCTTAAATCCGATAGCTTTAATCAAGCGCTCCTTTTGCTCGTCCTCAATAGCTCCGCAATAAATGGCGTAGTGAACTCCGCAAAGGTCAATGAAATTCAGCGTTCCTCTGCCGAGAACGAACATAGCTTCAAAATCGTATGTATTAAGAGCGGGGGCAACGTCATAAACAAGACCGCCTTTATCGGTAAGCTTGAATTGCGAAACGCCTCGAAGCTCTCCGTCGACGGTTGCCGAATAAGCGAGAAGGTCGGGCTTATATTCTACACCGCAAAGCTTGCAGATTTCCTCTTGCTCGGATTTTGATTGAATGGGTAATACTTTAAGCATTTTATTTTCCTCTGTTTAATACTTTAATCGTTTGATTTATTTTTAGGCGCGCTTTCCCTTTTTAGATATGCAATCTCGTCGGGCGTAAGATGACGCCATTTGCCGACGGGAAGCGAGCCGAGGCTTATTTTGCCTATTGCAATTCGGGTAAGAGATTTAACCGAAAGCTCGCAGAGTGCGCACATTTTTCTAATTTGTCTGTTTCGACCCTCGTAAAGAGTCATTTTTAGGCTCGTTTCAGAGGGCTCTTTTTTTATTATTTCAACCTTGACGGGTTGAATTTTGTATCCGTCGATAACGAGCGCCGAGGAAAGCTTTTGTAATTTTTCCTCCGTTACCTCGCCCTTGACGGTAACCTTGTATATTTTCGGTATTTGATGCTTCGGATGCGTGAGGCGATTTGTAAGCTCTCCGTCGTCGGTCATAAGCAAAAGTCCGTCGGAATTAAAATCAAGTCTTCCAACAGGGTAGACTCTTACACCGATATCGCTAACAAGAGAAAGAACGGTCGGGCGATTTTTTTCGTCGGAGAGAGTAGTGACTACTCCGCGCGGCTTATTTAGCAAAATATAGCTTTTTTGGCGCTTTGGAGGTTGAATTTTTCTTCCTTTATATATAATAACGTCACGCTCGGGGTCGATTCGCAGACCGAGAGTGGCGACCTCACCGTTAACAGTGACCTTGCCTTGCTTAATTTCCTCCTCTGCGGCTCTGCGTGACATTATTGCGCAATCCGAAAAATATTTTTGGAGCTTAACGGTTTCCATTTTTGGTTTCAAATCCTTAAATTTAATTAAAAAATGAGTGTTTGTTAGATATTTTATTTATCTCCTCGGTGCAAACAAGAGTGGACGTGTATTCCTTGCCGTCAAGATAAACGCAAAGTCTGCCGATTATCTGTCCTTTTCTCGTTGGAGCTACGGCAAAGCGAAAGCAGGACTCGACCGAGTAGGTATGCGGCGGCGCATTGTGCGGCACTAAAATCGATATCGGAGATAAATTTGTCGCTTTTACGAAGTCGGTTTGTCCGTTTGAAAGTGGAAAATTATAGCAAAATTCTCCCGCCTCAAAAATTGTGCGTCGCTCAAAATGCTCAAATCCGAAATCAAGCATAGCGGAGTGATCGCGCCAATCGTCGGGGGCGTTCAGGGTAACGGCAATCAGTGAAAGGTCGCCACGTCGAGCCGCAGAAATAAGGCATCTGCCGCTTTTTTTGGTAAATCCCGTTTTCACACCGATAGCGCCATCGTAGCTTGAGAGCATTTTGTTATGATTTTTTAGATATCGAACGCCCTCACCGAGCGGATTTTCTTCGGTAACACCAAAGGGTATTTCATAGCGCTTGGTTGAGCAAATTTTAGCAATAGTCGGATTTTTAAGGGCTTCTGCGCTCAAAATTGCAAGATCGTATGCCGTTGTGTAGTGGTTTTCGTCATAAAGTCCGTGCGGATTTGTAAAGCTTGTATCACGAAGTCCCAAGCAATACGCCTTTTCGTTGCATTTTTCTGCAAAGCGTTCAATGTTTCCCGAGGCGCATATTGCAAGAGCCACCGCCGCATCGTTTGCCGATTCAAGCAAAAGGGCGTAAAGCAATTGCTCGACGGTAAGAAGCTCGCCCGCCTGTAAATAGACAGATGAGCCCTCGATGCCGACGGCAGATTGCGGTATTTTTACCGTTTGATTACATTCTAAAAGCTCGCAAGTGACAAGCGCGGTTACGATTTTCGTGGTGCTTGCCATTGGCATACGCTCTTTTTCATTCTTTCGGTAAAGAACGGTTTTCTCGTCAAGGTCGATGAGTATTGCGCTTTTCGCCGAAAGAGAAAGTGGCTCTGTATGCGTTACGGCAATACAGTTAAGCGGTAAATTTGCAAATAAAATAATACTTAATAAAATCGACCAAGTAATGCGAAGCCTCATAAATGCCCTCCCGAAGATATGATATATAATTATATTCGGGATTTGCGCTATTTATTTTAAATTTTTATCAGTCTTCTTCTTTTTTGAAGATATCCTTAAGCTTAGCGATTATATCGGGGGTCTTTTCAACAAAGTCGGTTATCTGGTCGATGGGGTCGGGCTTGAATTTAGCGTTTGCGTTGATAAATTCAACCTCGCCGTCCTTATTACAAACCAAAAAGCCCATAGGAACAACGGTAAGACCTGTTCCGCCACCTCCGCCAAAGTTTTGACGCGGAGAAGCTTCCTTTCCGTTGTAGTCAACTCCGCCCGAGGCAATTCCAACCGAAACCTTAGAAACGGGAATAATAACAGTTCCGCCCGTTGCGGGAATGGGGTCGCCTATAATGGTGTTTGCGTCGACCATAGAACGAATGTTCTCAAGCGAGGATTTGATTATTTCGGGTATTTTGTTTTCGTTTGCCATATTAAAATTCCTTTCAGTATATAAAGAAAATTATTTGCGATTTTAAGATTATTTTTTGTTTTCAAGCTTTTTAAGCTCGCGCTTTACCGCCTTTTTGAAGGCTCTGATTGCCGCTCTGCAAACTGCTCCGAGCGCACCTCCTACGCGGATATAAAGCTCAATGTCAACGTCAAAGCGCGGCTCATCGGAAAGATAGTCGATGTCAACTGATAAATCCTTTCCGTTTGGTAGCTTTTTGACGGCTTTTGCTTTGTCAAGAAGCGGAAAAAGTATATTGATTGATTGCGTTATAGCGGTGTAGGTCAATGCAGTTTGAGCCGCATCCTCGGTTGCAACCGTGAGTCTTAGCCTTGACGCCTTTATTCTTACTGCTCTTGCAAAAAGGTCGATGAAGTTTTTTACAAAGCTCAAAATTATTGAAATGATTGATAGTGGGTCGGCTTTTTCTTCGTCGACCTCCTCTTTTTTGGAGTCTTTTTTCTTTTTCTTTGATTTTTTGGGCTTCTTTTTTAAGGAGTCCTTTATTTTTTGCGCTTTTTTTTTGCTCATTGAGTGCTTGTAGCGCTTTTTTTTCTTTTTTGACGGATATAATTTTATTTTAATAAAAAATATTTTTAAGTAGACCGCTAAATTTTCGGTGTATATTATTTTTAGGGTTACTTTGATAGAAAGAAGAAGTGCAATGGTTGCAGCTATACATATTATAACTATAAGTGCTGTCATTGTATTCTCCTTTGTTTTTAGATTTTGTTTAACTCGGGGAAAACTTTCACGCGTAGATGCTATGCAAACATTAGCTGCTCGACCGTCGAGCGCAAAATGTAAATTTAGACAATCCCAGATTGAAAGTTTTTGGCGCTACCTTTTTTCAAAAAGGTAGCAAAAATCCTTAACACCAACTAACTCCCTACTCCGCTTTTTCTTTGACACACAAGGCGCAAAGAAAAAGGCTTAGCAAAAAGAAACGCCGTTTTATGGGCTCTGCCCAAACCCGCAAGCTTTTGTAAAAGCTTGACCAAAACTTTCCTGCGTGGGTATAGTTCGAACATAGTGCGTTCATTCGTCGAACGCAGAATGTTATTTAAAACATTCCCCGATTGAAAGTTTTTGGCGCTACCTTTTTTCAAAAAAGTAGCAAAAAATTCCTAACACAAGCTAACTCCCTACTCCGCTTTTTCTTTGACACACAAGGCGCAAAGAAAAAGGCTTAGCAAAAAGAAACGCCGTTTTTATGGGCTCTGCCCAGACCCGCAAGCTTTTGAAAAAGCTTGACCAAAACTTTGCTGCGTGGGTGCAGTGCGAACA
>JAZRGA010000013.1:0-2541 GCA_045643945.1 Eubacteriales bacterium | reverse complement strand
TATTTTTTCACGGATTTTCTCCAAAAAACTACTGATCTTATTAAAATTAAATATATTCTATCATAAAAACACAACTAAGTCAAGTATGAGCTATGATTTTAAAAAATCAGGTTATTTTCAAAAATTACTTGACATAAATTTCTGTCTTGCGTATAATAATTATAGTTAGATAACAAAAAGAGGTATATTTTATGTCTAAGCTTTTAAAAAATCTTGGCTATTACAACGGAAAATACGATACTATTGATAATATGACCGTACCTATGACCGACCGCGTTTGTTGGTTTGGTGACGGTGTTTACGAGGCAACGGCAGTGCGAAACGGTATTATTTACTGTCTTGACGAGCATATCGACCGTTTTTTTAATTCTGCCGCATTCGTTGAAATAAATATTCCCTACACCAAGGAGGAATTGAAATCGCTCCTTTGCGAAATGGTCTTAAAGGTCGACGTGAGCGATACCGACAACGAGGCATTGGTATATTGGCAAATAACTCGCGGAGCTGACGTTCCGAGAAATCATATTTTTCCCGACTGCCCTCCTCGACTTTGGATAACCGTAACTCCCCGAAAGCTTCCCGACGTTTACCGCAAAATAAAGGCTATTTCACACGAGGATATACGTTTTCTTATGTGCAATATAAAAACGCTCTGCCTTCTTCCCAACGTTCTCGCATCGGAAAAAGCAAACAGAGTGGGCGCTGAGGAATGTGTTCAATACCGTTCCGAGGCAAACGGAATAAAAATGCGTGTTACCGAGGGAGCGCATTCGAACGTTCACTGCATAAAGGACGGTATGCTTTACACTGCTCCGCTCGATAACCTTATTTTGCCCGGTATAGCGCGAAAAAATATCATTCAAATTTGTGAAAAGCTTGAAATTCCCGTAAAGGAAGAACCCTACTCGCTTGATTTTTTGCGCTCTGCCGACGAAATAATTTTTAGCTCAAGCTCTAACTTCTGTGTTTCCGTAACCGAGCTTGACGGCGAAATTGTAGGCGGCAAAGCTCCTGACATTTTAAAGCTTTTGCAGGATGCTCTGCTTGAGGATTATCTTTTAGCAACAAACAAATAAACCAAACGAAAAATTTTAAGAGCAAGACTAAAGGACTTCCTTTAAATCTTGCTCTTGTTTATTGCTTTAATTTATTGATTATCTCTTGCCTCTGCGGCTTTCATTTCTTCCGCCTCTGCCGCAAGCTTGTTTACCTCGTCAGGGTCCTTAAATGTAGGAACAACCGCTTTCATAACGTCGAATATCTTTTCGGATTTTATTTCATCAACGGTTTCCGCAAGAGCCTTTCTAAGCATATCAAGCTTCTCGTCAACTTCCTTTCTTGACAAGGGCGTATCGGTTTCAATGAATATCTTCTCATTATCTGTTTTAGTTGTCTTTTCATTCTTTATGAGAAGCTCCTCATAAAGCTTTTCACCCGGACGTAAGCCGCTTATTTCAATCTTCATATCTACATCAGGCTTAAGACCGCTAAGCTTTATCATATCAATCGCAAGCTTATAAATCTTTACAGGGTCGCCCATATCAAGAACAAACAATTCCCCACGTTTTGCCATAGCACCTGCTTGAAGAACAAGCTGAGATGCCTCGGGTATAGTCATAAAGTAACGAACTATATCCTTATGCGTAAGACTGATAGGTCCGCCGTGTGACATCTGCATACGGAAAAGAGGAATGACAGAGCCGTTAGAGCCAAGAACGTTTCCAAAACGCACTGCCGAGAACGAGGTTTTACTATCCTCACGGCACTGTATAATCATTTCGCACATACGCTTTGACGCGCCCATAATATTGGTCGGATTTACCGCCTTATCGGTAGATACCAAAATAAACTTCTTTGCACCGTACTTTTCTGCAGCGTTCGCTACGTTATAAGTTCCAAGCACATTGTTCTTTATAGCCTCCGCAGGGCTATTTTCCATAAGCGGAACGTGCTTATGCGCAGCCGCATGATATACCACATCCGGCTTATACTCAGCAAATACTTGATTGATCCGCTTGCTATCGCGCACAGAACCGATCAAAATCTTAAGATTCAGCTCCGGGTGCTTATCCTTTAATTCCAAGCCGATTGCATGGGCATTATTCTCATAAATATCCAAAACGATTAGTAGCTTTGGATCGTGTTTTGCAATTTGGCGGCAAAGCTCACTACCGATAGAGCCACCACCGCCGGTGACCAAAATCGTTTTGCCTGAAATGAATTTGAAGATTTCTTCATTTTCTACTTGGACAGGCTCTCTGCCCAGTAGATCTTCAACATCCACTTCCTTCATAGAACTGACGGTAATATCGCCGTCGATCAATTGATAGATACCTGGCAGGTTCTTAAGTGCGCAGCCGGTACCCTTACAAATTTCCAAAATATCTCTGCGTTGAGCAGCGGATGCGCTGGGAATGCAAAGATAGATTTTGTCAATATTGTACTTCTCAACCGCCTCTTGGATATGTTGACGGCCACCTACGATAGGTACACCATCCATGTAACGAGACCATTTATTATGATTATCGTCGATAATACAGC
>JAZRGA010000012.1:0-40002 GCA_045643945.1 Eubacteriales bacterium | reverse complement strand
ACCTTTTTGAAAAAAGGTAGTAAGAAAACCTTTAATCGGGGATTGTCTTAGCTTACATTCTACGCTCGACGGTCGAGCCAACAATGTTCGCACCGCACCCACGCAGCAAAGTTTTGGTCAAGCTTTTTCAAAAGCTTGCGGGTTTGGGCAGCGCCCATAAAACGGCGTTTCTTTTTGCTAAGCCTTTTTCTTTGCGCCTTGTGTGTCAAAGAAAAAGCGGCATAGAAAGTTAGTTTATGTTAAGTATTTTTTTGCTACCTTTTTGAAAAAAGGTAGCACCAAAAACTTTCAAACGGGGAAGATTCAAATAACATTCTGCGCTCGACTGACGAGCAATAGATGTTCGCACTGCACCTCAAAAATCAGAGCAAAATTGTAGGGGAGGATATTATCCTCCCGAAAAGAATAATAAAGTTTCCCCCGAGTCAAACACATTTCTCCATAAAAAAATAAAAAATCCAAAAAAGGTAAAACAATGGCAATAAATATACAAAACGTAACATTAAAAATAAGCGCGGGCGAGCCGAGGCAGATACTCGGTGACCCAATTCCGCAAATAGCCTTTTCGGGGCGTTCAAACGTAGGAAAAAGTTCGCTTATAAACTCTCTGCTCGGCAGAAAATCGCTTGCGAGAGTCAGCTCCGCACCGGGTAAAACCATAACCATTAACTTTTATGACGTAGACAAAAAGCTATACCTCGTCGACCTCCCCGGCTACGGATTTGCAAAGCGAAGCCCCGAGGATATGAGAAAATTCTCTGCTCTCACCGACGGATATTTCACGTCAAACAAAAACATCGACCGCCTAAAGCTCGTTATACAGCTCGTTGACAGCAGAATAGGACCTACAAGGGACGATGAAATGATGCTTTCATTCTTAAAAGAGCTTGCTATCCCCTACTGCGTTGTAGCAACTAAGGTCGACAAGCTTAACGCAACCGAAAGAAAGAAAAATCTTGAGGCGATACGCAATCACCCCCTTATATCGGGTAACGAGGTTATTCCTTTCTCCGCTCTTAAGGGCGAGGGAAAAGAGGACCTTTGGAAAACGGTATTCCGATACGTTAAGGCTTAAAAAAGAGGTAACTGCTAAAAATGACAAGACTTATATTTATACGTCACGGTCAAAGCGTGGCAAACGAGCAAAACCGCTTCGCAGGACAAACAAATGTTCCTCTCACAGAGCTTGGTCAGGCGCAGGCAAAATGCGCGGCAGAATATATCGTAAAGCGTGAAAAAATAGACAAAATATATTCAAGCGACCTACAAAGAGCGCACAACACAGCGCTCCCTACCTCAATTCTCACGGGACTCCCGATTAATGACGTAAAGGAGCTTCGTGAAATATGTGCAGGCATCTGGGAGGGCCGCTTAGCTAACGAAATAGAGGTTGAATTCGAAAAAGAATTTTACGCTTGGCGACACGATTACGCACACGCGCGCTTGCCCGGTGGAGAATCGGTTGAGGAAGTGTATAACCGCGTAGTTCCGTTTGTGAAGCAAATAGCAAAAGAAAATGACGGCTTGACCCTGCTTTTAGCCTCGCACGCCTCCCCGATACGCGCGGTAGATTGCAATTCACGAGGCTGGGGATATGAGAAAATGTCCGACGTTCCGTTTGTGAAAAATTCGGCTATATCTATTTTCGAATACGACCCCGCAACAGATACTCTCTCGCCTATTGAGCGCAACATAACAGAGCATCTCGACCCCGCTATGATAAGCAACATTCCAAAGGGCTTAAGAAATTAATTTTTAAAAATAATAACCGTATAACAAAAAACAGGAGAATTAAAGATATGATACTTTATCCTCATTTCGACGTAAACGAAAAGGGACACCTTACTATCGGCGGAGCAGATGCCGTAGAGCTTGCAAAGGAATTCGGCACTCCCGCATATATAATTGATGAAAACGTAGTACGCGCACGTTGCCGTGAATATCTCTCGGCGGCGGCAAAAAGCTTTGGCGCGGACGCTCTCCCTCTCTACGCCTCAAAAGCGCTTTGCTTTACCGAAATGTATAGAATAGCAAAGGAAGAAGGTATGGGCATCGACTGCGTTTCAAGCGGAGAGCTTTATACCGCTAAGCGCGCAGGATTTCCCGCAGAGCGAATTTACTTTCACGGAAACAACAAAACCGATTTCGACATCTCCTTTGCTATGGATATGGGCGTCGGAAGAATAGTTGTCGACAATCTCGACGAGCTTTCGGCAGTTTCGGCAGAGGCTACCCGACGTGGCATAACTCAGGGCATTCTTCTTCGAATTACCCCAGGTATCGACCCCCACACCCACAGAGCCGTAGTTACGGGCAACGTAGACTCAAAATTCGGCTCGGCTATCGCTACGGGTCAGGCTCTCGAAATAGTTGAGGCGGCTATAAAGACAGAGGGCGTTGACCTTATCGGTCTTCACTGTCACATCGGCTCGCAGATATTCGATATTGAGCCATTTTCAGATGCGGCAGATATTATGGTACGCTTTATTGCGGAAATTAAAGAAAAGCTTAGCTTTGAGGTGCGTGAGCTTAATCTCGGCGGCGGACTTGGCGTTGCGTACACCGAGGACGATGCTCAAATAAGCTATGCAGACTCAATTGAAAAAATAGGCGCAATCGTTCGCTCGTTCTGCGAGGAGCATTCGATAAAAATGCCTCGCGTAATACTCGAGCCTGGTCGCTCCCTTGTTGCCGCGGCAGGCGCAACCCTTTACACCGTCGGCTCGGTTAAAGAAATAACAGGCTTTAGAAACTATATCTCGGTTGACGGCGGTATGCCCGACAACCCAAGATACGCCCTTTATCAGTCACAATATACCGCACTTATAGCAAACAGAGCAAGCGCTCCGCGTGATTATGTAGCGACACTTGCAGGAAGATGCTGTGAGTCGGGCGACCTGCTTGGTGAAAATATGAAAATTCAAAAGGCAGAGCGCGGAGATATTCTCGCAGTTCTTGTAACGGGCGCATACAATTACTCAATGGCGTCAAACTATAACCGTATTCCCCGTCCGCCCGTAATTTTGGTAAAGGACGGAAAAGCACGAGTTGCGGTTAAGCGTGAAAGCTTTGAGGACCTCGTAAAAAACGATATTTAATTTAGGAGAAAAAATATGCTTCTCGATCTTCTATTTACAGGCGATATTCAAGGCGCGATAATATCATTTTTGCTATCCGTACCGATAATTATATTAGTTCTTTCGGTACACGAATACGCACACGGTCTTGTAGCAAAAAAGCTTGGCGACCCAACTGCAGAAAGCCTCGGAAGACTCACACTAAATCCCTTAAACCACATCGACCCTATCGGTTTTTTGATGTTTATAGTCATCGGAGTCGGATATGCAAAGCCCGTTCCGATAAATTCTCGCTATTTTAAAAAGCCGAAGCGTGATATGGCGCTCGTCGGCGCGGCAGGACCTCTTTCAAACTTAGCGATGGCTGTACTCTTTATGATATTTATAAAGATATTCCACGTGTCCCTGCCCTTTATGATGAAAACAAATATTGAATGGCTTCCTACGGCTCTTTCATATCTTTATGAAATTCTCTATCTTGGAGTTTTCTACAATTTAGCCTTTATACTATTCAACCTTATACCCGTACCTCCGCTTGACGGCTCGCGTATTCTTTACGCATTTCTTCCGTCAAAGGCTCTCTTTTGGGTGCAACGTCACGAGCAATACTTCTTCTGGGGTATCCTCGGTATTTTCATGCTATTTAGCTTTTTAGACGTAAGCATTATAAGCATAGCGGTACATTTTATTATGACGTTACTCTTTAAAATATTCTTTATTGCTTAATTTACAAAATCAGGAGAAAAAATGGAAAATACGCTTACCTATAAGCTCGAGCAGTTTGAAGGACCTCTCGACCTGCTTTTGTCGCTTATACAAAAAAACAAAGTAAGCATAACCGATATTCCTATATCGCTCATATGCGACCAATATCTTGAATATATAACACAAGCGCAAAAGCTCGATATGGAGCTTGCATCGGAATTTATCGTTATGGCAAGCGAGCTTATGCTTATCAAAAGCAAAATGCTTCTACCAAAGGAGGAGGAAGACGAGGAGGACCCTCGCGCCACCCTTACCGATGCCCTCTTGCGCTATCAGCAGGCTAAGGAGGCGGCAACAAAGCTCGCTCCTATGTACGCATTTTATAGCGGTCGAATGGTTAAGGATACCGATGAAATATCTGTCGACAAAACCTTCGTCGCAGATCAGGACGTGACCTCGCTTTGTGCGGCGGTGCGCAGAATAGTTGCCTACAACAACGCTCTCGAGCGCGCGGCAACCACTGCGTTTAAGCCTATGATAAGCAAGCCTATAATTCCCGTTGAGGTAAAAATCGTTTCTATACTCAAAACCGTAGAAAAAAGAGGCGCGGCTTCGCTTGAGGATATACTTATCGGAGAGGCGACGCTTCCCGATATGATAGCATCGTTTTTAGGAGTTCTTGAGCTTATAAAGGTAAGAAAGCTTATTGTTGCCGACACTATCGACGGAGAGTGGAACAAGGAAAACGCACTACTTAATTCAAGCACTCGCTTCGTTATCAACGATAATCCCGACGATATCGAGGAAAGCGAATATCTTGACTCGGAGGGAGATTTGCTCTCTGCGTTGGAATCTTAATAATTTTTATAAGAATATATAAGGATAATTGAATAAATTATGAGTGAAGAAAAGAAAAATATAAAAGAAAAAGCTCCCGTTGACACAAACGGCATCGAGCAAATAAAAAGCATAGAGGGCGCAATCGAGGCAATTCTCTATGCGGCGGGCTACCCTGTGAAATACGAAAAAATTGCCGAGGTGCTGGGACTTGACCTTAAAAACACAAAGACGCTGATTTCTCATATGGCAGAGGTATATAACTCGGAAAATTCAAAGCACGGAATTTCTCTGCTCACCTTTGATGAAACCTGCCAATTTTGTACCAAGGAGCAGTACGCGCCTTACATACGCGAGGCTCTCGGAATCAGACGTGGCGGAAACCTCTCTGCATCGTCAATGGAGGTTCTTGCAATCGTCGCCTACAATCAACCCGTTACACGAAGCTTTATCGACCAGGTACGCGGTGTTGATTCATCCTATGCGGTAAACTCGCTTATCGATAAAGCGCTTATCGCCTCTTGCGGCAGACTTGACGCTCCTGGGCGTCCTATGCTCTATGCGACAACCGAAAAATTTCTTCGTGTTTTCGGCTTGCGCTCGCTCTCCGAGTTGCCCGAAACCGAGGTAATGCTCCCTCCCAACGACGTAGCTCCTATGGTTGACGAAAACGCCGACCAGATAACTATTGACGAGGAGCAGGAGAATAGTTAGTTTATGTTAAGTATTTTTTGCTACCTTTTTGAAAAAAGGTAGCGCCAAAAACTTTCAATCGGGGGAGATTTAAATAACATCCTGCGTTCGACGAATGAACGCACTTATTTCGCCACGTTGAGAGTTCTTTGAAAAGGATTCGGGGAAAGCATTCTTTTAAGAAAGCTTTCCCCATAAAAATTTTAGTAAAAATATTAATAATTAATTCTATCCTCTAACCTCAAAGCGTGATTTGCACTTAGGGCATACCACGAAGTGCTTTCCCTTTGCTTTGGGGAGGCGAAGAACTGCCTTGCAGGATTTGCATTTACGGTAGACGTGAGTTTTGCGGTCACGAAATTTGTTTCTGCGAAGCTTAAAAAATCCACAGAATTTATCGTTTTCACGTCGGCGAGCGTATATATTTCTCGACATCATTCTGAATATTACCCAGAAGAACAATGCAAGGGATATGCTCCAACCGATTATTGAAAATATAATTGATTTAACAAGAACGTCGACTACCGTAAATACTATAAGCCAAATGAGATATATGGCGGTAAGAACCTTATTTAAGGTATCGTTTCCGTATCTGCCGTAAAGAAATCCTACTAATTTGTTTTTGAATTTACCCATTTTGATTTATCCTTTATTCGGTTCTGAGAGCAACCACGGGGTCCTTCTTAGATGCGCTCTTTGCAGGGATAATTCCCGCTATCATAGTAAGTCCCATACTGATAATTACAAGTATCAAGCCTGCAACGGGAGGCAATACGGCTCTTACGTTAGCAAATCCTGTGAGCGCAAATATTATTGCGTTTGTGGGGATACAGAGTAAGAGGGTGATTGCAATACCGAGTACGCCTGCAATAAGACCGATGATAAAGGTTTCTGCATTGAATACGCGGGAAACGTCCTTCTTTGATGCGCCGATTGCACGCAAAATACCGATTTCCTTTGTTCTTTCGAGTACCGAAATGTTAGTAATAATTCCTATCATTATCGAGGAAACAACAAGAGAAATAGAAACGAATGCTATAAGAACGTAAGAAATTACGTCGATAATTATAGTTACCGAGGACATCAATGCGCCAACAAGGTCGGTGTATTCAATCTTTTTAGCCTTTTGCTCCTCGGTTGCGTCCTCTGCAAGGGCGGGAGCGTTGTAGTCTGCTATAAATTCCTCAATTTTTGCCTTAGAATCGAAATCCTTTGCGTAGAAGTTTATCGAAACGGGGGACTTTGACTCTGCCGCGCCAAGCTCCTTGAGAGTTCTCTCGTAGGTATCGTCAACGTCGGTTGCCATTTTATAGAGAGTTTCCTCAAGCATCTTGAAGTCCTCGTCTGTTTCATTCATAGTTCCGAGTATTGCAAGGAATACGTCCTCGGTTACTGTCATCGTCTTAATTGCCTCAGTCATATCCGAGTATATCTTTGTCATAGCCTCGTCGCCTGCAAGAGAAACAAGTCCCGACATAGGCATAGGCATTTGCTCGCTTGCGGGAACACCTGCGAGAGCAACGTATATCTGCGCAGGGTCAAGAACGGGAAGAAGCGTTACAAAGTTATCCTTAGTTACGTTTATCTTCTTGTCGGGAGAAACCTGAGATATTGCGGCAAAGAGCATATCAACCTGCGACATAGGCATAGGCGCTTGCGCTACCGATGCGTTTTTAATTCCGTCGGTTGAAAGAATTGCCGTCAGTATTTCTGCCTGCTTTTCGATGGGCATAAGGAAGAACATCTGAGGGAAGCTTTCCTTATTTACGTTTATTCTGTCGGAAAATTCGGGATTTGAAAGAATCATCTGCGTCATATATCCGTAGAACTGCTCCATTGTGGTATCGTCTACCTTATTAACGAGATCCTTTATCGTTTCGGGAGTATAGTGCGTTCTTTCGTACTTAAGACCCGTAAGCACGTTATAATCGGGAGTAGCCTTTTGCTGCTTGATAATTTCGCTATTCTCGTTCATCTCAAGAATTTTATCGGTGAGCGCTCTGGTATATCCGATAGCGCCCGATATAGAAGAAGCGGTTGCGTCCTCGCGGGGGCGGATAATACCCGAAACCTTAAGGTCGATACCCTTTTCGTCAAGGAGAGCGCCAATGTTACCGAGAACGTAATCCGAGCTTTGAGTCCAGATGGGATATTCGGTATCCGAGCCCTCAACCTTATAAGCGGTTTTGCTTGTATCCTTAACGTAGATGTCGGGAGCGTTTAAAACGGTAAGCTTCATTCCCATAAGCTCGTCAAAGGTGTAGCTTATTTTATCGCTTTCCTCGGGCTTGTAGTTACTGAGGTCTACGCTTTGAAGCTCCTCGGTGTCAAGAATACCGAGCATATAAAGAGTCATTTTGCTCAATGAGTTGTTCTTTCCTACAACGAGAACTACCTCGTCATAGCTCTTAGGCCAATTACCCGCAATAACGTCATACTGCTGGTCGAGAAGCGCTTGATTGTTAATCATTTCGCTCATTACGTTCATAGCGCCCGATGAGCCTACCATTTCGCTGATGCCCTCAAGTCCTTTAAGGTTGGAGAGCATTTCCTTAATGCCTAATTGACGGTGGTCGGTTTCCTCCTTACCGTCCTTTGTAACGGTAACAGAGTTATAGGCTTGCATTTTTATATCGTAGGTGTATTGAATATCGCTTACATATTTACCGATTTCCTCAGCGTTTTCGTCAAGATGCTGCTTAAAGGAAACAAGGTCGTTCTTTGTGGTCGAGGTCATCGCCTGAACCATTTTATCAAGTGAGTTATCGACGTAAACGAGATTAGGGTCACGCTCGGCATTTGCATCCGATTCTGTTTCCATCATCGCTTGCATCATAGCCGCGGTATCCTGAGTTTCCTTCATTATCGTTAACGGATAGGTCGAAAGCGTATCCTCCTGAACCTGCGTAATAAAGAGGTTAATTCCGTTTGAAAGTGAAAGAATAAGGGCAATTCCTATAATACCTATGCTTCCAGCAAAGGAGGTAAGTATCGTTCTGCCTTTTTTGGTAAGAAGGTTTTTAAAGGAAAGGGAAATAGCCGTACCAAAGGACATCGACTTTTTCTTTGACTGTGCCTTTGCAAGCTTTTTATTCTTTTTAGCCTCGATAACTGCCGCCTCGTCCTTAGCCAGAAGCGCGGCGTATTCCTCGTCGCTTATCGGATTTGTGTCGCCAACCACCTTACCGTCGGAAAGGCGCACTATTCTCGTTGAGTATTCCTCGGCAAGCTCTGGGTTGTGAGTTACCATTATAACGAGTCTGTCCTTTGCTACCTCCTTTAAGAGGTCCATTATCTGCACGCTTGTTTGCGTATCAAGCGCACCCGTAGGCTCGTCGGCAAGAAGTATATCGGGGTTGTTTACAAGAGCGCGCGCAATCGCAACTCTCTGCATCTGTCCGCCCGACATCTGGTTAGGCTTTTTGTGAATATGGTCGCCGAGTCCAACCTGCTTAAGCGCTTCAATCGCCTTTGCTCTGCGCTCGGACTTTGATACTCCCGAGAGGGTGAGAGCAAGCTCTACGTTTGCAAGCACTGTCTGGTGAGGAATAAGGTTGTAGCTTTGGAATACAAAGCCTATCGAGTGGTTACGGTAGGTGTCCCAATCCTTATCCTTAAAGGATTTTGTGGATCTGCCGTTAATAACGAGGTCGCCCTCGCTATATCTGTCAAGTCCTCCGACGATATTGAGCATTGTGGTCTTACCGCATCCGGAGGGGCCTAAAATTGAAACGAATTCATTTTCTCTGAAGCAAAGACTTACGCCGTCAAGCGCCGCGAGCTTGGTTTCGCCCGTAACGTATATTTTGCGTATGTTTTTAAGTTCAAGCATTTTACGTTCCTTTCTAATTTTAATATATTTAATTATTTACATAATAAAATACCATTTATTTTTTAAGTTGTATAGGTGAATATAATAACGAATAGTATTTATTTTTTGAATTTTTTGTAAATTGTTAAAAAATGGGAGAATTTAACTCTTATAGGAATTTTTCTCTCCCTCAGTAATCATTTTTGAAATGACCTTTGAGTAATCGTCTGCCTTGAAAACGGCAGAGCCCGCAACGATTATATTTGCGCCGTTTGAGGTGAGAAGTCCTATATTGTCAGGACCTATTCCACCGTCGACCTCAATGTCGATGCTGTAATTATTTTCGTCGCAATATTTCTTAAGAGTCTTTATCTTGGCAAGTGTTTCGGGAATAAGCTTTTGACCGCCAAAGCCCGGCTCTACTGTCATTATAAGAACCATATCAAGCTCGCAAAGATAGGAAAAAGCCTCCTCAATAGGGGTGTTTGGCTTTACCGAAATAGCCGCCTTTAAGCCCTTTGAACGTATATAACGCAGTGTTTCGAGAACCTTGTCCGTGCTTTCGATATGTATGGTTATAATATCTGCGCCCGCCTTTACGAAATCGTCGATATAGCGCTCGGGACGGTCTATCATAAGGTGAACGTCGAAAACCATATTCGAGTGCTTACGGATTGCCGAAATAACGGGTGCGCCAAAGGTTATGTTAGGAACGAAAATACCGTCCATAACGTCAAGGTGCAGATATTTTGCGCCTGCCGCCTCTACCTTTTTAATATCCTCTGCAAGATTTGCAAAGTCTGCGGAAAGAACTGATGGGGAAATAATCGTCATATGAAGCTCCTCTTTTTGTGTCCTTTATTTTTATTTGGCATAATATTTTAATAGTACCGCAGGTCGTATGGCAAAAGGATTTTTAAAGCAAAGGACTTAACGCTTGCTTGCTTATCGACCTACGTTTGAGCTGTTGAGAAGATACTTGACAGCTCTTTTTATCTTTCGTGAATCTGTATTTTTGATCTAAGATCAGTTATATGTGTACCAGTCCCAAGGCGCATTGACCAATTTATTGCAAAGTGGGCAGGTTACCCAATATCCCGGGTTGCTATGTGGATTTCCTTTGAAAACATCTGATTTTCCAAACTTAAATTCTGTGCCGCAGCTACCGCACGTTCCTATCATTATACGCTCGGGCTCAGGCTTTATTGTTCCTAGGCGAATTATTTCTTTCATAGTTTTTTCCTTTTGATGTTTTGTACGGCGATTTTATATTTTCTCAATAATGCAAACTGCGTGCGCAGAGATACCCTCGCCTCTGCCCGTAAAGCCGAGTCTTTCCTCGGTGGTAGCCTTTACGCTTATATCGCAAGGCTCTGTACCGAGAGCGCTTGCTATATTTTTACGCATTTGCTCGATATGCATAGCAAGCTTTGGTGCTTGTGCGATGATGGTTGCATCTACGTTTGAAGCTTTATAACCCGCAGAGAGTAAAAGCTCGTTTACTCTTTTTAGAAGCACGAGGCTATCGGCATTCTTGTATGCCGCATCGGTGTCGGGAAAGTGCTTTCCAATGTCACCGAGAGCCGCCGCTCCGAGAAGCGAGTCGCTTATTGCGTGAAGAAGCACGTCGGCGTCGGAATGGCCTAAAAGTCCTTTTTCGTAAGGAATATCAACGCCGCCTAAAATAAGACGTCTGCCCTCGACGAGCTTGTGAACGTCGTAGCCGTGACCTATTCTGATTTTGCTCATAGTCCAAGCCTTTTCCTTTCCTTTTCGATATCCTCGTCCTTTCGGTGACGGAGTATGCTTTCAGCAATTATTACGTCATCCTTGGTGGTTATTTTAATATTTTGCGCTCCGCATTCGACAAGATATATAGGATGCCCTATATGCTCAACGAGCGAATTATCGTCGGTTACGGCAACTCTTTCCTGCAAAGCGGTATAAGCCGCCGCTCGGTAAAGAGATACCTTAAAGACCTGCGGAGTTTGCGCAAGCCATATCTTATCTCGGTCGGGAGTGCTTTCTATAAATCTTCCGCTACGGGCGATTTTTACGGTGTCGCTTGCCTTGTGAGCCGCAGTCGCCGCCTTGTGCTTATAAGCCGCAAAGCATACGTCGTTAATGCTCGTCGGTGTAGTTAAGCATCTTGCTCCGTCGGCAATAGCTACAAATTTTGCTTTATCGCTTATAGCCTCAAAGCCGCAAAGGACAGACTCCTGACGTGTTGCTCCGCCTTCGATTATCTTAGTTACCTTTTTGATGAAATAGCGCTCGCATTGTGTCCTCCAAAGCTCGATATCCTCTTTTTTGGTAACTATAATTATTTCGTCAATGCAATCCGAGGCATCATAAGCGCGCAGAGTATGGATAAGCACGGGGACGTCAAGCAGAGATACCGCTTGCTTGTTTTCTCCAAATCGAGTCGAGAGTCCCGCGGCGGCAATTATTGCCGAGGTAAAATGCTTATCCGCCGTACCGTTTGCCGCGCGAAAAACGTTTAAAACCTTTTTGAGTTTCACTTTTTTCTCCGTTTTGATTTAATTTGATTAAAAATTAAAGCTTTTCGTTTTCGATATCGCAAAGCATAGCAACTCGGGTAACGTGGTTGCCGTTGTTTAAATATTTTGCGTTTATAAATGCGTCAACGAGGTCGAGTGCAAGTCCCTCGCCTACAACTCTTGCTCCAAAGCAGAGGACGTTTGCGTCGTTATGCTCACGGGTAAGGCGAGCAGAGAAGGTGTCCGAGCAGCAAGCCGCGCGAATACCCTTGTGCTTGTTTGCCGCAATCGACATACCTATTCCGGTGCCGCAAACGAGTATTCCAAGCTCACATTCGCCATCAAGAATTTTTTTACAAGCGGCGCTTGCGTAAACGGGGTAGTGGCAGCTTTCGTTTGTGTAAGTGCCTACGTCAACTATATCGTGTCCGAGAGCGGTTATATGCTTTTTAACCGCCTCCTTAAGCTCTGTTGCCGCGTGGTCGCATCCTATAACTATTTTCATTTTAAAAATTCCTCTTTAAATTTTAATTTTTAAATTTTAATTGCTTTTGCTTGCCGCCTCACGCTCGGCTCTTTCTCTTTCTGCCTGAGAGGGACGGAGATAATTAACCGATAGGGCGGAATCTGTGCAGCTCTCACCGTTTTTGTATTTTTTGAGTGCTATTGCGGCTACCGACAGTGCCGATTGAAGTCGCATAGGCTCGGGAACGTAGGAAAGCTCGGTTTTATTAAATCCTTGCTCGCAGATGTCATATCCGTCACCGACAAGGAAAACCGCCTCGCCATATTGCGAAAGAAGCTCGTCAAGCTCCTCGATTGAAAGCGCCGAATCGGGCATAAGCCTTGTAAGCGTATTGCCGTCCGAGCGAAAGAGAGCCGTATATACCTGCGAGCGACGTGCGTTCATTACAGGGCAGATAAGTCCCTTTACGATTATGAGATTTTGCGCAAGAGCCTCGAGCGTCGAAACCTCAACGCATGGCTTTGCGGAAGCAAAGGCAAGTCCTTTAACGGTTGCCGCGCCTATTCTCACACCCGTAAATGAGCCGGGACCTGCTGAGAGGGCGAAAAGGTCGATGTCGCAGGGCTTTAGGGAAAGAGACTTGAGCGATGCCTCTATCATAGGTAAAAGCGTTTCACTGTGCGTGTTTTTTGCGTTTAACGTGTATTGTGCAAGCGGAGTGCTATCCTCTGCTATGGCAACAGATGCTACCGTAGCCGAGGTATCAAGTGATAATATTTTCATTTTCAGTCACCTGTAATTTAATTTTAGCCGATAAGCTCGGCGCTTATTTTGCGAAGCTCGGTATTTTCCTCGCATTTTTCTATTTTTACCGAAAAATATTTATCGGGTAGGGCGTACTCTATATTTTCGCTCCATTCAACAAGACAAATTCCGTTTCTGTCCTGATAATCGTAAAAGCCTATCGAGTAAAGCTCGTCCTCGTCGTTTATTCGGTACATATCAAAGTGAAAAACCGAAAGAGCCTCGCCCTTGTACTCGTTTACAAGCGCAAAGGTTGGCGATTTTACTCTTGCGCTTTGAGCAAATATCGAGGTAAAGCCACGAACGAACGCGGTTTTTCCTACGCCGAGATCTCCGTAAAGGGCGATAAATCTCGGTAAATTCTTATCATTTGCAATTTTTTGCGCAAGAGTAGCGCCGTAAGATTCGGTTTCCTCAACCGATTTAGTAAATAATATTTCAGAATACATATTTTATTATCCGCAGAGTATTAGAAAAGTCCCGTGATGTTTCCGTCATCGTCAACGTCTATGTTAAAGGCAGAGGGAGCTTTGGGAAGTCCCGGCATAGTCATTATCGCGCCCGTAAGAACAACGATAAATTCTGCGCCCGCGGAGAGCTTAACCTCACGAACTGTAAGGGTAAAGTCCTTCGGTCTGCCAAGCTTTGAGGCATCGTCGGAAAGTGAATACTGAGTTTTTGCAACGCAGATGGGGAAGGTTGAATACTTGGGGTCAAGAGCCTCAATTTCGGAAATATTCTTAAGAGCCGCCGCATCGTATTTAACCTCGCTTGCTCCGTATATCTTGGTTGCGATTGCCTCTATCTTTTCCTTTATCGAAAGGTCGCTTTCGTAGGTGAACTTAAAGTCCTTTTCCTTTTCGCAAGCGGCAACTACCTTATTTGCAAGGTCTATTCCGCCCTCGCCGCCCTTAGCAAATACCTCGGAGAGCGAGAAGTCTGCGCCCTTTGATTTGCATATTTCCTCAACGTAGGAAAGCTCTGCGTCGGTATCGGTGTGGAAGCGGTTTATGGCAACGACTACGGGTAAGCCGAATTTGCGAATATTGTCGATGTGCGCCTCAAGATTTGCAGAGCCTATCTTAAGAGCCTCGAGATTTTCCTTTGAAAGCTCTGCCTTAGGAACTCCACCGTTGTATTTGAGCGCGCGAACGGTTGCAACGATAACCACCGCATCGGGAACAAGTCCTGCCTTGCGGCATTTAATATCGAGGAACTTTTCTGCTCCGAGGTCTGCTCCAAAGCCTGCCTCGGTAATGGTATAATCGCAAAGCTTAAGCGCAAGCTTTGTCGCTCTGACAGAGTTACAGCCGTGAGCGATGTTTGCAAATGGGCCTCCGTGGATAAGAGCGGGGGTGTTTTCAAGCGTCTGAACAAGGTTAGGCTTAATAGCGTCCTTAAGCAAAGCCGCCATAGCGCCGTTTGCGCGAAGCTCGCGGCAATATACGGGCGCTCCCGAATAGGTGTAGGCAACGAGTATGTTACCGAGGCGCTCCTTAAGGTCGGAAATAGACTCCGCAAGGCAGAGAATTGCCATTATCTCACTTGCTACGGTTATCATAAACTTGTCCTGACGCGGAACACCGTCAACCTTAGTGCCAAGTCCTACTATTACGTTACGCAACGCGCGGTCATTCGTATCTGTAACGCGAGTAAAAAGAATTCTGCGAGGGTCGATGGAAAGCTCGTTACCCTGCTGAAGATGATTGTCAATCATAGCCGAAAGAAGATTGTTAGCCGCAGTTATTGCGTGGAAGTCGCCCGTAAAGTGAAGATTTATATCCTCCATAGGAACTACCTGAGCGTATCCTCCTCCTGCAGCGCCTCCCTTAACTCCGAATACGGGACCCAAGGAGGGCTCGCGCAATGCAATTATAGCGTTTTTGCCTATTCTGTTCATAGCCATACCCAAGCCTACCGTAGTGGTGGTCTTTCCCTCGCCTGCGGGGGTGGGATTTATTGCCGTTACAAGAATAAGCTTGCCGTTTTTACGGTCGGCAGTTCTTTTAAGAAAGGAATCGTTGATTTTTGCCTTATAGCGTCCGTAAAGCTCAAGCTCCTCGTCTTCAATTCCGAGCTTGCTTGCAATTTCGTTTATCGGAAGCATTTTGGCTTCGTGTGCAATCTCTATATCGGTTTTCATTTTGGTTACTCCTTTACATTCATAAATTTAAATATTATTTTAAGTATAACACGAAAAGCGATTTCTGTAAATAGAAATTCTTAATATTTATATTATAATATATAATATTTTTTAAGATATAAGCGACGTATTGACTTATTTTTTAAATTGTGCTAAAATGTATATAAGTGAAATTTCGCTTATGTGTGAAATAGATATTAATTTAACTGCTTACGAAAGGAAAAACGAAAAATATATGTACGGTGTTGCGGTTATAGGCGCGGGGGTTGTTGGCGGACTCGTTGCGCGCGAGCTTTCTAAATATAACGTTAGTGTTTGCTTGCTTGAAAAGGCGGGCGACGTTGCTATGGGAGCGACGAGGGCTAACAGTGCGATAGTTCACGCAGGCTTTGATGCAAAGGTCGGCTCTCTTAAGGCAAGATTTAACGTTCGAGGCTCTGAGATGATGGAGGACGTCACCCGTGAGCTTGGAGTAAAATATCAAAGAAATGAATCTCTTGTCGTTGCGTTTGAGAACGAGCGCAAGGAGGTTGAGGAAATATACGAAAGAGGAATTAAAAACGGGGTAAAGGGGCTTTCAATCATCGAGCGTGACGAGCTTTTAAAATTAGAGCCAAGCCTTAACCCCGAGCTTTCCTGCGCTCTTTTGGCTAAGACGGGAGCGATAACCTGCCCGTATGAGCTTTGTATTGCGGCGGTTGGAAACGCTATGGATAACGGAGCTTCTCTTTTGCTTGACTTTGAGGTAACGTCAATAGAAAAAATTGACGGAGGATATGCCGTTAAATCAAGCGACGGACGTGAGGTAAAAGCAAAATATATCGTAAATTCTGCGGGTCTTTACTCCGATGAGATAGCAAAAATGACCGATGATGCCGATTTTACGGTACACGCTCGTCGGGGAGAGTATATGATACTTGATAAGGAATGTGGCTCGCTCGTTAAGCGCACTATATTCCATACGCCTACGAAAATGGGTAAGGGAATACTCGTTTCTCCAACGGTTGACGGAAATTTGATATTAGGTCCTACCGCGGTTGATATCGACGATAAGGAGGATAATTCCGTTACCTCCGAGGGCTTTGACAGTATAGTTAAGGGAGCGCTTGATAACGTGGCGCAAATTCCCTTTGGAAAGGTGATAACCTCGTTTTGCGGTCTGCGCTCTGTCGGTAGCACGGGCGATTTTATAATTAAATACCGTGACGGAGTTATAACACTTGGCGGAATAGAAAGTCCGGGTCTTACCTCTGCTCCCGCAATTGCGGAGTACGTTATCGAGCTTTTTGCCGAAAACGGTGTTGTGTTTGAAAAGCGGAGCGACTTTAATCCTTACCGCAAGCCTGCGCATCAGTTCAGAGAGTCCTCGATTGAGGAGAAAAATAAGGTTATAGCGACCGATTCGCGCTATGGAAGGATAGTTTGCCGTTGTGAGGGTATTACCGAGGGCGAGATAGTAGAGGCGATACACGCAAATCCGCCTGCCCGTGACGTTGACGGAATAAAGAGAAGAACGAGAAGCGGTATGGGAAGATGTCAAGGCGGCTTCTGCTCTCCAATTGTTGTTGAGATACTTGCAAGAGAGCTTGGCGTGTCTATCGATGAGATAACCAAGTTCGGCAAGGGCTCGGTTATAAATTACTATAAAACTAAGGGGGATAACTGATATTATGCAAAACCTAATGCAAAAGCAGCTCGTTATTATAGGCGGCGGCCCTGCGGGTATGGCGGCGGCGGTTGCGGCATACGATGCGGGCATCAGAGATATCCTCGTGCTTGAGCGTGATAAGTCGCTTGGCGGAATACTTAATCAGTGCATACATAACGGCTTCGGCTTGCATCGCTTCAAGGAGGAGCTTACAGGTCCCGAATACGCATACAGATACGAGATAGAGGTACGCAAGAGAAATATTGAATTTAAGCTTAATACTATGGTTATAGACGTAAGCGATAAAAAAATCGTAAGCGCTATGAATTCCGAGGACGGAGCCTTTCAAATTCAGGCAGAGTCTATAATTTTGGCTATGGGATGCCGTGAAAGACCTAAGGGAGCGCTTAATATTGCGGGAATGCGTCCGTCGGGTATATTTACTGCGGGTACTGCGCAAAAATTCGTTAATATCGACGGATATATGCCGGGCAAAAAGGTGGTTATTTTAGGCTCGGGAGATATAGGACTTATTATGGCTCGAAGAATGACGCTTGAGGGCGCTAAGGTCGAGGCGGTTTGCGAGCTTATGCCTTATTCGGGCGGTCTTGCAAGAAATATAGAGCAGTGCTTGAATGATTTTAATATACCGCTTATGCTCAGTCATACCGTTGTAGAAATACATGGTAAGGAGCGAGTTTGCGGTGTGACTATTGCAAGGGTAGACGAAAGGAGAAAGCCGATACCCGAAACTCGCCAATATATCGAGTGTGATACTCTTTTGCTCTCTTGCGGACTTATTCCCGAAAACGAGCTTACTAAGGGCGCAGGTATAGAGATTGACAGAATAACTAACGGCGCAATTGTAAATCAAGACAGGCAAACCGATATAGAGGGCGTTTTTGCTTGCGGAAACGTGCTTCACGTTCATGACCTGGTCGATTACGTTTCCGAGGAGGCAGAAATTGCGGGACGCGCGGCGGCGGAATATTTGTCGGGAAAGAAAAATGACGGTACGGATATCTCGATTATTACCGACGGTAAGATAAGATATACCGTTCCTCAAAGAATAAATACAAAAAAGGACGTTACCGTTTATTTCAGAGTCAGCGACGTTTACCGTAATGCGCGTGTAGTCGTTAAGGACGGAGAAAAGATTTTGATAAATAAGAAAAAGCAAAAGGTAGCTCCAGGCGAGATGGAAACCGTTACGCTTAAGGCGGCACAGCTTGCCGATACCTGCGGTGTGCTTGCGTTTTCGCTTGAAATCGAAGAAGGGGCGGTGAAGTGATATGACTAAAAATTTAACGTGCATCGTTTGTCCTATGGGATGCTCGCTCAGCGTTGAGCTTGACGAAAATAAAAATGTAATTTCGGTAAGCGGTCATACCTGCAAGCGTGGCGAGGCTTATGCTTATACCGAGTGTACCGCGCCGAGAAGAACGATAACCACAACGGTTGCAGTCCGAGGCGGTGGAGTAGCGCCCGTTAAAACCGATAATACCGTTCCAAAGGAGCTTATTTTTGAGTGTATGAAGGAGATAAACCGAATAGCGGTCGAGCCTGACGGACTTTTGGGCGACGTTGTTATTGAAAATATCCTCGGCACGGGCGTAAACGTCATTTTGACGAGAAATGTAAAAAAATAAAGTAAATAATAAAAAGCGCTTGAGTTTTCAGGCGCTTTTTTAATGGAAAATTGGAAGTTGAAGAATGGAAATAGGGTGCGCTCCGAAGCAAAATCGAAGAATTGCAGAGCGCAAGGACACCTCATCCGTCTCGACAAGCTCAAAACTTTCCCTCGAGGGGAAGGCTTTCGAGTGCAGTGCAAACATTAGCTGCTCGACCGTCGAGCGCAAAATGTAAATTTAGACAATCCCCGATTGAAAGTTTTTGGCGCTACCTTTTTTCAAAAAGGTAGCAAAAATTCCTAACACAATCTAACTCCCTACTCCGCTTTTTCTTTGACACACAAGGCGCAAAGAAAAAGCTTAGCAAAAAGAAACGTCGTTTTTATGGGCGCTGCCCAAACCCGCAACCTTTTGAAAAAGCTTGACCAAAACTTTGCTGCGTGGGTGCGGTGCGAACATCAATTGTTCAACGATTGAGCGCAGACATTTCGGCAAAAAATAAACCCTCTGTGGAGAGTTCTTTGAAAATTTTTCGGGGAAAGCTTTTTTTAAGAAAGTTTTCCCCGAGTAAAATAAAAACTAATTACTTATATTTAACGCTCTGCTTATATTCCATAAGCTTAATAAAGAGTCCACCTTGAACTGTACGGTTTCTAAAGCTTGTGCGGAATCCCGAGGAGCGTGATGCTCTATGCTCGCCTGTGATTGTGTAGTACCAGTCGGTCATGGGAACGCGCGAGGGTGAATAATTATAGAACGTCCAAAGAGGCTCTACAAAATCTATGAATGCATCACGGTCATCTGTAAGCGTAGCCGTCCAAACGAGCCAGTCGCTCTTGGAGTAGGGCATACGCGAATCGAGTGGAAGTCCGTAGGGGTGCATCTTTTTATTATAGCTTGCAAATTCCGATTCGATAACCGTTTTCGACATTACGTTAGTACCGAACAGCTTATCCCAAACTATATTATATTTCATACTAAAGGTATCGGGCTTATCGAATGCAAGTCGGTAGCTGCCATCACCGTTTGATGCGCGCTTTGCCCAATCCTCCGCCATTGAGCGTGCAAGAGCGAGATATTTTCTTTCTTCTCTTTTATTTTTCTTTAAGCCGTAAAGAATACCGAGTGAGGCGATACCCATTATTGCCTTGAGCGAGAGGTTGCAGTTATGCGCAAGATGACCTGCGAAATCGTCGGTGCAGAGCTGATTTTCGGGGTCTTTTCCGTTTTCAACGAGATATTTTACCCAAGATTCAAGCAAATCAAAATGCTCGTTAGCAAAGCTCATATTTTTTGAAGCGAGAGCGATTGCCGCCTCCATAATAAGCATATTACCACATTCCTCAACGGGCATTTGCATATGGAGCGCGTTATTTCCGTAAACCTGACCGTTAAGAAGCGGATAACAGCCTACATCGTGAGGCGCAAAATCGTATATCCATTCCTCGGAACGCGTATATTTATAAATGGGACGGAGCATACCCTTTACAAGCTCTGGATTATATATGAGGAAAAGAGGAGTTGAGGGATAGCTTACGTCAACCGTTGCCGCACAACCGTTAGAGAAGCATTCCTTTGAGATAAAGAGTATATTTCCCTCGGTATCAAGCACGAGCTTATGAGCCGCAATTACCTGACGGTATGCAAGCTCGAGAATTTCTGCGTATTTTTCTCCGCCTGCGCGTACTGCATCGCAGAACATTTCCTTTGCAAAGGTATTACAACGGTTCATAACGGTTTTATAATCCTTATGAGCCGCCTTTATCTGGTCGAGAATGGTCGAGCCGTCCTTTTTCCAATACGCCTTAAGATGCTCGCCAAAGTATTCGATGCTCGATATATCATCGTATGCAAAGGTGATAAGGGTAGAATCCTTTATATCAACGTCGGCTTGAACGAAATTGCAGGGAGTGTTGCTCTCGCCAAGAGTACCCTTGCTTGCGGTAACCGTTCCCGTTGCGGTAAGATAAAAATATCCCCAATTGATGCGAACGTCATCGCCCGACTGACAAAGAACTCTTTGAGCCTTAGAGCCTATTTTAGCGGAGTGAAGATTTCCAAGGTCGATAAGCTCAACCTCGGTTTCCTCCTCTCCAAGAGTGTTGATGCATATTTCGTCATAAACGGCGAGCTTAAAGCTTACCTCGTGGCGTTTACCGTCGATGCTTTCCTTTTTTATTTCAAGGTAGCTTACGGGACGGGAAATAAGGCTAAAATCTGTTATAAGTAAAGGGGTAGAGAATATGAGCGAAAGACGAACACCACCGTCCTCAAAAATGTATTTTGTGGAAAAAGCCGTGCAATCGCTTGAAATCTGCTTCATAGCGGGGATACTTGATTCGAGATCGCCTATAACGCGATACACCTTGCCGTCAATGGTTGCGATTCCTGAAATGGTATTCGGACTGTTGGTCCAGTGTACTGTATTTGCCTCGTTAAGCTTATTTGCGGGCGACCAAACACTGAAATATGGGTCGACCGTGATAAGGGGATATGCGGGTGCTCTAAGTTGCATTTTAGTTACTCCTTTATTGTATAAATCAACATAATTATTTTTGCGTTTATCTTTATAAATCAAGACGTATTACTTAAAATATTGTAAAAATAAACACAGTATAAGAGATGCTTTCTACGCGTGATGCGTTTAAAAAATCTCATTATTTTACATAATTATATCATATATAAAAGCTTTTTACAATACTAAAATTTGCATAATTGGGTAAAAATTTAACAAAGGTATTGAAAAATCGGACGAAATGCGGTATAATAACGTAGAAAAACGGACAAATAAAGCAAACAGAGGTTTATAATGTTAGAATTTAAGAACGTTTCCTATTCTGTGGCGGGAAAGGAAATTTTGAAAAATATAAGCGTCACGCTTGACGATAGATTTATTGCTATAACAGGACCTAACGGCAGCGGAAAATCCACTATGGCGAAGCTTATAGCGGGTATTATTAAGCCTACCGAGGGTAGAATTTTTATGGACGGTGTGGATATAACCGATATGTCTATAACCGAGCGCGCAAATGCGGGCATAAGCTTTGCTTTTCAACAGCCTGTACGATTTAAGGGGATAACCGTTAAGGACCTTATTTCGCTTGCGGCGGGTAAGAAAACCAATGTTTCCGAGGCTTGCTCCTATCTTTCGGAGGTAGGACTTTGCGCAAAGGACTATATAAACAGAGAGGTTGACGGCTCTCTTTCGGGCGGCGAGCTTAAGAGAATTGAGATTGCTATGATAAATGCGCGCGGAACTAAGCTTTCTGTGTTTGATGAGCCTGAGGCGGGTATCGACCTTTGGAGCTTCAACAATCTTATTAAGGTTTTTGAGAATATGCACGAGCGTACAAACGGTATGATAGTTATAATTTCGCACCAGGAGCGAATTCTTAATATCGCCGACAAGATACTTGTGCTTGCGAATGGCGGAGTTGCCGATTACGGCGCTAAGGATGACGTTTTCCCTAAGGTTATGGACGTTCGCTTAGGCTGCTACTATACAAAGAATTGACGGAGGTGACGGTATGAGTATGGATAATATTCAAAAAAAGCTTCTCGAGGAGGTTGCAGGCTTGCACGATGTTCCTCAGGGCGCTTATTCCTTGCGTGTAAACGGCAAGCTTCACGGTAAAAATTCTTCGGAGAATATAGAGGTAGTGGCAAAAAACGACAAGCCGGGTATTGATATATATATTAAGGCGGGAACAAAGAACGAAAGCTTGCACATTCCCGTTATACTTTCGCAAAGCGGACTTAAAGAGCTTGTTTATAACGATTTCCATATCGGAGAGGATTGCGACGTAACTATCGTTGCGGGATGCGGTATCCACAACGGCGGAAGTGAGGCGTCCGAGCATAGTGGAGTTCACTCGTTTTTTGTGGCGAAAAATGCAAGAATAAAATACGTTGAAAAGCACTACGGTCAGGGTGATGGCAACGGTAAAAACATTATGAATCCCGAAACATACGTTGAATTGGCGGAAAATTCCTATATGGAAATGGAAACCGTTCAAATAAAGGGTGTTGATTCTACTAACAGAAAAACAACCGCAAAAGTGTCGAAAAATGCAACGCTTATTGTGCAGGAAAAGATAATGACTCACGGAAATCAAACCGCGATTACCGAGTTTGAGGTTGACCTCGACGGAGAAAATTCGGGTACGCACGTTGTATCGCGTTCGGTAGCTCGGGATTCTTCGCATCAAAAATTTATATCGCGTATAAACGGTAACAACCGTTGCTCGGGACACACCGAGTGCGATGCTATTATTATGGACGAGGCAACGGTTTCGGCTATTCCCGAAATTCTTGCGGTAAATCCCGATGCTTCGCTTATTCACGAGGCGGCTATCGGAAAGATTGCGGGCGAGCAACTTATTAAGCTTATGACTCTCGGGCTTACCGAAAAAGAGGCTGAGGAAGAAATCGTTAACGGTTTTTTGAGATAAGTTTACGATAAACGAAATAAAAATAATATGTTTTTAGAGGGAAGGCAATTAATTGCTTTCTCTCTTTTTTTGTATCGCTTATCGCTGTTTACCGTTGTTTTTGCGTCTTTGATTTGTGCATTGTAAACGGAATACAAAATTGGAAATATAAGTAAATTTTATCATTTTTGATGCTGATTTTGCGGTAAATGGGAGGGAAATGTAAAAAATATGAAAAAATATTTCAAAAAGCCTCTTGTATTTTCGTAGAAAAAGTTTTGCTTGATTTGTGCAGATTTTACAAACTTTTTATTAACTTTGAACAAATGCAAACTGCCTTGATGAAGTTGAATAGGTAAATACAATTTACCTTGATAATTTTGGATAAAAAGTGAATAAAACTGTGTAAAAAATACACAAAAATCGCCTTATTGAAGTGCATTTATGCAGTTTTAGGGTAATTATAATTTACTATATTTTGTTTTTTGACTTGTCAATACCTAAAAATGACGGTTTTTAATTAAAAAATGATTTTTATGGGGCGATTTTGCGGTATTTTTTCGCAATTTCTTTCTATATTATATGCTTGACTTTTTTTGCATTTTGTGATAATATATCAACATAGTTTCTCGGCTTTTGGGGCTAATTATGCTTTCTTGCTGATTTCAAAGCAAATCGGCTGCCGAAATAAATAATGATTTGGCATATGCGCAACGTACTTAAACGCATATGCACTGTTTTACAAGGGGGGATCTTTCAAATGAAAGCAACGAAATTTCAGAGAATAACGGCTTTATTGCTTGCTATTTTGTGTGTTTTCGGTGGAATGACCGTTTCGGCGAGCGCCGCTTCGGCTGATTCTGACGAGAGTATGCTTGCAAACATAAAGGAGTTACTGAATGCAATTTCGTACAATGAGTACGTACAACTTGAGGAGTATGTAAAGGCGGAGCCTGCGGATAAATCGGTTACCGTCCTCGGTACTGACGGAGTTTTCGTCAACGAGGCGGGTGACGTTGTATCCTCTGTGGGCAACGATTACGTGCTTACCGGCGATGCGCAAAAGGATGCGGACGCTAACAAGAGCTTTGACCGTCAGAAGCCCGGTATTTTTACCGATAAGAGCGCAGGCGGCAAGGTCGGACTTTATATTCCCGATACGGGTAAGGTCAACTGGGACGTTTTGGGTATTACCAAAAATGCGAAGTACAATATGTACATCGAGTATTATCCCTTTGACAATAAGTCTGCCGACGTAGAGCGAATTTTCCTTGTTAACGGCGAAGTACCCTTTGCGGAGGCTCGCTATATAAGTATGTCTAAATACTGGTCAACACCTTATCCCGAGGCAAAGCTTGAGATTACGTCTAAGATGGACGCAGATGCAGTTCTTGCCGAGGCTATTGAGGCGGGCTTTGCAGATGCTAAGCTTGAAAAGGCGACCAAGAAAAACAAAGAGGTTACTTATTTGACATGCGCATATCCTAAGTCTTGGACCGATAAGAACAGCGCATTCGTTAATAAGTATTCGGTTCGTTTCTTTACCGCAGATATAGACAATAACGAAATTCGTGAGAGTCTTGGTACAACTCCAAAGTGGAGCACCTACACCTTTAAGGATGCAAACGGATTTGTTCAAGAGCCCTTCTCGATAGTTATAGGTCCTGATGATAACGGAAAGGTAACTCTTACCTTTGAGGGCGTAAACGAGCCTGTGGTTATATCTAAAATCGACCTCGTTCCCGCAAAGGGCTATGAAACCTATGCCGATTACCTTAATAAGATTGGCTACGATAGCGCTCCTAAGGGTAACGGACAGATAAAGATAGAATCCGAGTATTTCTCGGGTGTATCCGACCAGACGGTATATCCCTTGGCGGATTCCACAAGTGCGGTTAACTCTCCTATCGCTACCGATAAGACCTATCTTAACACGGTTGGTGGCGAAAAGTGGCAGACCGTTGGTCAGTGGCTTGAATACAACTTTACCGTAAGTCAAAGCGGTATGTATAGCTTTGCTACAAGATATAAGCAGAACGTGCTTGAGGGTATGTCTACCTCGCGTGTGCTTTATATTTACAGTGGCGACGGAGTAACCGAGGGTCAGAAGGGATATTACGACGGTATCCCCTTTGAGGAGGCTACTCGCTTAAAGTTTAATTACAGTGACAGCTGGCAGTCGGCATACCTTTCCGACGGTACGACTGACTTTGAATTTTATTTCGAGGCGGGTGTTCAGTACACCATCCGACTTGAAGTATCGCTCGGAGCTATGGGTAACATAGTAAGACGTGTTCAAGACGTTCTTGATGCGATAAACTCCGACTACCTTGATATATTAAAGGTAACAGGAACCTCCCCCGACGAATTTAAGGATTATAACTTCTACCGTACACTCCCCAATACTATGGGAGATATGTATGAGCAGTATGAGGAAATTGCGGTTTCCAAGCCCGAGGAGAATTTCACATGTATCATTGATACTATTCTTAAGGATTCTCAAAAGAGCTCGATGACTGCAACTCTTGAAAACGTTGCGTTGCTTCTTCACGATATGAGTACCGATGAGGACGAGGTTGCTAAAAACCTTACTCAGCTTAAGACCTATATCGGTTCGCTCGGTACTTGGCTCGGTGACGCAAAGACTCAGCCCTTGATGCTCGACTATATTACGGTTCAAAGCAAGGCAGATGCACTTCCCAAGGCAAAGGCGGGATTTGGCGCTTCGCTTTGGCATGAAATAACAGGATTTTTCCAGAGCTTCTTAAGAAATTACGACCGTATGGGCGCTCTTACCGAGATTGAGGAGGGCGCTGACGATGAAAGCGTTGAGGTTTGGCTTGCATACGGACGTGACCAGTCGCAGGTTATCAGAAACCTTATAAACAATAACTTCACCAAGGAAACGGGTATTACCGTTAACCTCAAGCTCGTTGCGGGCGGAACGCTTCTTCCCTCAATTCTTGCGGGCAAGGGTCCTGACGTTTATCTCGGACTTGGCTCGGGTGACGTAATTAACTATGCTATTCGTGGAGCGCTTGCTCCGGTTGAAGAAATGGAAGGCTTCGAGGAGGCAAGAAAGAACTTTAACGAAGAAGCGATGATGGTTCTTGAAATCGAGTGCGCGGGTGAAACGATTACCCGTAAGGACGGCTCGAAGAAAGCGAATGAGGGTCACGAAAATTGCGGAACGGGTAGACCTCAGGACGACCCGCACTGCTACGGACTTCCCGAAACTCAGGGCTTCCCGATGATGTTCGTTCGTGAGGATATTCTTGCAGACCTTAATATTGAAGTTCCTAAGACTTGGGACGACGTTAAGGAAACTATTCCGAAGCTTCAGGCAAACAATATGGAAATCGCGATGAGCTCGGATTCCAACATCTTTATATATCAGATGGGCGGAGAGCTTTTCGCAGATAACGGAATGAGAATAAACCTCGACTCTAACGTTGCGCTTACCGCATTCGAGTCGATGTGTGAAATGTTTACTATGTATTCATTCCCCTACCAGTATGACTTTGCAAACCGTTTCAGAACAGGTGAAATGCCTATCGGATTTGCAGATTATACGGGTACTTACAACCAGCTTAAGGTATTTGCAACCGAAATCGAGGGTCTTTGGTCCTTCTATCCGCTTCCCGGTATTGCCGACGAGGAGGGGAATATAAACAATGACTCGGTATCGGGCGTTGGCGCAGTAGTTTTGATTTCTTACGATCAGACCGATGCAGCGGCGCAGGAAAAGGCAGGCAGAGCTTGGGAGTTTATGAAGTGGTACGTTGGCGCGGATTGCCAGATAGACTATTCTAACGAAATGGTTGCTATCCTTGGTCCTTCCGCAAAGCACGCAACCGCAAACAAGGTAGCGCTTGAGAGCTTGCCTTGGACACGTCAGGAGTATTCTCGTATTGCAGAGCAGTTTAATAACCTTGCGGCAATACCTAACTACCCCGGTGCGTATATTATCGGTCGTTATACTAAGTTCGCATTCCTTGATGCATACAACGATAACCTTAACCCCGTTGAAAGCCTTCTCGGATATATAGATTATATTAATGAAGAAATTACGAGAAAGCGCGACGAGTTCGGACTTGAAACTCTCGATAAGGAGCTTAAGCAGACTACACTCGCTATTAAGCGTATGCAGGAGGCAGAGGCATTACTTAACGAGGCTCGAGAGAGCGCAAGCTATTCTTCAGGCTATGATGCTTTAGTTGATGCTGTTCTCAGAGAGATACGCGATTACAATACTGAGGATTACGGTGAGCTTGAGGCTTACGCAGAGGAGCTTTTGAAGCTCAATAAGGAGCTTTTCACTCCTGCGGCAAATAAGCTTAACGCGGCTGCGGCTCGACTCAGAGAATATGAGCAGTATAAGTAATCGTTTGCAGTATATATAAAGTATATATAATATGAAGAAATAAATTGAAGGAGAAATGACTCATGTCACAAAAGAAAGAAAAAAAGCAAGCTGTGGCACGAAAAGAAATGACCAAGGCTCAGTGGACATGGAATGAGATAAAGCGAAATAAAGCGGCGTACTTTATGGTTGCTCCCTTTATGATAATCTTTACCTGCTTCACTATATTGCCCGTCGTTCTTTCCGCGGTGTTAAGTTTGACAAACTTTAACCTTCTTCAGATACCGGACTTCGTGGGAGCCGATAACTATATAAGACTTTTCCTTGATGACGATATCTTTATAATAGCTTGTCAGAATACATTGATATTTGCGGCAATCGTAGGACCTGTTTCCTACATAATGTCGTTCTTGGTGGCTTGGTTTATTAACGAGCTTTCACCAAAGATAAGAGCGGTTGTAACTCTTATCTTCTATGCACCCTCTATTTCGGGTAACGCATATCTTATTTGGAAGACCCTTTTCTCGTCTGACCGTTACGGTTGGGCAAACGCAATACTTCTCGAAATGGGTATGATTGATACTGAAATCGCCTTCTTCGAGGATGCGGACTATGTAATGCCGCTTTGTATAATAGTTGCTCTTTGGACCTCGCTTGGTACATCCTTCCTTGCGTTTATCGCAGGCTTGCAGGGAATTGACAAGGCGCAGTTCGAGGCAGGAGCTGTTGACGGCGTTCGTAACAGATGGCAGGAGCTTTACTACATAACTCTCCCGAATATGAAGGATCAGCTTATGTTCGGTGCGATAATGTCTATTACCGGCTCCTTTGGATTTGGAGCAGTCGTTGATGCGCTTTGCGGATTCCCGTCGGTTGACTATGCGGCGCATACAATAGTGCATCACCTGAACGACTACGGTGGAAGCCGTTTCGAAACGGGTTACGCCTCGGCAATTGCGGTAATACTGTTCGTTATAATGGTCGGAGCTAACGCCGTGGTAAAGAAAATAATTTCGAAGGTGGGATCGTAATATGGCAAAGTTAAGAACAAGAAGACATAAAGTCGTATTTGCGAGATCCCGCGGAGGCGACGCAGGAATAACCTTCGTCCTTGCAATACTTGGAGCATTTATGTTTATTCCTATGTATTACTGTGTTATTCAGTCAATTAAGCCTCTCGACGAGCTTTGGATGTTCCCCCCTCGCTTCTACGTTTCAAATCCGACGTATACAAACTTTACGGATTTGTTTACTCTTATGAGTGGAAATATGGTTCCCTTCTCGAGGTACATATTTAATACTGTATTTACATCTATTTCGGGTACGGTAGGACACTTGTTCATCGCTTCTCTTGCGGCTTACGCAATGGCGAAGATTAAGTTCCCCGGCGGTAAGGGAATGTTCAGAATGGTAAGAACGTCACTTATGTTCCACCAGACTGTTACTGCTATTTGTAGCTTTATTTTGATGAGTGCTTTCCAGATGGTAGATACCTATTTTGCGATAATTATTCCCGCATGGGGCTCAACGCTTGGTCTTTACCTTATGAAGCAGTTTATGGAGTCCAACGTTAACGATTCGGTTCTCGAAAGTGCAAGACTTGACGGAGCAGGAGAGCTTAGAACGTTCTGGACGATAGCGATGCCTATGGTTAAGCCCGGTTGGCTTACGCTTATAGTTTATTCGTTTAAGGACCTTTGGAATCAGGGTTCATCAATTTACATTCATTCCGAGCAGCTTAAGTCGCTTAACTACGCAATCGGTCAGATTACCGCGGGCGGTATCAGACGTGCGGGCGCGAGCGCTGCGGCAACCGTTGTAATGATGGCTGTGCCGATCATCGTATTCGTTATTTCTCAGTCGAACATTATCGAAACGATGGGCTCGAGTGGTATGAAAGACTAATTAAGGAGGAGAAAGATGAAAAAGGCAATATCAATAATAGCTATTGTGATTGTTTTAATAACGGTTTTAGCTCTTCCTTTAAGCGCGGCAACGCCTTATCACACTTACACATACTCGATAAACGGAAAGGACCTTCGTTCTCCCGATGCTTACGTCCCCGATAAAGAGATAAACGCCGCTTATATGGGTCTTACCGACTCGGTTAAGATGAAGTCGCTTTATCCCGACCTTAGCGATGAGGAGCTTGCAAAGAAGATGGTTGCGCTTAAGACGCCGACCGACCTTGAGGTTGACGAGAACAATAACGTGTATATAGTTGATAGAGATAACAACCGCGTTATAGTGCTTGACCCTTATTACAAGCTTAAATTTATAATTGACTCCTTTAAAAACGTAAGCGGAAACGTAGACGTTTTGAATGCGCCTCAGGGTGTGTTTATTACAAAGGATAAAAACGTAAACGGTGTTATCGAAAAGGGAAGAATTTTCGTTTGCGATACAGGTAACCAGAGAATTCTTACATTCGATACAAACGGTAACTTCATTTCCGAGATAGGAAAGCCTCAGTCCGAGCTTTTCGACTCGACAAAGGTTTACAGCCCCGTTGCTGTTGCGGTTGACCGTTATGACAGACTTTACGTTGTCAGCAGTACCTCGGAGAACGGTATAATGGTAATGACCGACACAGGTGAATTTACCGGTTATATCGGCGCTCAGGAGGTTAAGGTATCTACTTGGGATAAAATCTGGAGAAGATTTAAGACCGAGGAGCAGCAGGAGCTTACCGCTTCGAGCGTTTCGGTACCTTACAATAATATAGCTCTTGCAGGTGACTTTATTTATGTTACCATAAGCCCTAACGATGAAAGCGCAATTTCCTCGGCAATTACGGGCAAGAGCAAGGAGGGAACTAACGCTCCCGTTAAGATGCTTAACGCAGCAGGCTCGGAGCTTATGAGAAGAAACGGCTTCTATCCCCCCTCGGGTGAGGTTGACTTTTCAAGCGCGGTCGGCGTTTCCTCTACGGCTACCATAGTTTCGGGACCTTCGAGAGTCGTTGACGTTGCAGTAGGACCTGAGAATACTTGGTCTATTATAGATAATAAGAGAAGTAAGGTATTTACCTATGACTTCGACGGAAATCTTTTGTTTGCATTCGGTGATAGCGGAACGCTTCTCGGAAATATTCCTAAGGATGCGTTGAATGCCGTTGTATATCAGGGCGACACTATGCTTCTTCTTGATAGACAGAACGGCTCGTTCACCTCTTACAACAGAACAGAGTACGGCGACGTGCTTATAGCGGCTCTTGAAAATCAGAACGCGCGTAGATACGATGCTGCAATCGAGGACTGGACCGAGGTTCTTAAGAGAAACTCCAACTTCGATGCGGCGTATATCGGTATCGGTAATGCGCTTTACAGAAACCACGATTACACAGGTGCGGTTGAGCAGTATCAGTATGCTTATGATACCGAGAACTACTCAAAGGCGTACAGTGAGCTTCGTCAGCAGTGGGTATCCGATTATCTTTGGGTTATCCCGATAGCCGTTGCGGTTCTTTGCTTCGCTATTTACTGGTTTGTAAGAGTTACAACAAAGATAAATAAGAAGACTGCGGTAACCGCAGGAAAGCGTACCTACTTGCAGGAGCTTTTGTTCGGCTTCCACTTAATTCTCCATCCGTTTGACGGCTTCTGGGATTTGAAGCACGAAAAGAGAGGCTCGGTAAGAGCGGGTACAACGTATCTTGTAATTACAATCGCTACTATTTATTATCAGTCGATAGGCGCGGGCTACGTTACCAACCCGCAGGGTAATTACATTTCAATCTCGGGCGCTATTATGAACGTATGTGTTCCGCTTGCGCTTTGGATAATAGGTAACTGGTGTATTACCACACTCTTTGACGGTGAGGGAAGCATTAAGGACGTTTATATTGCGTCTACTTACTCCTTGTTGCCGTTGATACTCACCACAATACCCGCAACGATTGCATCCAACTTCGTGCTTGCATCTGAGGTTAAGATGATAACACTCGTTACAACCATCGGCTTTGTATGGCTTGGATTGCTCTTGTTCTTCGGTATGATGGTAACACACGATTACACGATAGGTAAGAACGTAATTACAACTCTTGCAACCTTGGTTGGTATGATTTGCATTATGTTCATAGTAATTCTTTTCTCGACGTTGCTCGGAAAGCTCGTAGGCTTTGTAAGTAACATCGTGACGGAAATTCAGTACAGGTTATAACGAAAGGAGGAGTTATAATGATGATAAAAAGAATAATAGCTACCTTCTTGGCGGCATTGATGCTTTTTGCTTCCTTTGCAATAGTAGTAAACGCAGAGGAAAATGCGGCAGATGAGCCTGTTTATGAGTTTGACACCGCAAAGGATAAGCCCGCTATGGATTACTTGACGGGCGAATACACCTACACCGATGCTGAGGGTAAAGAGGTTAAGGATAAGGTTAATACCAAGGAAGAGCGTATTAAGCTTATGGACCTTCGCTTGCAAAAGGGCGATTACCGTCTTTACGTTGACGCTTATAGCGGAGAGGTTGCAGTAGAGCAGATTTCGACAGGCGAAATACTCTTTACCAACCCCTACGGCGCAAGCGGAAGTAATATGAGTGAGGCTAAGAAGGCAAGCGCGCTTTCTCAGCTCGTAATACATTACATCGACGTTAAGGCAAACGATACTCCCAGAGATTATTACAGCTACACTAACGCGGTAAAGGGCGGCGACCATAAGAGCACTGCTCCGAGCCAGCTTAGCGTAAGATACATTAAGGACGGTATTCGAGTTGATTATTCTATTGGACGTATCGACTCAAGATATCTCGTTCCCGAAAGAATAGAGGCATCTGTTTTCAAGACCCAGATATTGGACGTAGCGATTGCTGCGGGCTGTACTGAGATTGAGAAGATGCAGCTCAACTCATTCTTTAAGAAGTACGACCTTGATGACCCCAACTCTATGGCGTATAAGAGCGACAAGATAAGAGAACAGTGGCTTGCGCAGTATCCTATGCTTCAAAAGGTTGTGGACGGACAGACGGTAAACGTACCGATATACGTATTTACCGGTGTTGCAAAGCCTGAGTATAAGGCAATAGAAAAGATAATTAAAAAATATTGCCCCGACTTCACTTATGAGGAGCTTGATAATCGACACCTCGAGCTTAACTACACTCCTCAGGACCGTACAGAGGCGCTCTTTAAGGTAGCGCTTGAGTACACGCTTGACGATAAGGGACTTTCGGTAAGACTTCCCGCAAACGGTGTTCGCTTTGATGAGAGCTTGTTCAGACTTGATTATATTCAGGTGCTTCCTTATATGGGAGCGGGAACAAACCCCAATAGCGGTTATACCTTCTTCCCCGACGGCTCGGGTACGCTTTTCTCCTTCGAGAAGCTTGCAAGCTTGGGCTCTGAAACCTCCTTCTTCGGAACGGTTTACGGCGAGGACTTCGGTTATTATACTATCGCAAGTGAGGGTCCTCACAATGAGGTAGTTCGTTACCCCGTATTCGGTATTTCCGAAACTGAAAAGGATAGCGCAACGGGAGCAGAGAATGACAGAGGCTTCGTTGCTATCGTTGAGGAGGGTGAGGCGATGATGAAGCTCATCTCCTTCCACTCTGCGGAATATAATACCGTTATAATGCAGACAAATCCCCGTCCCTCCGATAAAATCAAGCTTTCGGGCGCGACTAAGGACTGGACCGTTGTTTCCGAGAGAAAGTACACGGGTAACTTCAAAATCCGTTATGTAATGCTCACTGACGAAAATACGGTGGCAGAAAAGGGCGGTTATACGGCAGATTACGTTGGTATGGCTAAGGCTTACCGTGATTATCTTATTGATAACGGTACGCTTACAAGACTCACCGACGCAGACGTAAAGGAAAATCTTCCTATTTATATTGAAACCTTTGGTGCAATAGAAACAACAAAGAAATTCCTTTCTATTCCTTACAAGACAAACGTAGCGTTGACAAGCTTTGCAGACGTTAAAAAGATGTATGACGAGCTTTCGGCAAGCGGAGTTGATAACATCAACTTCCTCCTTACGGGCTACGCAAAGGGCGGACTCACAAAGGGAACTATTCCTTATAACCTTAAGTGGGACGGCTCGGTTAAGAAGGGCTACGATTTTGATGAGCTTTTAGCAGACGCTAACGGAAAGTTTGGCGTATATCCCGACTTTGATTTTGCTTTCTCGAGCAATAATACGCTTTTCGACGGTCTTACCCTCGATAAGCACGCTATAAAGACGATAGACGGCCGTTACACAAGTAAGCGTGAGTATAGCGCTACACGTCAGACCTTTATCAACTACTACGAAATGGCTATTTCTCCCGCTTATTTCAGCCGCTTCTATGAGAAGCTTACGGGAGAATACTTAAAGACAAATCCTCAGGGTATTTCGGTTTCCACCTTGGGAACATACCTCTCCTCCGACTTTGACGAGGATGAGCCTTTTAACCGTGAGGACTCAAAGCAGTTTACCGCAGAGGCATTCAGCTACTTCGATAAGATGTATAACAGAGTTATTACGTCGGGCGGTAACGCTTACACATGGAAGTACGTTGACGTTATCACCGATATCTCAACCGACTCCAGCCGTCATTCACGTTCCGCGGCAACAGTTCCTTTCCTTGGAATAGTTCTCCACGGATTTGTTGAAACGGTAAGCACTCCTATTAATATGGAGGGTAATATCGATTACGCAATGCTTCGCGCAATCGAAAACGGTACTGCGTTTAAGTTTATGCTTTCTTATGATAACACAGAGCTTCTTAAGGAGTACTACGATACCAGCGTTTATTATTCTATTCGTTACGATATCTGGCTTGCAGACCTTATCGAGAGATACGACCAGATAAATCGCGCGCTTAAGGACGTTCAGACAAGCACCATTGAAAAGCATATGTTTATCGACGGTGTGAGAATTCCCGAAAACAATGAGCTTTTGACCGATGCAGATGCAGCTCTTGCAGATGCAATTGCTAAGGAAAAGGCAGAGGCGGCTCGTGAAAAAGAGGATCTTCGTGTTAAGCTTCAGCTTATAAGAAGCGAATTGATTAAGTATAGCGCAATTTTCAACGGTGATAACGATTACGGCTTCACAAGTGCTTATACTAATCTTAACGACGCCTTGAACTCTTATATCGAGAAGAAGAATAACGATAGTGCGATGACCGAAATAGTTGAAAACTTGAAGGCTCAGTATGAGGAGGCTAAGGCTCTTGCAGAGGCAGAGGGCGCAACCGATGCTCAAAAGGCAGAGGCAGAAACCTTAAAGGGTGCGCTTGACAATGCTCAGAAGCAGTTGGACGAAGCAAAGCCCGAGCTTGAAAAGGCGCTTACCGCAGCAAAGGAGGCTTACGTTGAGTTTATCGAGGTTTCGCAGAATTATCTCGACGTTCTTTCAAAGGCAAAGGAAACCTTTGAATGGATAAAGAAGGACTTCGGACTTCTTGAGGCAAACGATGCTTACACGGCAGAAATCAGAGCAGAGCTTAAGGCGATGCTTGATGAATTCGAAACAGAGATTCCCAACTTTGTGGAGGCGGTAGAAATGCTCAAGGAAATGCAGACCTCGTATGAGGAGTTGTTCACCGAGCATTGTCCCGAGCTTCTTCCCGAAAAGGTTGAGGATGAGCCTGAGGAAGAAATCGAAGCTCCCAAGGCAGAGGCAACCGTTGAGTATAATAAGTACGCAGCGGCTTACGCAACGATAGTTTACGAGCAGTTCTCGAATGGAAAGACCTTTATTTTGAACTTTAACAATTTTGCGGTTAAGGTTGAGATAGACGGAGTTTCCTACACAGTAGCCGCTTACGGCTATATCGAATTGAAGTGAGAAAGGAGAGGTTAGTATGACAAATACAGTCGAATTAAAAAAGACTAAAAAGAAAAAGAAGGCTGCCTCTCTTGAAAAGAGAAAGGCTCGCGCGGGTTGGGTGTTTGTGCTTCCTTTCCTTATAGGATTTATAATCATCTATTTCCCGATAGTTTTTGAATCGTTAAGATCGAGCCTTTTCTACTCATATAAGGTAGACGGTCAGTTTGTAGAGCAGTTTAACTTCTTTGCATCCTACTATGAGGCGTTCTTCAACCCTAAAACGGGTGATTTTACGCAGACACTCTTTACGGGTATAGGCGATATCGTTCTTGATATTCCTATGATACTCTTGTTCTCACTCTTTATGGCGGTTTTGCTTAACCAAAAGATGGTTGGTAGAGCGGCATTCAGAGCAATATTCTTCGTTCCCGTTATACTTGCAACAGGTATTATTGATGCAATCGACGCAAGCGCAGTGCTTGATACAATGAGCAACGCAGGCGGAATTGACGACGGCTCGGGCGGAAGTACAGCAGGGCAGATAGTCGATGCGGTTGATATGCAAAGACTGTTTAACGGTATTTCGGTAACGGACGGAATGTTAAGCTACGTTATGGGCGCAATTAACGATATTTTCAATATAGTTAACCGCTCGGGCGTACAGATGCTTATATTCCTTGCGGGTCTTCAGTCTATATCTCCCGCAATATATGAGTCGGTACAGATAGACGGCGCTACGGCTTGGGAAACATTCTGGAAGATAACCTTCCCGATGATAAGCCCGATGATTCTCGTAAATGCGGTTTATACGGTTATAGACTCGTTCACGGCTGAAAATGCGGTTATGAAGTATATTTCCACTATTGCAACGCAGATTCCCGAAAAGGGCGCGGCAATTTCGGCAGCGATGTCGTGGATTTACTTCTTAATGGTAATTGCGATACTCGGTGTATTGGTAGCAGTGCTTTCTATGTACACCTTCTATCAGAAGAAGAAATAAGGAGGTAGAACAGAATGAATGCTCAAAATGTTGAAAGCAAACCCAAGGTTCGCAAGGAAACAAAGAACAAGATAAAAGTAGATTTCGAAAGAACCTCCTTTAAAGAGCGCTTCAAAGCTAAGTTCTTGACGTTCACCTTCGTTAAAAAGGTAGTGTGGGCGCTTGTAAGATATATTCTTCTCGTAGGTATCGCTTACATCGTTCTTTTCCCGTTCTTCTCAAAGATTTCAGCCTCGGTAATGTCTTACGTTGACTTTACCGACAGTATGGTAAGACTTATACCCAAGAATTTCTCAATAGATATCTATAAGGCGATATTCGTTGAGCAGGAATATATGAGAGCGTTTGGAAATACCTTTATGCTTTCATTTACAACCGCAATAATACAGACTTTCGTTTGTAGCTTTATCGCTTACGGATTTGCTAAGTTCAAGTTCAAGGGTAATAAATTCTTGTTTGCTATGGTTATTTTGACGATGATAATTCCTCACCGTACCTTGGCAAGCTCGATAAAGCTTATGTTCGCTAACTTTGACGTGCTTGGAATTTTCAAGTTCTTCAGCGGCGGCGGAATTTCGATATTCGGATTTGAGTTTAATAACGATGCGCTTGCATCTATAAACTTCTTGAATAAGCTCGACCCGAAGATATTTAAGACAAGCGGCGTAGACCTCTTGAACAGCTATTGGCCCTTTATGATACTTTCCTTCTGCGGCCTTGCGTTTAAGAACGGACTTTATATATTCCTTCTCCGTCAGTTCTTTATGGGAGTTCCCGATGAGCTTGAGGAGTCGGCGTATATCGATGGCTCGGGCGTATTCCGTACATTCTTTACGATAATTCTCCCGATATCTATTCCTATGATGATAACGGTATTCCTCTTTGCATTCTCTTGGCAGTGGACCGATATCTTCTACGCAAGCTCGTCAATGTTCTTCCCAGACTCGGCAAACGCACCTTATATGTTGACCTCGGATATAGGATTTAAAGTCCCCGCATCATTGACGGGACTTGTACCGAACAACTCAATAAAGTGGGAAACCGCAGTAAAGAGCACGGGCGGACTTATGATAATTGCGCCTCTCGTAATTATATATCTTTTCGGTCAGAAGTACCTCGTTCAAGGTATTGAGCGTTCGGGACTTACCGCAGATTAATAGAAATAGCGTGATAAGCGCAGCTTAAATAAAACAATCAGAGCAGGATTGAATGGCAAAACCGTTCAGCCCTGCTCTTTTTTGGCTTTAGAGAAGAAAAATGTATATATTGTTAAGAACCGATTAAATATACATTAATTATGCATAAAAAACACCAAAAGGTGTTGCAATTGAGCGCGCTTTGTGTTATAATTACTGTGTATAAGACTAACTTCACATAAAATAATCGTTAAAATATAGAAATTTAATGGAGAAATTGATTATGAAGAAAAGATCGTTTTTAATAATAGTGGTAGCGATTACCTTGCTATCCACGATACTGCTAAGCTCAATTTTGGGAGTCACAAAGGCAGAATATTTTAAAAAGCTTTCTAAGGCGCTCGACTTTGAGGCGAGTCCCGATTTGGCGTTGCAGTATGCTCTGTGGGATGCGGACGGTACAGGTGTCGCTAACTATTCTTTAGAGGAAGGCGTTTACAAAAATTCTAAGAGCTTTTCACAGGAAATTGTTGTTGGACGTAAGGATGTTAATAAGGACGGCATATACACAAGTGCAGCATGGCTCACAGAAAAGTTCGCGGTGGATGCAACTACTGCTGATAAATGGTTGGATCAAGCTAAGTATCCTGATGTGGAAAAGGAAGCGGATAGGGGCAACCTTTTATTTGGCTCGAACAATATAAAATACAACGGTAAGAGTATAGCTTATCAGATAAAGCTTCCCGTTGATGAAGCGGGATATTACCTTCTTAATTTTCAAGTTGATTTCCGCGTGAAAATGACAAACGGAAAATGGGCTTCGGAGACCTCGGGATTTTATACTCAGCATTACGACCTTGCTATCGGATGTGAGATATTAAATCATGATGACATTGGTGACGGTCAAGGCAAATTTAAGTTTATGACCAAAGAGAACACAACCACTCAACCTAATACTCTTGACCTTTACTCTCGAAGCAAAAATGATACCGTTTTTGCCAGCACCACCGATGCGGATGCTGCACATGAAGAAGTAAAATCCTTTAGCTCTGACTCGAGCTATCAATGGAAAACGCTTGCACCTTCGAGAGCCGAAAACGTAAGCCTTGCATTTAAGGTTGAACAAGCGGACGTTGATAACGGTTACGTTATTTGGATGTGGGAGCTTGACGGACTTTACGGCGGAAGAACATGGCAGATGGAATTTAATAACGTTTCTGTAGAGAAAACTATGGACCTTAACGGCTCTACAAAAACGAGAAATTCAAGCGTAGACCCATATTTTATGTTCCCACAGACCTCTTTTATAAACAGTCAGCAGGTTCTTGGTTATACTCGCCTTAATGGAACTTCTGATTTTGATTATATCGGAAATACTCAAATAAGAAGTTTAAATGATAATGGAATTGCCTCGTACAGTAAGGGTAGAGGAACCTTTGCAACCTCTGCAACGGCTAATAGCTTGACCTTTCAAGCGGAATCTTTATATTATGGATATGATGAAAGTGCGAAAAAAAGATTAACAGAAGCTGATAATGCTGCATATTCAAATCCTGTTTCCTTGTATATTCCTTTAAAAAACATACAGTTTGATACCGACTATAAGGTGACCTTTGACTTGTCGGTAGCGCGTCAAGGTAGATACGGTATAGATTCCGGCAACGGTAGTATTCCTGCGCTTGATGTTGATATGTTTTACGGCGTTGATGATACGCGAGGTACTGGATACGGACCTTGCTTGGTAGATTACGTCGATCCTTTTTCTGCGGAGTCTAATGGCAATCTTCAAAACCAAATATTCAGAAAGGAAGAACAATTATTCTCGTCTTACTTTTACAGTGGTAACCCGTCGGAAATAAGAACCGAAGATTCTCATAAGATAACGGGTATGGCTCAAATAAAGTATGCCAATAAGACTTATCAAGGTGAGCCCTTAACAAAGTATGATGAAATAAACAAGCTCGATAGCTTTCAACATTCGGTTACACAGAGCGTAAATAATACATATAATAACGCTTATTCGCAAAATAAAGCAAGTGATTTGGAAAAATCACAGTCGCGTAACTGGTTTAATGCAGTGCTTCATACCGAGTACAACGCTCAGAATGAAATACACTGGGTAACCTTTTATAATACTACCTTTTCCTTTAACATTCCCGAGGCGCAAAATGCAGATTTGGACCTTAACAACCTTAACTGGGTTTGGGCTATGGACTCGCTTATTTCGGGATGCTATTACAGAATTAAGCTCGAAAACGTTCGAATCGAAAAGGTTGTAAAGTACACATCAAGCTTACATCCTAACGGTATAATGATTGCCGGAACGCAGATTGATCCTGCGCTTCATACAGTTGATGACCCGACGGATAATAGCAAGGGATTTGATGCTGCCGAGGATTTTGATGATCCTTATGATGTAGTTGATACATTCCGCTCGTTCAGAGGTATAAACGGAACGGGTCAAAACTGGCAGGCAAAGGGCTTTGTGCTTGATGCTTCTACAAATCCAAAGGTCTTTACCTCGGAGGGAAATATTTATGCGCCGATAATAGATGCGTCAAAATTTACCGTGCGGCCGAATGATACGAGTAAGCCAAAGGATGCAAACGGAGAATATCCGCCAACTGCCAACGCATACAAAATTGCTCTAAGCGGCTTTGCGGTCTGCGAGGGCGGTGTAGAAAAATATGTATTCTCGGTTGACGGAGGTCAAACCTGGCATGATATGACCTTTAGCGGCACCGATGCAACGACTGAACCTGACCCCGAGGATAGCACGACGCGAAATCAATTAGTTCTTGCAAGCCGTGGCGTAAATCAGTATGTTTCAGGACAAACAAGATATAGCGAGAGTAAATTTTCGACTGCAGATTTGGATATTTCCAAATATACGCATTATAACTTTACAGAAGCCGACGGCGCAAACGCAAACTTTTCGAATTTCGCACTTGTTGCCGACCTTTCGGACTACAAAAACGATGCAAATCTCGACGT
>JAZRGA010000011.1:0-8651 GCA_045643945.1 Eubacteriales bacterium | reverse complement strand
AGGAAAGTTTTGGTCAAGCTTTTTCAAAAGCTTGCGGGTTTGGGCAGAGCCCATAAAAACGGCGTTTCTTTTTGCTAAGCCTTTTTCTTTGCGCCTTGTGTGTCAAAGAAAAAGCGGCATAGAAAGTTAGTTTATGTTAAGCATTTTTTGCTGCCTTTTTGAAAAAAGGTAGCGCCAAAAACTTTCACACTTGGGTGCAGTGCGAACATTGTGCGTTCAACGGTTGAGCGCAGGCATTATGGCAAAAAAATAAGCCCCCTGTTTCAAAATTCTTGAAGGTTGGGGGGGTCGGGGGAAGGAAAACTTCTTTTAAGAAGTTTCCTTTCCCCCGCTTTAAACACAATCTAAAACCACACAATTATTTCTTCGGATAGCACTTATAAAGATGAACGATATTAAGGTCCTCAGGCATATCAAGTCCGTGAGAGCCGCAATTACCGTCGATTTCATGGCATCCGTGGTCCATAGCAAAGCCGACAAGAGTATTATGCTTGCCTAAGTTACGGTCGACAAGCGCAGATATCGTTGCAAAATCAATAGAATTTGCGCGAAGCTCGCCAAGCGCCTCGGTGCTTTCGGGTCCGAATTTGTGCATAACCGAATCGTAATTTCCGTTATAAATTATAACTACGTCATGCTCGTCACGCAAAATGACCTCTGCCGCCATAGCGTTTGTACGAGCAACCGAGTCGCCCTTTTCATAATGGAAATAATCTATATCACGGTTCAAAAATATCTTGCTCATACTACATTCTCCGCTTGTAATAAGCGCTACCTTTTTACCCGCGCGAACGAGCGCATCAAAAAACGTATCAATTGTAAGCACAGGCTTTGCGTACTTCTGGATACCGTGTACCGACGGCTGAGCGCCCGAATACATCGTTGCAAAGCAAACGGGAGTAACCGAGGGCATAACGGTTTGAAGCGGAATTTCTACCTCGGTATATCTTTTTGCCTCCTTGCAAAAGGTCGGATATTTCTCATATATCCATTGAGCGACCGCATCGGGATTGAACATAACGAGTCGGTCTGCCTTCTCACCGCCAAGCGCTTTATCGATATAAGCTACAAGCTCCTCATTTGCGGGCGCTGCCTCCTTTGGCGGCTCTATTCCGAGCGCATAGCAAAGCGCTGCGCATATAGTATCAAGTGAATTTGGATTTAACATCTTTTTTCTCCTTTTTTATATGATTGCTTTAAATAAATCTTACATATAAATTTTATCACAAAAAAAAGTATTGTCAATATCAAACGTCGATATTAGCAATACTTTTTATTTATTATTTTACCAAAATAAGCTTATTTAGGCTCTTTCGGCTTTTTATTTTCCCTGTCATCGCGCTCGTCTTCGTCCTCGTCATCATCTTCATCCTCATCATCCTTACCGTAGGAATTATGGGGATTTTTATGATCGTCCTCAGGCTCATCCTCGGGCTTGTAGGGAGGCTTATCACTCGGCTTATTGCCGTGAGCATCATTCTTTTCCCCGTCATCACGGTCATCATCAAAATCGTCGCGGTCATCATCGTCAAAATCATCATCGTCTAAGCGATTTTTAATTTTACGAAGCTCATCCATAGGCTTATCCTTAAGGTCTTCAATTCTGTAACCGCCGTCCTCGTCGATAATCTCTCTAATGACGTTGTACTTTGCGGGCGAGAGCGATTCCTTTTCAAAATTTTTCTTCTCGCTCTTTTTAGCATTATAAGTGCTTACCGCATAGGTTTCGGAGTCCTCCTCACGCAAATTTTCTGCGTGTCCCTTAAGCTTTTGAAGAAGCTTTTCCGAGCTTTTTTCTTCTTTAGCGCTTGCGCTTATATAAATTTCGGAATTTTCCTTTACATATCCTGCCGAGTCACAAGCATTTATAACCGTCTGAAGCGCTTCCTTAGCATCGCATCCTACAAGCTTTGTATCAGAAAGGAGCGCTTTTGCGTCATCGTTTAAAAACTCAACGCCTATAACTCTCTCAAATCGGTTAAGCTTAAGCGCCACCGAGGGGTTAATATCAATATAAACCGTTTGGAAATTCTCGTTGTAAAGACCTATCGAGCAAAAGCAGATCATCAATGCAAGAGCCGCTCCCGCAAGTGTAGGAACGAAACGCTTGTTGGTAAAAAGTGCGGCGAAAAAGCCTTTTTCTTTCTTTTCTTCCTCAACCTTTACCTGAGAAGTCGAAAAATACATTTCTCTCTTTGCCTTTGCAAGAACATCGTCCTTTTTGATATGCGACATATCCAAGCCGTCACACTCGTTAAGCATCTTTTCAATATCCTTGTTAGTCATTATGCGTTCCTCCCTTCATAAGCGTTTTTAATTTTCTTTAAGGCGTTATTATAAGTCCACCTTACCGAGCTTTCAAGTCCGCCCGTAAGCCTTGCGATTTCTTTAAATTTTATTCCGTTTACAGCGTGTAGAATTACAATGCGAAATTCCTTTTCGTTCAGCGTCTGCTTTGCTATTGCAACAATTCCGCTTTCGTCGAACACTCTTGGAGCGTCCTCATGCTCAAGATTAAGCACGTTAACCGTTTCCTCGTCATTAAAATCGACCGATACGGTTTTTTTCTTTTCTCTAATCATATTAAGCGAAATATTTTTGGCTATCGTATATATCCAATTATATCCGCTTTCTCCTCGGTATTTTTCTATGTTCTTCACTATCGAAAGATATGTATCCGACAACGCATCGGCACTATCGTGCGGATCGTGAAGATAACTGAAGCATACCGCGTATATCTGCTTTGAGGTAAGCTCGTACAAGCAGTCTAAGGCAGAGCTATCGCCCTGCCTCAAACTTACTAAATATTCATCTACTCTTTTTTCTTCGATGAACGTAGACATTACTGATTACCTGTCGTGCAGAACCGACTTCCTTTATTGTATTTTTTACTTTAAATTAAGCTACGGTTTCCTCTACTGCGGGAGCTTCGGGAGCCTTAGGAGCTTCGGGAGCCTTGTCGCCCTTGTTGTGAGGCTTCTTTGCGTGATCGTCATCATCATCGTCATCATCCTCATCCTCGTCCTCATCCTCGTCATCTTCGCGAGCGGGCTTATCGTTCTTATGCTCTCTCTCGTCCTCATCATCGTCATCATCGTCATCATGATCGGGCTTCTGAGGCTTTTCGTTCTTACCGTCGTGCTTCTTATCGTCGTCATCGTCCTCGTCGTCATCATCGTCGTCGAAGTCTTTGCCGTCCTTCTTAGCCTGCTTTCTCTCGTCTGCTTCCTTCTTGTGCTCCTCGCGAGCCTTATCGGAAGAAACCTTGAATTCTGCCTTCAATGCGTCAAGCTTTTCCTTAAATTCCTTCTCAAGCGCCTCAGCTGCAGCCTTCTTCTCTGCAAGCTCCTTCTCAAGAGCTGCTATTTCCTCATCGGTGAGATTTTCATCATCGTCATCGTCATCATCGTCATCGTCGTCTTCACGAGCATCCTCGAGCTTATCCTCGATATCGTCGATTACTTCACGAAGCTCAAACAAATCCTTGTACTCGTCCTTGAGAGCCTTAACTGCATCCTTGTAGTCGCCCTTAAGATCAGCTGCTACCTTGTCTTCGTGCTTATCTGCCTTAAGAAGCTCAAGAAGCTCTTTAACTGTAAGGTTGAGAAGCTCCTCATAGGTAAGCTCGGGGTTAGCGTCAAGAACTCTTGCAATTATCTTTGCGTGACCGGGAGCTACGTTCCACTCCTCAGCAGCCGCGATGTAGGAATCAAGAACCTCTTTAGAAACCTTACCTGCGATACCCTTATTCTCGAAGAACTTCATAAGCTTGTCGGAAAGGCTCTTTTCAACCTTCTTTACAACCTCTGCGTTCTCGCCGTTAACGTCAACGTAAACGGTATCCTTATCCTTTGCAGGATCCATATAACCGAGATCAACTGCGGTTTCGGTAAAATCAACAACTGCGTCCTCTGCAGTCTTACCCTCAAGCTCAACTGCGGAAAGAACTACCTCACCGTCGGTGTTAACTGCGTTAGCCGAAACAACCGTACCGGTTTCATCTGTAACCATTTCGATTTCGGGATTGATTCTCAATCCGATGTAGGTGAGCGCTCCATTAGCGGCACTGCCCTTTTCTGCTAAGGCTGTGCAAGAAGCGAACGATGTGCAAGCAAATGCTGCAATCAAAAGTGCGCTTAATAACTTTTTGATTTTCATATTGTCCTCCAAAATTTTGCCCGTGGGCTTTTTTACCATTTTTCGTTCGAGAGCTTTTGTTTTTCTCTCGCCTTCTGATATATATACACACGGAAAATCGATTTCGTTGGAGAAAAATAAAAAAATTTTAAAAATTTTTTAAGTAAATTTATTTTAACACAAAAATGCCCATTTTTCAAGCAAATTATATAAATATATAAGTAAAGATATAAAAAACAAAGCGCTTTGCTTTAACAAGGCGCTTTAAATATTGAATTATTGATTTATTGATTTATTGATTTATTAAGTCGGTATTTTTTCTCGGCTCGGTTTCCTGCGGAACGTCAAAAAGCTCGGCGGGAAGATATTTGTTTATCAACGCCTCCCACTCCTCGCGCTCGCAGCTATAATAATGACTGTCGGTACACTCACCGTTTTCATCGTAGCTGTGACCGTAACCGTCGCAGGACAATGTATCATAGCTACCGCTTGTATAATTTATCTTTATCGACCATCTGTTATATCTTGCGCTTCTGTCGATTGCCGCAAGCACAATTACAATAGCATCCTTGAACTGTATTTCTCCGAGGTCAGAGAGAAAAGCATTTTTCTGCTCACCCGAAAGAGTATATATCGGTGAGAGCCTTTCTTCAAAGCCGCTTTGATAATTATATGTTTCTTTTTCGGGTAAATCGTATATTTCTATCGACTCGACCTCATATATATCTATTCTGAAATGTCTGTAAAGCGGAATTATAATACAGCTTGTAAGCATGCAAAGCGCAAGCATAAGAGTAAGCATTAAAAATAAAATGCGTTTCATTAAAAGCCTCCCCAAAAATTTCGGTATTTTCAATTTTATTTTATCATATAAAAATAAAAAAATCAAGGGATTTGCATAAAAATGTATTACGTTTGTATAAAAATTGATAGACCCCTTATTTGTAGAACGCTTCGTTGCTCAACGGAAAAGGCTTGTATAGTGCAGTGCGAACATTGTGCGTTCAATGGTTGCATTAATTAAATTTGATGCGAGCGGGAGGCTGATAGCCTCCCCTACAAAAAACGCACCCGTTGCGTAGGGGAGGATATTATCCACACGAAAAATAATAAAATTTTATTTTATTATCGTCAAGCGTAGAATAGCCTTCTCCTCGAGGAGAAGGTGTCAACCCGAGGGAGTGAAGCGAGTGAAGTGGTTGACGGATGAGGTGTAGGATGCGAAGCATCCGTGTTAGATTTATTTAATACAAAAATAACGCCGTCACGACGGCTACACCTCACCACCCGACTCCGTCGGGAGCCGTCTCGCTGCGGCTCGGTCACGCTACGGCTCTAACAGTCCACTGGACTGTTATTCACTACCGTAGCGCCGCTTCGCTACCTCAAGGAGAAGCCTCTCATATGCAGTGCGAACATTGTGCGTTCAACCGTTGAGCGCAGACATTATGGCAAAAAAAGACCCCAGTTTCAAAGTTTTTGAAAGATGGGGTACGGGGAAGAAAAGCTTTTTTCAAAAAGTTTTCTTCCCCGCCTAAAAACCATAAAACCTCATAATCCTCACAATTTTCCAAAAAGCTTAAGCGCTTCTCTTGCGGCGGCTTGCTCGGCTTCACGCTTAGAGTGTCCGTCACCCTTGCCTATTACGTTCGAATTAAGCATAGCAACAACCGAGAAAAGCTTATTATGGTCGGGTCCCGACTCGGAAACGACCTTATACTCAAGAAAATCGCCCTCAGCCTGCTGAACGAGCTGTTGAAGCTCGGTTTTTGCATCGGTATGATTTATAGCAAAATTATCGTCGGAAAGCTGACTCTTGATTATCGGTAAAACCATTTTTTTAACCTCGTCAAAGCCATGCTCACCCGCATCAAGATAAATAGCGGCAACTATTGCCTCAAATACGTTTTCAAGCGTTGACTGACGGTTTCTGCCGTTGTTTTTCTCCTCTCCGTTACCGAGATAAAGAAAATCACCAACCTCAAAGGAGCGTGAATAAGACGCAAGAGCCTGCGACTGAACGAGAGCCGCACGCATTGTTGAAAGCTCACCCTCGGGCATATCGGGAAATCTCTCAAAAAGATATTCACTGACAACCGCCGAAAGCACTGCATCGCCCATAAATTCAAGTCGCTCGTTGCAACGGCAGACCTGTTTTTTTGCCTTTAACTCATTTGAATAAGAGGAATGCGTAAGCGCCTCCTGCAAAAGAGCCTTATTTTTAAACGTATAACCAAGCGCATCCTCAAGAGCGCAAATATCAAATCTTTGCATAATTCCTCCCATTCATTTTTTAATAATAAAATAATAAAATATTAAAATATTAAAAATCAAAAATTATTCTTCATCTCATCGATGATTGAAAGCGCACGCTCGGCGAGCGCCTGATTTTTTGCGACCTTTCCGCCCTTTACTCGATAACCAAGCGGCTCGATTATTCCAAAATTAGCATTCATCGGCACAAAATCTCCGTTAGAGCCGTTAGCAACGTAATGCGACATAGCTCCGAGCATAGTTGCGCGTGGGAATATCGGTGCTTCAACGCCAAGCGCCTGAGCCGCCGCAGAGATACCCGCAACAAGTCCCGAGCCTGCCGACTCAATATACCCCTCTACGCCCGTCATCTGACCCGCAAAATAAATATCCGTACCCTTCAAGCGATAACTTTCATTAAGTCGGGTAGGCGAATTTAAATAGGTATTTCTATGCATAACGCCAAATCGCAAAAATTCTGCGTTTTCAAGTCCGGGAATCATACGGAAAACTCGCTTCTGCTCTCCAAACGTAAGGTGCGTCTGAAATCCAACGAGATTATACATCGTTCCCTCTTTATTTTCCTTGCGGAGCTGAACAACCGCAACCGACTCCTCACCCGTTCTCTTGTCTACGAGTCCAACAGGCTTAAGCGGTCCGAAAAGCAAGGTATCTCTGCCTCTGCGAGCCATTACCTCAACGGGCATACATCCCTCAAAGACCTTGATATTTTTCTTTTGCTCGTCCTTATCAAACTCCTTAAGCTGCGCCTCCTCGGCAGTAACAAGAGCCTCCCAGAAAGCGTCATACTGCTCCTTGTTCATAGGGCAATTGATATAATCGGCATCGCCCTTATCATATCTTGAAGCAAAAAACGCAACGTCGGTGTTTATCGTATCGGCATCAACGATAGGAGCGGCGGCATCAAAGAAATGAAGCGACGATGCTCCAAGCGTTTCCTCGATATATTTAGCAAAGCCGTCGGAGGTAAGCGGACCCGTTGCGATAACGGTTATCTCGCCATCCTCAACCGATTCAACCTCTGCCTCGATAAGCTCGATATTGGGGTGATTTTTTATTTTTTCAGTAATATAAGCCGAAAATTTTTCTCTGTCAACGGCAAGCGCCGAGCCTGCGGGAACGCGCGTAGCATTTGCCGCCGCCATTATAAGTGAGTTAAAGCGACGCATTTCCTCTTTTAAGAGTCCCACCGCATTACTCACAACCTCAGAGCGCAAGGAATTGGAGCATACAAGCTCGGCAAGTCCCTCTGTGTGATGCGCAGGCGTATATTTTTTCGGTTTCATTTCAAAGAGTCTAACCTTGACTCCTCTGTTTGCCGCCTGCCACGCCGCCTCGCATCCTGCAAGACCTCCGCCGCAAACGGTTATTCTTTTATTTTGCATATTTGTTTTTTCCATTTTTGTTTTTTTCATTTTTCACGGGGAAAGATTTATTATTCTTTTCGGGAGGATAATATCCTCAAATACATTTTTGCTCTAATTTTTGAGAAAAGCAAACTCAAAGCCTTCTCCTTGAGGTAGCGAAGCGAGTGATGTGATTGACGGATGAGGTGGAAAAAGATTGAAATTTTGCCTTTCTCCATTCATAACGCCTGCGGCTACACCTCATCCGCCTCGCAAGCTCGGCACCTTCCCCTCAAGGGGAAGGCTATGAGATGCAGTGCGTACATTGGCAGCTCATCGGTCGAGCGCAGGATGTTATTTAAAATATCCCCAGTTTGAAAGTTTTTGGCGCTACCTTTTTTCAAAAAGGTAGCAAAAATCCCTAACACAAGCTAACTCCCTACTCCGCTTTTTCTTTGACACACAAGGCGCAAAGAAAAAGGCTTAGCAAAAAGAAACGCCGTTTTATGGGCGCTGCCCAAACCCGCAAGCTTTTGAAAAAGCTTGACCAAAACTTTCCTGCGTGGATGCAGTGCGAACATTGACGGCTCATCGGTCGAGCGCAGGATGTTATTTAAAATACCCCCCGTTTGAAAGTTTTTGGTGCTACCTTTTTTGAAAAAGGTAGCAAAAATTCCTAACACAAGTTAACTCCCTACTCCGCTTTTTCTTTGACACACAAGGCGCAAAGAAAAAGGCTTAGCAAAAAGAAACGCCGTTTTTATGGGCGCTGCCCAAACCCGCAAGCTTTTGAAAAAGCTTGACCAAAACTTTCCTCCGTGGGTGCAGTGCGAACATTGACGGCTCATCGGTCGAGCGCAGGATGTTATTTAAAATCCCCCCGTTTGAAAGTTT
>JAZRGA010000010.1:0-45607 GCA_045643945.1 Eubacteriales bacterium | reverse complement strand
ACCCTGCTTCTTACGCTTTTCTACCGTGTGGTCCCGACGGTTCTTAAGGAGCATAAGGTATTTATTGCCGAGTCACCATTGTTTAAAATTACAACAAAGGACAAGATATATTTTGCTTACAATGAATTTGAAAAGGCGGATATATTAAAGGAGCTTGGCTCGCAAAAATATACGCTTCAACGCTCTAAGGGACTTGGTGAAAACGAGCCTGAAATGATGTGGCAGACAACTATGAATCCCGAAACACGCCGCCTTATCTCGGTAACACCCGCAGATGCAAAGCTTACAGAGCAAATTTTTGATACTCTTATGGGAGATAATCTTCCCGCAAGAAAGGTGTTTATTGCCGAGCACGGTAGCGAGTACCTTAAGGATGCAGATATATAAAATTTGATTTATAAGTTCAAAAGGACAGAGAGTAATTAACCTCTCTGTCCTTTTTATTATCAAAATTTGATTTTTTAATCTATTTAATCGTCGCTCTCATCATCCTCGTTAACGACGTTTGGCTTCTTTGTAACTACCGTAGAATGAATTGTATGTCCGCTAACAGTTTCAACGTGAACCAAAAGCGCATCGGTTTCAAGGTCAAGCACTGCTCCATCAGCGGGAACCTCGCCGAGCAAGCTTAAAATATATCCTCCGAAGGTATCACAATCCTCCGCTTCGATATCGATATCAAGCACCTCCTCAACCTCCGTCAAGGGTGACATACCGAGAATTCTCCATTTATCATCCTCAAGCTGAGTTATTTCAACTACAACCGCATCCTCCTTATCATCCATATCACCAACAAGTATCTCTAAAAGGTCGTGAATGGTTATGACACCAAGAGTGCCTCCGTATTCGTCAACTACAACCGCAAAATAATTTTTCGTTTGCTTCATATTAGTAAACAAAACGTCGGCTTTAGTATTTTCGGGCACGAAATAGGGCTTTTCGGTTGCTAATCTCATCGCCATTGCTATATTTTTACATTCGTGTCTAAAAAACTTTTTAATGCTTAATATGCCTATAACGTCATCAACGGTATCTCCGCATATCGGATAGTAACCGTGACGAGTTTTTGCAATCGTTTTCTTCCACTCATCGATATTATCATCACGGCGCAAAAAGGCTACTTTTTTACGATGGGTGCAAACCTCAGAAACCGAAATATCGTCAAACTCAAAAATATTCTGTATCATTTCATTTTCAAGTGTATCTATTTCGCCTCGCTCACTACTTGTATCAAGCATAATACGAAGCTCCTCCTCGCTTGCCGCCTCCTCTGCTTCGTCAGGCTTTATTCCAAGCATACGCAAGGTCAAATTAGTTGATTTTGTCAATACCCAAACGAATGGAGCAAATATTATCGAAACAAATCTAAGAAGCCCCGATAATCCGAATGCAACCTTTTCTGCATGCTTCATAGCAAATCTCTTAGGAACAAGCTCGCCAAAAACTATACTAAAAAATGAAAGAATGATAGTTACAAGTATAACGAAGACGCTCTCGGGAATGACAAATCCCCCGCTTACCATAAAGGGCAAGGAATTAAACCAAGCAGACAAGGGCTCGGCAAAGCTATCTGCCGCAAATGCAGAGCCTAAAAGTGCGGCAAAGGTTATTGCTACCTGAATTGTTGATAAAAATTTTGATGAATTTTTAGTAAGCTTTAAAAGCTTTTTTGCCTTTTTATTTCCGTCCTCCGCCATCTTTTCAAGCTTTGCGGAATTTACCGATATAACCGCTATTTCCGCAGCGGCAAAAAGCGCATTAGCGGCAATTAAAAATATTTGTAATATAATTGGTATTATGTATTGCATTTTTTCTCCTCTATTTTTTTACTGAAGTAATTTTTAAATCTGTAACAACGCAAAAAAGCACAGCCTACCCGAAAAAGCGCTCGTTTAGGCTATGCTTATATATTTACATCATTAAATAAAACTCAAAAACAACCACAGTATTACGAAAAAAGCAGTAATTTTCCGTACTATCTCCGTCGTCCATTTCAATATCCTTTCAAATAATCAATCTACTTATTAATTTTAATAAAATACAGTACAATTATATTAACACAAAACTGTACTTTCGTCAAGGAAAACGCCTTATTATTTACATATTGTTCATAATGCGCATAAGCTCCTGTGACGCCGTGTCACAATCGACCTTTGCCATTTGATAAGCATTTTGCCCCTCAACCGAGCATGCCGCAAAATTGTCGTCAAGCGCAACCGTACTGTACTTTACGCCTCGCCTGTTAAGCTCGTCCGATAAGAGAGCGGATAAATTCATACCCATTCCTCCGCTCTTTATTTCTTCCTCGTAAAAAAGGACAGACTTAAGTCTTTCGCCCAAAAGCTCTCGTATTTTTTCTGCGACATTTGAATATGGCTTTAAAACCTCAAGAAGAATAATACCCACACGCATTTTTGTCGAAAGAGAATCTGCAACCTTGATAGCCTCCTCGGAAATCCTGCCGTAGGTTACAATCAAAGCATCGAGCGAATCCTTTTCTTCAATCAAAAAATCTGTTTTCAAGGAAATATCCGAAAAGCTTGAATTTATATAAAATCTTTCAACAAGCCTCTTATTTTCAAATCCACTCGGATATCTTATAGCGCAAGGACAGTCAAGTGTTAGAGCCTCCTCCATAGAAGCCCGCAGACCTTCATTTGAAATAGGCGCATATATTCTTACATTCGGTATATGCGAAAGGAAAGCAACATCAAAAATACCGTGATGAGTTGCTCCGTCCTTTAAATTAAGACCCGCGCGGTCTATTAGCATAAGTACGGGAAGATTTTGTAATGCTACGTCATGGATTATATTATCATAAGCTCTTTGCAAAAAGGTTGAGTATATTGCCGCACAAGGGCGCATACCGTTAGCCGCAAGTCCTGCCGCAAAGGTAAGTGCATGCTCCTCGGCAATTCCAACGTCGAAAAATCTATTCGGGTGACTTTCCTTGAAGCAATTCAAGCCCGTGCCGTCACTCATTGCCGCAGTTATTGCGCAAATTTTATCATTACTTCTTGCCAATTGCGTAAGATGCTCGCCCATAATATCGGAAAAGCTTTTAGCATCGCTATCATTCGACACGTCGCAGGGCTGCATACCGTGATATTTAGAGGGCTCCTCCTCTGCGGGAGCATACCCTTTTCCCTTTTTGGTTTTGACGTGAATAATAACGCTCTCGTTCAATCTTTTTGCATCACGCAAAATTCTTTCAACCGCAAAGTAGTCATTTCCGTCTATCGGTCCTAAATAAGTAAGTCCCATGCTTTCGAAATAATTAGACTCGTAAAGTGCGTTTTTCACGGTGTTTTTCACCTTGCGAACTCCACGGAAAATCGGCTTACCTATAAGCGGTATCTTATTCAAAAACGCTCCAGTAGCCTTTTTAGTCTTTACATACCCCTTGCTCGAGCGTATCCTTGAAAGATTGCTCGCAAATCTGCCTATGTTTTTGGAAATTGACATTTCGTTCTCGTTAAGAATTATTATCAATCTCAAATCCTTTTGGCAATTATTAATAGCCTCGTGAATCATTCCGCCTGTATAAGCTCCATCGCCAAAAAGTGCAACGGTATAAGCCTTCGAGCCCTTTAGCTTGTCCGCGCTTGCAAATCCGAGAGCCGCAGAAAACGAGGTCGAGCTGTGACCCGCTCCAAACGCATCGTGCTCGCTTTCGCTTATTTTAGGAAATCCGCTAAGACCGCCCGCCTTGCGTATGCTCTCCATTCGTTCGTATCTACCGGTGAGCATTTTATGAACGTAGCTTTGATGACCAACGTCAAAAATGAGGTGATCGGTCGGGGTATCGAAAACTCTGTGAATAGCAAGAGTTAATTCAACCACACCGAGATTTGAAGCAAGATGTCCTCCGTTTTGCGATACGATTCTTATAAGCTCATCTCTTATTTCGGAAGCAACGGCTTCGATTTCGGATTCGGGTATCTTTTTTACATCATTCGGAGAATGAATGCTTGAAAGATATTTAATTGTCTTCTTGTCACTCATACCATTCTCCCTTTCTTTTAGATAATTATATGACAAAAGTCAAAATTTCGACCCTTGTCATATAATATTAATTTTTAGTTTTTATAAGCCTTATGCTCTTTCAAAGGTTGCCTTCATAACCTTGAGCTTATCCTCTGCCTCTGCAAGATTCTTTGCTCTTACCGAGAAGTAGAATTTACACTTAGGCTCTGTTCCACTGGGGCGAACCGCTACCCAGCTACCGTCCTCAAGAATAAAGCGAAGAACATTAGAGCTTGGGAATCCAAGTGAAAGCATCTTTTCGGATTTGTAATCCTCCATCTCAACTACGGCAACGTCACCTGCGCTCTTGGGAGGATTAGTTCTGAGTCCGTTTACAAGCTGAGAAATCTTTTCCGGACCGTCTACACCCTTGAATACAAAGTTATCAAGCGCATCGAGGTAAAAGCCGTGCTTTGCATAAATTTCCTCGAGAACGTCGAGCAACGATTTTGATTGCTCATGATAATAAGCTGCCGCCTCGCAAAGCATCAATGATGCCTGCACCGCATCCTTATCACGAACGAAATCGGCAATAAGGCAACCGTAGCTTTCCTCATATCCAAATACAAACTCGGCATCACCGAGAAGCTCATGATTATATATCTTATTACCTATAAACTTAAAACCGGTAAGCGTTTTTTCGGTTTTTACTCCATACTCTGCACAAACTCTGTCGCCGAGGTCAGAGGTAACTATTGTATTGAACATTACACCGTTTTCGGGGAGTGTTCCGTTTTCCTTGCGACGTGAAAGAATATATTTAATCAATACTGCCGCTGACTGGTTACCCGTCATTCTAACGTAATCATTTCCCTTTTTAACAGCAACACCAAGACGGTCGCAATCAGGGTCTGTCGTTATTATGATATCCGCATCATATTTCTTTGCGTAATCAAAAGCAAGCGAATATGCCTCTGCGGTTTCGGGGTTGGGGTTCTTTGTATTACTGAACTCGGTATCGGGATCACATTGTTCAAGAACGGGAATTACGTTATATCCAAGGCGTGAAAGCACCTCTCTTACCGGCACATTTCCTGTTCCGTGCTGAGGAGAATAAACTATCTTAATATCCTTTTTCACATCAGGGGTTACCGATATACTCATAACCTTGCTATAATAGGTTTCATCCATTGAAGAATCGAGAACCTTTATAAGGCTACCCGCATCGTCCTTAGAAAGTGCCTTTACCGAAAGCGCATCTGTAATCTTATTTACCTCGTCAACAACTCTATCGTTCGACTCACCGACAAGCTGACATCCTCTTTCATCATAAAGCTTATAACCGTTATACTCGGGAGGATTATGAGAAGCGGTTATAACAACGCCTCCAAAAGCTCCAAGCTCACGCACCGCAAAGGAAAGCTCGGGAGTCGGACGCAATGAATCAAAAATATACGCCTGAATACCGTTTGCCGCAAGAACACCTGCGGTTTCAAGGCAAAAGCTTATGCTAAAGCGACGGTTATCGTGCGCAATAACAACTCCTCGCTTGCAAGCCTCCTCGCCAAAGCTCTTAATGTAATTAGCAAAGCCCTGCGTTGTTTTTCTAACAATGTATTTATTTATTCTGTTAGTACCTATTCCGATTACTCCGCGGAGTCCGCCTGTACCAAATTCAAGATCATACAAAAATCTCTCCTGAATCTCCTTATCATCGTTAGCGATAGAAAGAAGATCCGCCTTGTCTTGAGCATCAAGCCCATTACTGTTGCACCAACTGTTATACTTATCAATGTAATTCATTTTAAATCTCCTGTCAAATATAAAAAACTACCCCTTTATTATATAACATTTTATAATATTTTTCAACATAAATTTATAAATTTTATTAGAAAAGAGCATAAAAATCAAACATTTTATAAAATATTATAAGGACTGCCCTAAACCGTTGATTTAAGGCAGTCCATTTTCTTAAGATTTAGCAGTGACATTTACCGCTTCCATCAAGCTTTTGCGGAATATAATCGCTTGATGAAAACTCTGCGGTAGGAAACGCCATTGTTCTGAATATTGCACAAGGATTATCCTCCTGTGAGGATACGCAAACCTTATCGGGTACGCTATACTCGGTTGCCGATATCAAATACTGAGCGGGACGAACCAAGCGCACGATTGAGAAAATACCTAAGGAAACCGCAAGGTATCTTCCGTTATTGTCAACAAGATGACCGTTGAGTCCTGAGCATACCGAAGCGGGAATTTCGTCGCACGAGCAACAGCAGCAGCCGCATTTTTCTTCCTTTTCCTTAACCTTACAGTTAAGAATAATCGGGTCTACAACGTCGACAATGGCGGTAGGTGTATTTTTACTTACGCAGCAGGGCTCGGGTATCTTGCAATAATCGGATGAGCCCGCTCCGCTTTTAAAGGTGCTAACCGAGCTTTCGCCGCCAAAAAGCACCACCTTCTTTTCAAGCACCGCAACGCCGTCAAATTCCTGACTTCTTCCACCGCAAAGGCAAGCCTCGAAGGTTATCTTAATGAAAAATTTAACAGTTACCGAATAAAAGCCTTTGTTGAATTTTACGGGGTCTATTCCTATATAAGTAGAGCTTATACAAGCGTTCTTTGCGCGAATTGCCGTTGTATGCTCTATTATCTCACCGCCAAAATCGGTGAGAATTACCTTTACGTCCTCAAAGCAATCTCTGTCGCGGCAGGAATCAAGAATTCTGTTTGCTTCAATGCAAACCTGCTCAGATCTTCCCTTATCCGAAATGCCGCATGGAAATCTATTGTCTTGCATAATCATTCCTCCTAAAAGTTTTAGAGCGTGGCTCTCCTTAACATAATATGCAAGGATATAAATTATGACAATAGATTATCATTTATTGTATTAAATTTTAAATCAATCAAGAAGATTAAAGCTCATCTCATCCTGCGCTATTATATTGTCCTTTTTGATTAGCTCAAATTCATTAACGAGCTTGCTACACACATCGGGACATCCTACTTTCCTTAATACATAAATAATATATACGCCGAATGAATATAAACACATCATTATCGTCTGTATGATCATTCTACCATATAATGCGTTACAAAAGGGTTACAAACAAATCGAAATATCGAAAGAAGCATAAAAATTTACTTTTATAATAAATTAAAATTTTTTCAAAATAATAAATTAAATTTTTTCAAAAAGCTATTGACATTTCAAAAATTTGTAGTATAATATTAATGTTGCGAAAGCAACCTATATGCGAGAGTGGCGGAACTGGCAGACGCGCACGTTTGAGGGGCGTGTGGTTACACCGTACGGGTTCAAGTCCCGTTTCTCGCACCAAATAAAGACGACATACTTCGGTATGTCGTTTTTTATTTTTGCGAATCAGTCAAACGGGGCTTGAAGGGGAGCGGTAGTGAATGACAACACAGTGTGTTGTCAGAGCCGCGGAAGACCGAGGAGCGTAGCAAAGCCGAAATCAAATCGCGGCTTTGCGTCGTAGCGACGAGACCAAGTCCCGTTTCTCGCACCAAGAGCCGAGTTTCACTCGGCTTTTTTTGTATAAAAGTAACTAAAGCTACATAGATAATGAATCCGTTTTAACAGATGTAACAGCCTTAATTTGTAAATTACAAGCTAATGGCGCTTGCATATAAAGGATATATTTATCAGTGGTGGAAAAGTCGCATTCCCGTAAAGCACATAGTTATTCCGTAGTTATTGCAGGACTCAATAACCGCATCATCTCTTATCGAGCCACCCGGCTCGGCAATATAAGATACACCGCTTCTGTAAGCTCTATCGATATTATCACTGAATGGGAAAAAAGCATCACTTCCAACAGAAACACCGCTTACCGTCGAAAGGTAAGCCTTTTTCTCCTCTGCCGTAAGAGGCTCGGGCTTCTCGGTAAAATACCTTTGCCAATTTCCGTTGTCTAAAACGTCCTCGCTTTCCTCGGAAATATAAACGTCTATGGTATTATCTCTGTCGGGGCGACCGAGTGACGGAAGAAAAGGAAGATTTAAGACCTTATCGTGCTGACGAAGATGCCATATATCAGCCTTATTTCCCGCAAGTCTTGTACAATGAATTCTCGACTGCTGACCCGCTCCGACACCTATTGCCTGTCCGTCTTTAACGTAGCAGACAGAATTTGACTGTGTATATTTAAGCGTAATAAGTGCAATCATAAGATCTCTTACCGCATTTTCGGGAAGCTCCTTTTTATCGGTAACAACATTCGAAAGAAGCTCTTTATCTATTTTAAAATTATTTCTTCCCTGCTCAAATGTAATTCCATAAACCTGCTTACGCTCTACCGCATCGGGAACGAAATTCGGGTCAATTTTAACAATATTATAATTACCTTTTCTCTTAGAAGAAAGGATTTCAAGCGCCTCCTCTGTATATCCCGGAGCAATAATTCCGTCGGACACCTCACGCTTTATGAGCCTTGCGGTTGTAGCATCGCAAACGTCACTTAAGGCTATCCAATCTCCAAAGGATGACATTCTATCTGTTCCTCTCGCTCTTGCGTATGCACAAGCCAAGGGTGACTCGTCAAGTCCCTCGATATCGTCAACAAAGCAGGCACGCTTAAGCTTATCTAATAGCGGAAGTCCTACTGCTGCCGAGGTAGGGCTAACGTGCTTAAACGAAGCCGCGGAGGGCATTCCCGTTGCCTCCTTAAGCTCCTTTACAAGCTGCCAGCTATTAAAAGCATCAAGAAAATTTATATATCCGGGACGTCCGCAAAGTATCTCTATCGGCAGCTCACTTCCGTCGTGCATAAATATTTTAGCAGGCTTTTGATTGGGATTGCAGCCATATTTAAGTTCAAACTCTCTCATTTTATCACCTCAAATGTTTTTATTTACTATAATTTCGGTAGCCTTTAAATCGGTTAAGGAAACAGTGCGTATAAACAAAGAAACCTTATTATCCTCGTTTAAATTTTCCCAAACAAGCTCTGCAAGCTCCTCTGCGGTATTGGGGAGAATAACCACCTCAGGCTCACCGTAAAATGACGGAATCGGATTACCGTCACACTCGTAGGTGTGAATAAAATGACCGATACCCTCTCTCGGTGTGTATCTGTAAAAATAACGGTTACATACCGTTGGGTCGCCATCCGCGCTTTTTAAAATAGAAAGCGAATAATTAAAGCAGCTATCCTCATAATTAACTATTCCCGAAATTCTTGGAGTATAGTTTGGAGCATCAGGCTCAAACTCTCGCGTCATAAGAGCATCCTCAAAGCTCTTTCCCTCGCAAAGCGCATCGTAAACGGTATTAGTCTGATCTCCGTTAGTTATTATATCTATATTTTCTTTTTCCAAAAACGGATTGTAAATTATAAGGCTTGGGTCCTCGAGCTTCGACTCATCAAAAGCCTTAGTTCTCATTCCGCCCTCAAACCTCTCGAAAACTCGATTGCGGCTATTTGCGCTTCTTCCCATAATAAAATATGCTATCATTGCGCTTTTACCGTCTGCGCTCTTACCTATTATAATACCTCTACCGGGGTAAGAATTAGATGAAAGAAGCTCTTTAATTTCATTTATTCCTTTTATACTCATATCTGTATAGCCTTTCCTATTAACCTCAAATGTAGCCAATAATTATTTGTTGTTTATTGCGGCAAAAGATAATCCGCAATAGACTCAAATTTTCCGTGTCTGAGATATACTCTCGGCACTCTCATTCCGATATCACACATCACCTCGTGAGGTATTGTCGAATGAAGCTCGGAATAATCGTAAACCGATACGGGACTTCCGTTACCGAACACCGTTATTTCATCACCGACGTAAAGCTCCTCGACGTCGGTTACGTCTATCATTATCTGGTCCATGCAAACTCTGCCAACGATAGGACAAGGCTTATCCTTGACGTATATCTTAAATCCCTTTGCGCCGTTTGAGCGACTAAATCCGTCTGCGTATCCGATAGGTAGAGTTGCCACCTTCATTTTCTTATCAGCGATAAAGGTACGGCTATATCCAATGCTTTCGCCTACTCTTACGTCCTTTATATGAGAAACAACGGTCTTCCAAGCAAAGGTATGCTTTAAATCAAAGTCGGGATTTTTCATTTCCCACGAAGGAATTATTCCAAAAAACAATACTCCCGCACGCACCATATCAAGACTGTACTCGGGATAGTCAACAAGTCCTGCGGAATTTGCGCAGTGCTTCACCGCAAAGCTTATTCCTCTGCGTTCAAGCCTTTCTATTACGCTAATAAATTTTTCATACTGCTCACGGGTAAAGGCTTCTCCCTTTTTCTGATCATCGGAAATGGGAAAATGAGTAAATATTCCCTCGCTTATAAACGCTTCATCGTTGCAAAGCTCAACTATTTCCTCAATTCGCAAATCCTCGTCAAAGCCGCGGAACGGAAATCCTATTCTTCCCATACCCGTATCAATTTTTATATGAACTGCAATTTTTACGCCCTTTGATTTAGCGTCCGAAAGGAGCGCTTTTCCGTACTCGTAGGAATGAACGCATTGTGAAATATTATATTTTGCAAGCAGCTCAGTCGTTTCAAGCGGTGAATACCCTAAGACCATAATAGGCTTTATAATTCCCGCCTTGCGAAGCTGAATAGCCTCCTCTGCATTCGACACCGCAAAAAATGCTCCGCCAAGCTCGTCAAGCAGTTTTCCTATTCTAACCGCGCCGTGACCGTAAGCATCTGCCTTAATTGTGCAGCAAACCCCCGCACTGCTTGGAACGTGCGCTCTGATAGTTTTATAATTATGCTCAACCATATCAAGGTCGATTTCCATCCATGTTCTTTTTTGCAAGCAATTATTCATAATCAAATCTCCAAAATGTTTTCTATAAAATTTTAGCATATTTTATATTTTATGTCAATAAATAATATTTGATTTATAAATAAAAAAGTAGCTTTAATTATGAAAACCCATAGTAAAAGCTACTTTTTGGTTGAAATTGTCGAGAAAGACTCTCAAATTCGTTTATTATTGAGTTTTTAAAATTCTCGAGCTGTTTATAAGAACCGCAAAAGCTCCTACGTTATGTAAAATAGAGCCTGCGAGAGGGCTTATAACGCCAAAGGCCGAAAGACCTATCATAAGCGCACTTATTCCAATGGAGAGCGCAAGGTTTTGATATATTATCCTCTTTGTTCTTCTTGCAAGGCGGATAGAAAAAGGTATATTCAAAAGGTTGTTATTCATAAGCGCAATATCCGCCGACTGAATAGCAAGCTCAGAGCCCATAGCTCCCATAGCTATACCAACGTGCGCCTCCTTAAGAGCGAGTGCGTCGTTTATGCCGTCGCCAACTGCAAGAACGTAATTGTTTTCCTTTAGCCCCTTAAGCGAAGCAAGCTTATCCTCGGGAAGAAGCTGAGCCTCAAGAGTATCAATTCCTATCTCGGTGCATATTTTTTCGGCTGCCTCCTTACGGTCACCCGTAAGCATTACCGTTTTTTCTATGCCCATAGATTTAAGAGTATCAATTCCCTCCTTTGCTTCCTTTCTTGCAGTATCATTAAAGCAAAGATATCCAAGCAATTTACCGTCGCAAAGCACATAGCTTACAGAGCCGATAACACCCTCTGCTTCATCGACCTCCACACCGAAGGACCTTATCCAATCAGCATTACCGAATTTCACGTTATGCTTTCCGTCCTTTGATGTACCGTCCATACCCTTACCCGAAACCTCAGTGACCTTGTAATCCTTTGAATACTCCAAATCTCCGATTGAAGCCATCAAAGCTCTTGAAATTGGGTGAGCCGATGCCGACGCAACGTTTGCCGCCGCGCTCATAAGCTCCTCACGGCTTACTCCGTCAATCGCTACCGCTTCGGTGAGTGAAAGATCACCGACGGTAACAGTACCCGTTTTGTCGAAGACAACAACGTCTATATCGGTAAGCTCCTCGATAAACTTTGAGTTTTTAATAAGTATTCCTCGCTTTGTAGCCGCTGAAAGTGCCGCTATCATAGGCGCAGAGCTTACAAGCATCTGACCGCAAGGACAGGAAACGACGAGAATTGCGATTGCCTTGGTTATATCCGAGGTTACAAGCGCAACGCCTGCCGCTATCGCCAAAACGAACGGAATATAATACTTCATAAATCTATCTATTATTCTTGTTTCGGGAATAGATATATTTTCCGATTTTTCAAGCAAAGCAAGAATATTCGAAAACGAGGTATCAACGTATTCCTTTTTAACCTCAACGGTAATTCTACCGTCGATATTTACCGTACCCGCATAAACGGTGTCACCAACCGTTGCGTGAGCAGGCTGAGGCTCACCTGTCAGAGATTTCTGGTCTATATTCGTTTCACCGCTTATAACTACACCGTCAATCGGAATACCTGCGCCGGGCTTAACGAGAATACGTTGACCAATCTTTAAGGTCTTTGCATCAACGCTCTTTTCAACGTCACCGTCAAGCAAAATTGCGGTGTTTTGTTGCATGCGTCGCAAGCCGTCGATAACATCTCTACCACCCATTATGCTTCGCTCCTCAAGTATGTGAGCGATGTTCAAAATTAGAGGCACGAGAACCGCTAATATAAGATTTCCCGAAAAATAGCAGGCTATGATCGCTATTGCGACAAGCATTTCCATAGCGTTTTCAAGATTTTTTGTAAATACTCCCTTTAACGCTACGAAGAAAACGGGAATACCCTCGATAAGGAAGCCTACCGTATAAAATAATGCGGGAATAGTTGTTTTTTGCGGAAATATCCAGCTTACAAGAAGTCCCGCGAGCAAGCAGACAAGCGCTATCGCTCCACTGAATATCTCTCGCTTAAGCTTCTTTTTTCCCTTTTCGGTAAGATTATCCTTTGATAAGGCTTCAAGGCTATTTTTTGCTATATTATCTAAATTTTCCATAAATAGCCTCCTTAATTAATAACTATATGGCTGTTGCCATCCTTTACCGCTATTACCCTTCCTATCTTTGCGATAGCCTTAGAAAGCTTATCGCTCTTAATGCGTGCGCGTACTACCTCTCTCGACTCGGCTGAGCGCTCGTATTCCTCGAGAGTACCCCAAAATTCCGAAAGGTCTGCATTTGCGGCAGATGTTCTTTGCGAATATGTGGTATTTGCGGCAGATATAAGCTTTTCTGCCGAAGCGCTTGCCTCTATCAATGTCTGCTCTCTATACTGATTAGCTTCCTTTAGCATTTTCTCGGCATCTACCGTTGCGGCATTAACCGAATCATATACCTGCTTCACCTCATCGGGGGGAGCTACGGTAGTAAGCTCTACCGTACTGAGAGTAACGCCTACTAAATTATTATCAAGGCTTTGCTGAGCCACGTTTTTAACTTGAAGACTATATTTTTCCTTACCCGAAGTAAGTATAGCATCGAAATCGGTGCAAGCGGCTCTTTCAAGCATAGCATTACTTACGCAAGCATCTATAATCTTATCTACGTCCTTGATATGAAGCGCATAGCTTACCGGGTCGGTAATGGTATATTTAACCGACACCTTCATAAGCGCGATATTATTATCGCCCGTAACAACGTAACCGTTATTGTTTACCGTCGTCATTGAACCCTCGGTATAATGAGTTGTAACCGTTCTTTCCATAACGCTTCCCGTTTGAACGGTAACTACCTCGTCAATTATGTATGGGAAAGCAAAAAGTATTCCCGGCTCGTGTATCTGCTCCTCGGGAGTTTCTCCGACAAGCTTACCGAAGCGAAGAACGATAGCCACCTCTCCACTTTTTACAAACTTTATACCTGAAAGAGCAATGCACACGATAACTATAACGACAAGCACCACGAAATACCGTGAAACCGTTGTTATAATATCCTCAAATACTGCATTCTTCTTTTTCATTATTATCCCTCCGCATCCGACGAATTATCGGGAGCATCAGCGTCGGGGCTTGAAGTGCTTGCAGATGCCTCTAAAAGCTCCTCAATTGCGGTAACGAGCGCCTCTCTATCCTCCTCGGGAAGATTTGAGAGAAGGTACTCAAGGTCCTCGACAACCTCTGTGCTTTCGTCAACGGTCTTACTGTATTCAAGCAAAATATTAAAGGGATATGCATTTGAGTCAACTATCAAAACAGAATTTGAATTAACCGAATTTACAATAGTATCCAATTCCTTAAGGAACTTGAAAAGCTCTATATTAGCCGCCTGAGCCTTTGCGTAAATCTCTGCGACCTCCTTTTCGGTTGCGGCGCGAATCTCTGCCGCCTTATTCTCGCCCTCGGCAATAATCTTTGACGCCTCTGCATCTGCCGAAGACGTTATATTACTTGCCTTTGCGTTAGCATCTGCCAAAATAGCATCGATAACGCCTTGACGCTCGGCGCTTATATTAGCAAAAATAGACTGAAGATTAGTTTCGGGATAAGATACACGCAAAATACTTACGTCGAGTATCCTTATACCGTAATTAACCTCACAATTTTGCTTTACAAGCTCGAATATTTTGTTTTGTATCTCTTGTGTTTTAAGATTTTCATTATTTGACGAAATAAGATCCGAAAGATTATACATACCCATTATACTGTTTGTAGCGCTGAATATTTGATTCTTTATGTAAGAATCAACAGTACCGTTGCTACCAACGCTGTTATGGTATGCTAAGGGGTCATCTATCTGCCAAATTGCATAGGATTTGAGAATTATATTCTTTTTATCCATTGTAGTAGTTTCAAGATTGTTAGATTCGAGATATTGCTCTCTGTTATCGTATGTAACTACCGTTTCAAAGGGCCACGGAAGCTTAAAATAAAGTCCTGCCTCTGTAACCGTTTCTCTGGGTGCGCCAAAACGCAAAATAATTGCCGCATTACCCTCTCTTACCACGCAAGCAAAGCCAAAATATGCAATAACTACGACCAAGACAAGCGCAATTGCTATTTTTAATATCAAGAAAGGAACACCCGAGTCCTCTTTCTTAGCCTTTTTTTCGGACTTGCTTTCCTCGCTTATATTTATATTTTTCTCTTTTTTATCTTTTTTCATTGTAAATAACGCCTCCTTAACTTACAGACTCGATATCGGTGCTATTTTGAGTATTACCGTTAGCACCGCCAAGAATTGCTCCGTTTGAAATATTACCAAAATAAATCTTAGAGGTATCAACACCGTCTCCAACAAGTATAAGATTTGACTTACCGTATGCCTGAGAAAGTGCGTTAAGATATTTATAATACTGATACGAATCCTTATTGGTGTTGTTTGCCTCAACACTCGCCATAAACTCCGAAACACTTGAGGTAGCGCCCGCAACCTTAGTATGGTTTTCAGCGGTTGCCTTATTTATCGTGCTTTCCTTAGTGGCTTGAGCATTAGTAAGCGTAACAGTTGCCGCATTCTCGGCTTTTCTTATTATTTCCTCTGCCTGTATTTCCGCCCCTATAACGCCTTGATATATAGATGCAATTTCGAGCGGTGGGTGAATGCTTTCCATTACCACGCTTACGATTTCAATACCAATATCGTGGTCGGAGAGTCCCTCCTCAAGGTCCTTTTTAAAGTTGGAGGTAAATGCCCCTCTGTCAACCGCAAGAAGGCTCTCGAGGTCGGTAACTATTACTCTTTGAGTTATAAGGTCGTATGCGTGAGCCTCAAGAACCGAAGCAGGTGTAGCGCTCTTGGTTACATAAGCGCGCAGGTCGCTTATCTTGTACTCAATCTTTAGGTTAATAGAAACGAGCTCATTTCCGCCACCCAAAAGCAATTTATGCTCGCTGCTTCCGTGAGTACCCGTCCAAAGATTGTCGGTATCCTCCTTAGCAACGTAGCCAATCGACACCTTATTAACCTTTTGAGTATCGTAATATTCAACCTTATCAAAGGGAGTGGGTAATACCAAATGAAGTCCCGGCTTTAAGGTTTCCTCTCGCAAAATGCCCATTCGGTAAACGGTCGCCTCTTGATATGACTCGACCTGAACTATTCCCGTTGAAAGCCAAAACAGTGCCGCAACCGCAATAACGGTATAAGGAACTATCTGCTTTATAAGCTTCATACTCCACAAGCCGCGCATTGTAATTCCCGTATTATTTTCAAGGAATGAAAGAACGCTAAGGTCATTTTTATCCTTTCCCGCAAAGGGCAACGGAATTATTATTTTCGGCTTTTCGGTAAGCTCCTTTTTTATAAAGCAAACCACCAAAGAAATAAGCATGAGAACGGATGCGTAATAGAAAACAACTATCAACGCATAATAAAGATATTTTTGAAGCTCCCCAAAATTAAGAAGCTTAATTACCGTCGCAATCGTCAAAAGCAAAAGCGAAAGTCTTGTGAGATAGAAGAATACTCTTGAATTGTGGAAGAACGCCTCGGTTCTACCGTTTTCCGCCTCGGAATGCTTTATCCATTTATCAATTATAATAGATACCACAAAAAGAATAGCGAAAATTATAGGATACAAAAAGTTAAGCGGATTATAAAGCGAGGTAAGCTTTAAAATCATCATTCCAAAAGCAATTTGAAATCCTGCAAAAGCTCCCAAAGCAAAAATTATTTGTAATATCTTATGCGACTTATTATATGCCGCAGAAATGCCGTAAGCCGCAAGCTTTATTGCATATCCAACAGAAGAAAATATCCTTTTTGACTTTTTAACATCATCTTCAAAGGTCTTTTTTATCGGCTTGCTAAACGGTATTTTACACGCAAAAAGATGTAAAAATATATTTACCGCAACAGGCATCATAACAATAATAGATGCCATAAAGAACGGTAAGTATTTAACCGTTAAATACAAATAAAGCAAACATATAAAGGTAACAAGAAAAAATACGGTCGATATTATCTTCTGCGCAGCTCCACCGATTTTATTGTTGAGCTTCATATATTCCTCCTGAATAATCATAATTATAGAATTTCTTTGCATCACTCAATCGAGAGTTCTTACCGTCAATGCCGAGCGCCGCAAATTCCTCCTCTGTTCCCTCATAATAAACGTGAGTAAGATAATTGCAATCCTCAAAAGCAAAATTTCCTACAAGCTTTAAGGATTTTGGCATATATAGGTAATTAAACTGTGAGCAACGGAAAAATGCGTAATCGCGTATCTCCTCTAAGTTCTTTCCAAGCTTCAAATAATTAAGTCCCGTACAAGACATAAATGCGTAGGATTCAATTATCTTTAATGACTCAGGCATATTAATATAATGCAAATTATAGCAATACGCAAACGAAGAATCATCCAAAAGCGTAACGTTGTTTCCAAGCTGAACTCTTGAAACGGTCGAGGAAGAAAACGCCGCCGCGCCTATCGTATAAACGCTATCGGGTACGGTAACGTCCTTTATAGCTTCATTTGCCATAAATACGTTGCTTAAATGCTTTACAGTATTGGGAATTACAACCTTTGAAGCATTGCCGTTATATTTCAAAAGAACGCCATCACCTACTATAACAAACTCATCGCTAAGAGAGTTAAGCCAAGGGGTATCTATAAAAGCATCGGGATAAATAGCCCACACGGTATCGGGGATTTCAACCCTTTCAAGCTTAATACAGCCATTAAAGGCAGATGCTCCGATAACCTCAAGATTTTTGCCCATCTTTACGCTTGTGGCGTTAAGATTTCCATAAAAGGCATCTGCGGCAATCGTAGTTACGGGATATCCTCCAAGCATATCGGGAACTACTATTTCTGCCTCGTCACCCGTATGCTCAACAATTATAGCCGTACCGTCATCGTAAAGCGCATAGCTGTAAACGCCCTCGGTATATAAGGTTTCATCACTTATTTTTTTAACGGGAACGGTAAATTTTCCGTCACCGCCAACAGGAACGTTACTCTGCGACGAATCCGAAGCATTATTACCTGAGCAAGCAAGAAGCAAGGAGAAAATCAATGTAAGTGCTAATATTAAAGAAATTATTTTGCCTATTTTTTTCATATTCACTTCCCCCTTATCCTATTTTTTGATTATAAGCTACGCTTGCGCCGCTAAAGAAATCATTTTCCGCGCCATAGCTTATTTTGCTAAAGTCACCCTCAGAGCCACCGTAATTTACGTTTTTCAAAGCCTCGCACTGTGCAAACGCAGCCTCGCCAACACTCTTTACAGTCTTAGGTACTGTGATGCTCTTAAGAATAGAGCAGCCTCTAAACGCATGCGCTCCAATAGCCTTTGCCTTTGGAGCAACCGTTACGCTCTCAAGCGAAACGCAATTCAAAAGCATTCTGTCCGCAACGCTCTCAAGATTTCCCATAGATACTCTTGTAAGTGACAAGCAATAAGAAAATGCTCCCACGCCAACAGTCTTTATCTTTGAAGGAAGAACTATTTCCGTGAGGCTCTCGCATCCGCTAAATGCCTCGTTGCTAATAGTCGTCAAGGTTTCGGGAAAATCAAAATAAGCAAGCACCGTACAGTTATAAAAAGCAACCTCGTCTATGTACTCAATAGCTGTCGCTCCGATAAACTCCGCAAGTCTTGAGCAAGCGTAAAAGGCACTTGAGGATATCTTTTTTAAATTCTCGCTCGCCTCAACACGCACAAGGTTGATACAATCGGAGAAAGCGCTGTCCCCAATAATTTTTACGTTTTTACCAAGCGTAAGAAGAACGAGCGTTTCATCACCCTCAAAAGCGCTCTCACCAATTTCAACGACGTGCTTTCCTCCCACCTCGTCGGGGATTATAAGCTGATCGTAATCAACCTGTCTTCCCGTAATAACCACCGTATTATTTTCATATATGCTATAAACCAAGCCGTCATCGGTTAAATTGTTTTCAGAGATTATTGCATATTTAGTATCATCAAATCCGCTTGTGCAAGACGTTATCGCCAAAAGCGCAGATAAAAGCATTGCAATAATCAAAAAAAGTGAAATAATTTTTCTGCATTTCCCTTTAATTTTCATTTTAACACCTCCGCTAAATTCATTCAAAAAGAACTATAAATATACATATAACATAATACCACACAGAGCATTTTTTGTCAAGTGATTTAGTCACATAATTATATATATTATTATAAATATTATACTATATAGACTAAGCTTGCTTCACATATTTATTCGATTTGCATAAACTGAAAATGACCGCTCTTTTTAATGATAATTTGGGGGTAAAATGTACTTTGCAATATTTTTGGGAATTATAATTCCGTTTATCGGAACTACTCTCGGCGCTCTTTGCGTTTATTTTATAAAAAAAGAATTCAGTCACCGTTTAGGCTATATTTTAAACGGATTTGCCGCAGGGGTTATGATTGCCGCCTCGATTTGGAGCTTACTGATACCCGCTATGGAATATGAAAGCTCTTTAGCCTTTGGACGGCTCTCGTTTCTACCTGCACTTATAGGACTGTGGCTCGGTATTGGCTTTATGTTTTTAACCGAGCGTATTATACCGTCGCACGATACCGACGGGATATTAAAGAAAAATATGCTTTTTTGGTCGGTAACACTGCATAATCTACCCGAGGGAATGGCGGTAGGAGTGCTTTATGCCGCAGTGCTAAGAGATAACTCACCTCATCTATTGAGTGCCGCATTTGCTCTTTCTATTGGAATAGGAATACAAAATTTTCCCGAGGGAGCAATAATTTCTATGCCTCTCTACAATAAAGGAATGAGCAAAACAAAATCGTTTTTCTTGGGGGCACTATCGGGAATTATAGAGCCTATCGGAGCTATAATAACCATATTTGCAGTTTCGCTTGTTCTTCCCTTTCTGCCCGCCCTCCTCGGCTTTGCGGCAGGCGCTATGATGTTTGCGGTTTTAAGAGAGCTTATGCCGAGCATATCCTCTAAGGAAGGCTCAACTCTCGGAACTGTATTTTTTGCCATCGGCTTTTCATGTATGATGATGCTCGACGTTGCGTTAGGATAAAAAATAAGAGCAACGGCACATTATTGCGCTATTGCTCTTATAAATATTAATTTAAAACATAGTAAGCTGATCGGTTTCATTAAGGTTATCAAGCGCTCCGTGAGTGCGGAGTATCTCTATAACGCTCTTTGAAAGCTTTGCTCTCTTTTGAAGGTCCTCAACCGAGAAAAACGGCTCCTCATCTCTTGCCGCAACTATATTTGCCGCCGCATTTTCACCGAGTCCGCCAAGTGCCGAGAAAGGCATTCTTAAATGACCGTTTTCGGGTCTGAATACGTAGGAATGTGACTTTTCGATGTCTACGGGCAAGAATTTTATTCCTCTTGCCATACATTCGTTTGCAAGCTGGAGCGACGGAATAGAGGCGATATCCTTTGGCGATGCCTCCTTACCCATTTTCTCTATTTCCTTTATGGTAGAAACGACGTTAGCTCTGCCACGTCCGACGATAGCCGCATCAAAGCCACCCGGAGCAACGGTAAACATCGCTCCGTAAAAAGCTATCGGTATATTTACCTTATACCATCCGAGACGTATAGCCGACATAACGTATGCCGCCGCGTGAGCCTTCGGAAACATGTATTTTATCTTCTTACAAGAATCAATATACCATTCGGGCACGTTATTGGCACGCATTTCTGCTTCCCACTCGGGAGTTAGACCCTTACCCTTACGCACCGCCTCCATTATCTTAAAGGATAGCGCATTTGGCATACCGTATCTTATAAGGTCATTCATTATATTATCTCGACATCCTATAACCTTAGAAATATCGCAAATACCGTTCTTAATAAGCTCGTCGGCATTGCCGAGCCAAACGCCCGTTCCGTGAGTGAGTCCCGATATCTGCAAAAGGTCGGCAAAATTCTTAGGCTTTGCATCAACCAAAACCTGCTGCAAGAAGCGAGTACCAAATTCGGGAAGTCCGTATGTACCTATCTCGGAATCTATGTCCGTTGGAGCAATACCGAGCGGTTGAGTCGACTCAAAGAGGTCATAAACCTCTCTTGCATTCATCGGCACATCCATAACGCTTGTATTTGAAAAGGTTTCAAGCCATTTATACTTAGTAGGAATATCGTGGCCAAGCTCGTCAAGCTTAAGAATCGTATCGTGCAAATAAGAGAAAGCAAAGTGAGTAGTAACTATATCCGAGTTCGGGTCCTCCGCAGGGTGCTGAATAGGTGTAAAATCATACACGTCATACTCTCTCGGAACAACTATAATTCCGCCCGGATGCTGACCTGTGGTTTTCTTAACACCCATACAATGCTCTACTATGCGCTGTATTTCCGCTCTGCTAAGGCGATATCCCTTTTCCTCAAAATATTTTGCAACGTATCCGTATGCGGTCTTATCGGCAAGAGTTCCGAGCGTTCCTGCTCTGAACACGTTTTCCGCTCCGAAAAGGTCCTCGGTATATTTATGGACTCTGCCCTGCACGTCGCCCGAGAAATTAAGGTCGATATCGGGAGATTTATCACCGTAGAATCCGAGGAAGGTTTCAAACGGTATGTCGTGTCCGTCCGCTAAAAGCTTTTCTCCGCAGTTAGGACAGATAGCATCGGCTAAATCAAAGCCCGAGCCTACGCTTCCATCGGTAAAAAATTGCGAATACTGACATTTCTTACAGTAATAATGAGGCGGCAGAGGGTTAACCTCGGAGATACCCGCCATCGTTGCAACGAATGATGAGCCAACCGAGCCTCGCGAGCCTACGAGATATCCTTGACTTTCACTGTACCACACAAGCTTTTGCGCTATCATATAAAGCACCGCAAATCCGTTCTTTATAATTGACGTCAGCTCCTTATCGAGTCGCTTTTCAACGATTTCGGGAAGATTTTCACCGTACATAGAGCGCGCTCTCGTCCAACAAAGATTTTGCAAATCCTCCTCTGCGCCCTCCATATTAGGAGTAAACGAGCCCTTGGGAATAGGTCTTACCGATTCTATCATATCGGCTATCATATTGGTATTTTCAACTACCACCTCATAAGCCTTTTCTTCACCGAGATAGGCAAACTCCTCAAGCATTTCCTCGGTTGTTCTATAATACAAATGGATATCTCTGTCGGCATCCTTAAATTTCTTTCCTCCGAGCAATATTTTTCTATAAAGCTCGTCCTCCTCGTCAAGAAAATGCGCATCGCACGTTGCTACAACGGGCTTTCCGTATTTATCGCCAAGCTCTACGATTTTTCTGTTTAATTCACGGAGTCCCTCCTCGTCGGGAACCTTTCCCTCGTCAAGTAAAAATCTGTTATTACATATAGGTTGAATTTCAAGATAATCGTAAAATTTAACTATATTTTCTATTTCATGCTCCGCCTTGCCCTCTAAAACGGCAGTGAAAAGCTCTCCTGCCTCACAAGCAGAGCCTATTATCAAGCCCTCTCGATACTTTTCAAGCTCGGTTTTGGGAATACGGGGATTTCTTCTGTAATATTTAAGATAGCTATCGGAAATTAAACGGTAAAGATTTTTCATACCCGCTTGATTTTTAACAAGTATTATCTGGTGATAAGGCTTAAGCTTCAAGGGGTCAGCGTTACCGTTAAATTCATTTTCAAGGTCCTTGAAATTATTAACATCGGTGTTTTGGAGATCCACAAGCATTTTAAAGAAGATATTTGCAAGCATTTCTGCGTCATCCGAGGCTCTATGATGATTAAAGCTACCGAGCTTGTAATGGTCGGCAAGCTTATCAAGCTTATAGCTATTAAGCTCGGGAATAAGCGCTCTTGCAAGTCCCAATGTGTCAAGATAAGCATTTTTAAACTCAAGACCCAATGACTTTGCGGCAACTCTAATAAATCCTGTATCGAAGTCGGCATTATGAGCGATAAGCAATCTATCCCCCACAAACTCAAAAAATCTCGGCAATACCTTGTCAATAGTATCGGCATCGGCTACCATTTCGTCGGTGATGCCCGTAAGCTTAACTATTTCGGGAGGAATAGGACATTCGGGATTTACAAAGCTATTAAAGCGCTCCAAAACCTCTCCGCGTCTTATCTTTACGCCGCCTATTTCGGTAATTTTGCAGTTTACCGCCGAAAGACCCGTGGTTTCTATATCGAAAACTATAAATTCATCGTCAAAGTCACCCTGATAGCTACCGTTTAAAACGCTTGCCGTATTATTTACAAAGTATGCCTCCATACCGTAAATAACCTTCATTCCTATCTTTTCCGATGCCAGCATAGCCTCGGGAAAGCCTTGAACGTTTCCGTGGTCTGTTATCGCTACAGCGCTATGTCCCCATTTTTGCGCCGTCTTAACCGCTACGTCGGGCGGTATCAATGCATCCATTGAGGACATGGTTGTATGCAAATGAAGCTCAACGCGCTTTTTGGGAGCATTGTCGACTCTGCTCTTTTTTGATATAACGGCAATATCCGAGTAATTCATAAACATTTCGGACTCATCGTTTCTTTCGCCCTTAGTATAGCCACGGACCGCAATACACATACCGTTTTTAACAAGTCCCTTAAGCTCCTTGGCATCGTCGATATCCATAGAATGACGTTTTACAAAGATAGATGCGTTACCGTCGAAAATTCCAAAGGAAACGTTTAATTTTTCCTTATTGCTTCGCATCTCCTCCTCGGTGTAATTAAATACCTCTCCGATAAGAGTGATATTTTTCATCGGACGCTCTGCCTCGCATATAAGCATAGGCTCTATCTTAAACGGAACTCCAACAACATATTGAGGTGAGGAAATATCAAAAGTCATACTTCCGATTTTAACAGTATCCTCGCCTCGCTCAACGGTTGCGTCACCGTAAACCGATGGAAGTTTTGGTAAGCGATTTTCGTTAGTAGGCGTTACCTTACTCTCGGAATCTCTAAGTACAACGTGATAGCGCTCCTCTGCGGAATGTATCTGTCTGTCGATGCTTTCAAGTCTATTTTTAAAATCGCTCGACATTTCCATAACACTGTTTCCGTCCTGCTCTATAACAACCTTATATGCAACGTCAAACTCGCTTCTTATTATATCCTCAATAAGCGTAGGAGTTTTTGCCGACTCAAGAAGGTCTATTCCGTAAGAGGTGAAAGGAATTCTAACGGTTATCACGTTTCCGCTTGCGGAATAATCGTAATCACCGAAAAAGCCTCTTGCCACTATTCCCTCTCTCTCGGCTTCAAGCAAGATATCCTTTATGTATTGAATTGAAAATCTGTCACTCGGATAATGAGGTCTTATTCTGCACATACGAAGCTCATAAGCACCTCTCACCGCCTCCTCAAGCTCATAAAGTCTATACTTCGGTATAACCTCGGAAAACTGCGCATGCACCTCAAGGCAACGCTTTTCCTTATCAACAAGTGAGCGTGAAACAACACCGCTATCTAAAATAGCGGCATCGTCATCGTTAGGAATATATTTATTTAACAGCTGTCTTAATGTTTTTGCCATTACACTTTCCTATCTTTTTATTGTTTATTGTTTATTGTTTATTTTTTAAAATCAAAGCTTCTTAATTTCCGATATCAAGCGCTCAACGATATCGCCCTCGGCTATTTTCTCGACGATAATTCCTTTTTTTATAAGTACCGCCTCACCCTTACCGCCTGCAACTCCGATATCCGCCTCGCGAGCCTCGCCCGGACCGTTTACAACGCATCCCATAAGCGCAACCTTTATAGGCATAGAGGTTATACCCTCCTCCTTAGCTCTGCGCTCAAATTCCGCCACGAGAGAAATAAGGTCTATCTTAGTTCTTCCGCAGGTGGGACAGCTTACTATATCCATACCGCTCTGACCCTTAATTCCGAGCGCATTAAATATATTTCTTGCCGCCTCTATCTCCTCCTCGGGCTTATCGGTGAGTGAAACTCTTACGGTATCACCTATACCGTCACTCAAAAGCGCTCCGATACCGATAGCGCTTTTTATAGAGCCCATCGACTTGCTTCCCGCCTCGGTTACGCCAAGATGCAAGGGATAATCACATAAAGTTGCAAGTCTGCGATTTGCTCTTATCATTTCATAGGGATTTGATGCTTTTATAGAAATCACTATATCGTTAAAATCATATTTTTCAAGCAAAGAGGCGTGATACATAGCGCTTTCGCACAGAGCCTCTGCCGTCGGAGCGCCGTGCCTTGCGAGTATGTCCTTTTCAAGAGAGCCGCTATTTACGCCTATTCTTATCGGTATTCCCGCCGCCTTGCACGCCTTAACGACCTCATAAACTCTATCGTCAGAGCCTATATTACCGGGGTTTATTCTTATCTTATCAACGCCAGCCTCGGCACATTTGATTGCAATTCTGTAATCAAAATGTATATCCGCCACTATCGGAGCAGTTACTCCGTTGTGCTTCAAGTAAGGTATCGTTTCAACCGCATCAATGTCGGGAACGGTTATTCTAACAACGTCACAGCCTCTGCTCTCGAGCGAAAGCACCTGCTCAAGCGTTGCTTTTTTATCGTGCGTATCTGTATTTGTCATAGACTGAATAGCTATTGGAGCATCACCGCCGATGAAAATATTTCCAACACGTATTTTTCTCGTTTTACGTCTTATACTGTTATAATCCATATTTTTTATCCAATTAATTATCCAAATAAATTAAAAATATCCTTGCAGGTAACTAATATCATAAATCCAAAAAGAACGATAAGTCCTGCCGCGTTTATATATCCTTCAATCTTTTTATCGATTGGCTTTTTTCGGATTGCCTCTACCAAGAGAAGAATAAATCTTCCACCGTCAAGGGCGGGAAAAGGTATAAAATTAAAAACACCCAAATTCATCGTAAGTATAGCACCTATATAAAGAAATCCGACAAAATCTGTCTTTGCCGCATCCCCCACAGTCTGCGCTACTCCAACAGGTCCCGATACCGCATCAAGTCCAAATCTACCCGTAAGCATTCCTAAAAGCGAATCGTAAACCATTTTCACCGTTGAAACACTTCTCGTCGCAGTCTGCTTGATTACGTTCAAAAAGCTTTTTTCCTCACGCATGACCTTAAAATCCATATCACCAAATGAAACACCCTGCTCGGTAAGAATTCCGAAGGTAACGTCCTCAACGGTTATCTTTTCTCCGTTACGCTTGACAACGATATCAATAGGCTCATAGCCTTGATTCATTATCTCATACATAACCTCGTTTCCGGTAAAGACAAACGTTCCGTCAACCTTTACTATCTCATCACCTACGGCAAGCTTTTGACTTGACATAGCATTTTCATTAAATTCGGCAATCACCGTTGAGCCTATCGGACCTTGTGAAAGAACCACAATAAGAGTGAGCAATACTCCGAGAACGATATTCATAAAAGGTCCTGCCGCCACAACAAGCATTCTTTTCCACACGGGCTTATTACAAAATGCGTTCTCATCGGCAGAATCCTCATCCTCTCCCTCCATACTGACGTATCCGCCTATTGGAAGAATCCGAATAGAATGTACCGTTCCGTGCTTTTTTGAAGTCCAAGAAAAGAGCTTAGGACCCATACCTATAGCAAATTCCTTAACGGTTATACCGCACGCCCTTGCAGTAAAGAAGTGACCTGCCTCGTGTATAAATATCATAACTCCGAAAACCAGAGCCATAATTACTATATAAAAAAGAATACTGAAAAAAGTTCCCATTATTTCTCCAAAAAACAAATTTTACAGACCCAAAACCTCTTTTGCGAGTATTCGAGCCTCTTTATCATAACCGAGAATAGCCTCAAGCGATTTAACGTCCTTCGCGCCCGACAAGTGTTCACAAACCTCGCAAACCGACTCGGTAATATCGTAAAAGCCTATTTTTCTGTTTAAGAATGCACTTACCGCAACCTCGTTTGCCGCATTTAAAACTGCAGGTAATGCGCCTCCCTTTTCAATTGCATCTATTGCGCACTTAAGGAGTGAAAAGGTTTCGGTATCGGGGCGCTTAAAGGTAAGCCTTGACACCTCAAACAAATCAAGCTCGCTTATAGCCGCATCCACCCTATGTGGATAAGCTACCGCATACTGTATGCAAAGTCGCATATCGGGCACAGACATCTGCGCTATTACGCTATTATCAATATATTCCACCATTGAATGTATTATACTTTCGGGATGCACGACGACCTCAATATTGCTTGACGAAACTCCAAATAAATGAGCCGCCTCAATAACCTCAAAGCCTTTATTCATAAGTGTTGCGGAATCTACGGTTATTTTTGCCCCCATCTTCCACGTCGGATGCGCGAGCGCCCTCTCAACCGTTATTTCTCTAAGCTGATCCTTGGTGTATCCGTAAAACGGTCCTCCAGAAGCGGTTAATAGTATTTTCTTTATTTCCTGACTGCGTCCTGACTTTAGGCACTGAAATATTGCCGAATGCTCACTGTCAACGGGTAAAATTTCAACGCCTCGCTCTCTTGCTCGGGTCATTACGATATCACCCGCAACAACCAAGGACTCCTTATTAGCAAGCGCAAGCCTTGCTCCTCTGTCGATAATTGCAAGCGACGGCAAGAGTCCTGCCTCACCGATTATAGAATTTACAACCGTTTCCGCATTATCCGCGGCTATCATTTCACAAATTCCACTATCTCCGCTATACACCTTAACGTCGGTATCTGCAAGTCGAGTCTTCAAATCGATTGCGGCAGTTTCATCCGCCATAGCAACCGCCTTTACTCTAAATTTTCTTGCTTGCTCCTCAACTCTTTTTGAATTTTTATTTGCCGATAAAGCGCATACCTCATATCCGAATTTTGCCGCAACGTCAAGTGCCTGCTCTCCAACAGAGCCGGTAGAGCCTAAAACCGATATTCTCGTTACATTATTTTCACTCATAATATTCTCCGAAATTAAATATCAATAAAAACCAAGCTTAATCAAAAGAATGATATGCCCGACAGATGAGCAAGCATTATAAACGCCTGAATACCTAAAGCAACCGAGAATACCGAATCCATTCTATCAATCATTCCACCGTGTCCGGGGAACAAATTACTGAAATCCTTAACATTATACTGACGCTTTAAAACAGAAAATATAAGGTCGCCAATCTGAGAAATAACCGAAATTACCAAGCCGCTTATTGCAAGATAAATATAATTCGGTGACGAGCCCTCAACCAACGCTCCGACTATAACGCCCATAAGAACGAATGCTGCCGCACAGAACAACGAGCCGCCAATACTACCCTCAATTGTCTTTTTGGGACTTACAGTCGGCGCAAGCTTATGCTTTCCGAAAAGACGTCCCGTAAAATACGCCATAGCATCGGTAACCCAAGAGCCTATCAAAATAAGGAATGCTACGTATCCGTTATAATCACGGATATAAATTATCATATTTATCGAAAACAGTATATAAAGTGAGGTAAGACAAAGCGTGCATATTTCGGGATAGGTTATTTTACTCTGCGCAAAGATAGCCCAGCAAAACAAATATACAACGTAAAATATTACCGCCATCATCGCAATAATAGCAACGTCGGTGATGCTTTCAAAAATCCTTTGCAAAAAAGGAAAGCCTAATGCAAACACATATAACGGTAAAAGCATTCCTACACGCTTCTGCAAGCCCATACAGCGCGAAAGCTCATAAACACATAATACACCGACCAAAGCCATTACGATTGGAAGCACCCAGGTATTAGAAAAAATAATTATCGGTATTAAAGCGGCAATAATACATATTCCTGTAATAATTCTCGTTAACATCGTTACTCTCCCATTAAACGCCGCCAAATCTTCGGTTGCGTTTATTAAATTCTTTAATAGCCTTATCTACGTCCTTTTTGGAAAAGTCGGGCCAAAGAGTTTTTGTAAAATAAAGCTCTGCGTATGCCGCCTCCCACAAAAGAAAATTCGATATTCTTAAATCTCCGCCCGTTCTTACTATCATATCAAGAGGCGGTGAATCCTTGGTATAAATTGCACCCGAGATATCGTCCTCGCTTATTTTGCTTTTTCCCTCCGACATAAGAGTATTAAAGGCATAGACAAGCTCGTCGCGTCCACCGTAATTTATGGCAAGATTTACTATTCTCGGCTTTTCCGCGGTAAGCGCTTCAAGCTCCTCCATTTTTTGACGAAGATTAGGTGTAAAAATAGCCTTATCACCGATAAAAACAAATCTTATGCCGTCATCCTTTTTCATAACGGTTTCCTTACACTCATCGAGATACTCGTCGAGAAGCTTCATAAGCGCATCAACCTCATTCTTAGGACGCTTCCAATTCTCGGTTGAAAAGACATAGAATGTAGTCGCCGATATTCCAAGCTCTCCGCAATATTCCATTACCCGTCTGAATGACTCAGCTCCCTTGCGATGTCCGTATTCTCTCGGCAAGGCGCGCTTCTTTGCCCAACGGCCGTTTCCGTCCATTATAAAGGCTATATGCTTTATTTTTACGTCTTGAACGCTTTTCTTCTTAAAACCCATTTTATACACCTACATTTATTAAGCTTATTAAAAAATATAATTAAAAATTACAGGACGGCTTTTGCCCCGCCCTGATAATTTTAAATTCAGATCTGCATAATTTCCTTTTCCTTCTTAGAGGTTACCGCATCCACCTCTTTGGTGTACTTATCGGTAAGGTCCTGAATAGATTTCTCGGATGCCTTCTGCTCATCCTCGGTCATCTCGTTGTCCTTCTTGAGCTTCTTGCAAAGATCATTTGCATCACGTCTGATATTACGGATAGCAACCTTTGCATCCTCACCCATCTTCTGTACCTGCTTTACAAGCTCCTTGCGGCGCTCCTCGGTAAGCTGGGGGAATATAAGACGGATAACCTTACCGTCATTGGTGGGGGTAATTCCTACGTCAGAAGCAAGAATAGCCTTTTCCATTTCCTTAAGGGTTGTAGCATCGTAAGGAGAAATAGTAAGAGTCTTAGAGTCAACCACACGAACGTCTGCCATCGACGTAATGAGTGTGGGAGCGCCCCAATACTCAAAGGTTACCTTACTGATAACCGCAGTATTTGCCTGACCTGCGCGGATAACGGAAAGATTTTCCTGATATGCGCTGATCGCCTTTTGCATTTTTGTTTCAAATTCCTTAGTATTAAGTTTCATAAGTAAAACCTCCGTAAGATTATATGTAAAAATTATTTTTTCGAAATTTGTTAATCAGTTTATTATTAATTTATTATTTATGAAGCTCAGTTCCTATTTTTTCACCCATTACAGCTCGGTAAATATTCATAGGGTCGTTAAGTCCAAATGCATACATATTTATATTGTTTGACATACAGAATGCCGCAGCGGTAAGATCTATCGCCCCAAGCTCCTTGGTAATAATCTCCGAATAGGTAAGCTCATCGTATTTAACCGCGCTCTTATCCTTATTGGGATCTGCCGTATAAATACCGTCTACGTTCTTTGCCATAAGAACGACGTCTGCTTCTATCTCCGCACCTCTAAGCACTGCGGCGGTATCGGTAGAAAAGAACGGCGCACCCGTTCCGCATCCCAAAACAACAACCTTTCCGCTCTCAAGCGCCTTTATCGCATTACGGGGGGTATAAAAATCGGCAAAAGCATTCATTTCAACGGTAGTCATAGTAACCGCATCTATCCCACACTGAATAAAGGTATCCTGCAAAGCAAGAGCGTTTATCGTTGTTGCAAGCATACCCATAGAATCGGCTCTCGTTCTGTTCATAGCTCCGCCTGCTCTGCCTCTCCAGATATTTCCCGCTCCGACAAGAACTCCTACCTGAACACCTGCATCAACGCATTTCTTTATAACGTCCGCAATAGTCGCTATAAAGTCAAAATTAAGTATTCCGTCCTTTGCCTCAAGCGCCTCACCTGAAAGCTTTAATAAAATTCTCTTATATTTTGGACTCAACATAAAAACTTCCTTTCTACTCATTACAATATGCATATATATTTTACTACAAATTTCCCCTTTTGTAAACACCTATTTTAAGATTTTACAAGATAAATTTGTAAAATTTATTTTAAGACGCACAAAGCCCGCTCAAACCCTCAAAAAGCGTTCAAGCGGGCAAATATAAATTCAACCCTTTTCTATTCGGTTTTGTCGTAGTTTAGTCAAAAACGGAGCGCAATAAAGCAGCTTACGAAGATTTAAATAACACAAAAATCCCGTATCCTCAAAATGCTTTTTCGAAAGAAAATTCATACGCTCAAGCTCAACCGAAAACGCAGACGCATAAAGCTCACCTCTCGCCCATTCGTAAAGCGTTCTGTTTTCTATAACACTCTCCGAATATTCTCTCGCAATTCCGCTCATTTGTGAGAGAGCAACCGCTATTTTGTTTTCCTCCTCACCGCCGCAAAAGCGTATTACTTCTTTTTCGTTTTCTCCTTGCGAATAAGAAAAATCTATCAACATATCGGGCGTAAAGCCGTAACGAAGAAAATTACAAAGCCTTCCAACCTCTGCCTCGGGCTGACTTTCACTATATTCCAAGCCATAATTGTATTTTAAGTCGACACCGCGCGCATTTCCTCTCCAATGCAAAAAATCCCCGCCACCGTTTAATTTCATAACCCTTTCAAAAAGCGGATTTTCAAGCTCTATACCGTTTGCAAAATAATTTAATCCATCGGGATTTAAGAGCGGGATTATAACCAATGTATAATTCTTGAAGATATTTTCCGCAGAAAACCCAAATACCGAGCCTCCACCCTCGTAAAGTGCGCAAGCATCTCTTAGAAATCGCATAAGCATAAACGGACTGAAAGGGTCGCAACCCACCTCACCGCCGATGTAAGTGACAATACTTTTTCCCTCTCCGAAAATCACTGCGGGAATACTGTTTCCGAGTATGCTCTTACCCACCTCTATAACCGAAAGAAAGCTATACTTATTTAAAAAGCCGTCAAGCTCGTTTATCATTCTGCCATAATCAAAATACGCCTCTGCCACTGCAACGTCCTCCTAATTTCATTTTATTTATTTTTTATATTTGAGAATATGCAAGGCAGAAAATAAAAATGCAATTTTTTTGAATAATTTACAAAAATATAAAGACATAAGCCTTCTTTTATGATATAATGATTTATAATATTTTAATTTCTATACGAGGACATAATGAACGATATACTTCCCACACCTATAAACGAAAAAAGAATAGCGAGGGTATTTACCGTAGCCCTGCTTTTGCTTTGTCTTTTACCGATTGTCATAAACATAACCTGCCTCACGCCGTTATATTTTAATTTAGAAAACAACACCGTTTACAGAGGAACTGCAATCACCGTTACGCTAAAATACATTTCCGACCTTTTCGACCTCATAGCCTTTAGCTCGGTATATGCAATGATAATATTTTCGCTCGTTCTCTTAAAGAAGCGTGTGACCGCAACCGTTTGCATATCATATTGCGCTATACTTATTTTAAAAATACCTGCAAGATTGCTTATGAATATCCCTCTTTACGGCTCTATCGGAACTAAAGCCGAAATAATTGCGGACCTAATTTCTCTTTCGTTTTATTTTATAATCGAGCTTGTGCAGCTTGCTCTCATATTTACCTTTGCTTCGGTATGCTCAAGTAATTATCTTCGCTCTGTATCGATACTGAACGGCAGGGGTAAAAAGGACTCTCGAATTAGTCACATCTTACCCATAAAAAAATACGTGGATTGGTATAACCCTCTGCTTCGCTCGGCAATTTATTCAAGCATAACGGTCACCGCATTTAGATTTATTGCAAGACTTATAACCGATATAGACGCAGGCTTGCCCTCCTCATTCGGCGAGGTTATGATTATAATTATAAATTATCTCACCGATGCGGTCTACGGCTTTGTTGCGTATATCATCGCTATAATCCTATTTAATTTTATTTACGAAGGACTAATAAAATCCGACAAGATAAATAAAGAAAACGCACCCGAGGATAAAAATAAAGCAGACGAGAATAACTCATCTGCCTTGTTTGAGGACTGAATTTCAGCTTAAAAGCTTTTGCATAAGGTCTATTCTGCTCTTTGAAAAATCATAAGCGCCCTTAAAATCATCTATTTCCTTGCAGCAAAGCTCTATATCACCAAGAACGAAATAGAGCATAGGCTCTGGAAACTCACCGTTATCGTCAAAAAGCAGTGTGTGAAGCGCCTCATAGCCCTCTCGGTATCTGCCCTCCTCGATAAGAAGCTTTGCGCGAATATGTATTCCGTAAGAGCTTTTTCCAAGCATCTCAAGTGCCTTATCAAGAAGCGGTACGGCTCTGTATCCGCTATTCTCTCCGCAAAGAAATATATAAGAATATAGGCAAAAGCCATCCATTAATATCGGTAAATTGATATCTCCATCGCACTCGTTTGAATAGAGCGTGGGAGATATAAGGCTCATATAATCAAAATAGCATTTTATACGCGATATCAACGCAGACTTATCGTATATCGTTTGCGACGAGCATTTTATAGCCTCGTCAAAAAGCTCTGCGGCATCACGGAGATTTCCTCGAGAAAACGCCTCTATTGCTACATACGCCGTGCTTTCCGAAAGAATTAGCATAAGCTCGTCGTCGCTCCATTCGGAATTTTTGCACATTTCACGGCAAAGCGAATAATCCTTATCGGCATATGCTTTTTTTATGTTACCGATTTCGGCAGACTTAAAATAAAGCACCTCATCATCTTCGTCGGCAAGCAAAAATCCCGCCGAAACGTTAAGTCGCTCTGCAATATATTTTACCGTTGACATAGACGGTTGAGCAGCTCCGTTTTCTATTCGGCTAAGCATATTTCTCGTTATCTCGCCTCCGACAAGCTCACTTTGAGTCATAAGCTTTGCGCATCTCAGACGTTTTATTTTTTCACCTATCTGCATTTATAAAATATTCCCCCATAATCTATCAATAAATAAACAACCGATAAGGTAAATAGTAAACCTAATTTACCTTTTTATTATTTTAACACGAAAAAAAGCAAAAATCAAGTGTTTTCTTACTTTATTTACAAACAACACATCTAAATCAACTATAACACAAGGAGAGCCGAAAATGATTATAAGAGGCTTACAGAAAACAACTCTGCTCGATTTTCCCGAAAAGCTTGCCTGTACCGTTTTTACCGGAGGATGCAACTTTCGTTGTCCGTTTTGCCACAACGCATCCTTAGTTCTCAATTCGGGAGCAATCGAAGGAATACCCGAGGATGAATTTTTTTCCTATCTTTCAAGACGCAAGGGAGTTCTTGACGGCGTTTGCATAACGGGAGGCGAGCCGTTACTCAATTCGGATATATTTGAATTTATAAAGAAAATCCGCTCATACGGCTTACTTGTTAAGCTCGACACAAACGGAAGCATGCCCGACAGACTTGAGGCGCTTCTCGATGCGGGTCTTGTCGATTACGTCGCCATGGATATAAAAAACGCGCCGACAAAATACGCGCTTACCGCAGGAGTCGACGAATACCCTGCAGAAATCGAGCAAAGCATTGATATAATAATCAAAAAAGCTCCCGAATATGAATTTCGAACCACGGTTGTCCGTGAGCTTCACGAAAAAGAGGATATTATAAAAATCGCCAATAGCATAAAAAACGCAAAAAAATATTTTCTGCAAAGCTATGTCGATTCGGGTGATATCATATCAAGCGGATTTTCGGCATATTCACCGACGGAAATGCTCGAAATACTTGAAAACACAAGAAAGATACTGCCCTGCACCGCTTTGCGAGGTATCTGAATATAGTATCGCATTTTTTAAGTTTGCACAATATGTTGTGTTATATAACAAATTTTAAATCAATATATTGTAATTTCTCACAATTGACTTTTTATTCTTTTTAATGTATAATTGAATAACAGACACTTCTCACAGCTAAAACATAAAGGAATAAAGACAAAGGAGAAAAAATGTATCAAATTTTAAAAAGAGACGGAAAAATCGTTGATTTCAATCTTCAAAAAATCAACGATGCTATTAGAATGGCATTCGAGGCGCAGGAAAAGCAATATCATCCCTCGGTGATAGATTTCCTCACCCTTAAGGTTACGGCAGATTTTGAACCTAAAATAAAAGAAGGAGTTATTTCGGTTGAGGACATTCAGGATAGCGTTGAGTCTGTCCTCGTTCAAGCGGGCTATGCCGACGTAGCAAAGGCATACATTCTCTACCGCAAGCAAAGAGAAAAGCTCCGTAATATGAAATCAACTATTCTCGACTACAAGGATATCGTAGACAGCTATGTAAAAAATATCGACTGGCGTGTTAAGGAGAACTCAACCGTTACCTACTCGGTTGGCGGTCTTATTCTCAGTAACTCGGGCGCTATAACGGCAAACTATTGGCTTTCCGAGGTATATGATGAGGAAATAGCAAACGCGCACAGAAACGCAGATATGCATATTCACGACCTCTCGATGCTCACGGGATACTGTGCAGGCTGGTCCTTAAAGCAGCTTATCCAAGAGGGACTTGGCGGTGTTACGGGTAAGATAACCTCTGCCCCCGCGCGTCACCTTGCAACGCTCTGCAACCAGATGGTAAACTTCCTCGGAATAATGCAGAACGAATGGGCGGGCGCTCAGGCATTCTCATCATTCGATACCTACCTTGCTCCATTTGTTAAGGTTGATAATCTTAGCTATGAGCAGGTTAAAAAATGCATCGAATCGTTTATATACGGTGTAAATACCCCCTCACGTTGGGGCACGCAAGCGCCATTCTCTAACATAACCCTTGACTGGACCGTTCCCGCAGACCTCGCAGAGCTTAATGCTATTGTTGGCGGCAAGGAGATGGATTTCAAATATAAGGATTGTAAAAAAGAAATGGATATGGTAAACAAGGCGTTCATCGAAACCATGATTGAGGGTGACTTCAACGGCAGAGGCTTCCAATATCCTATTCCTACCTATTCGATTACAAGAAGCTTTGATTGGTCGGATACCGAAAACAATCGCTTGCTCTTTGAAATGACCGCAAAATACGGAACTCCCTATTTCTCAAACTACATTAACAGTGATATGGAGCCGAGCGACGTAAGAAGCATGTGCTGTCGCTTACGCCTTGATCTCCGTGAGCTTCGTAAAAAATCGGGCGGATTCTTTGGTAGCGGAGAAAGCACAGGCTCTATCGGTGTTGTAACTATAAATATGCCGAGAATAGCATATCTCGCTACCGACGAGGCAGACTTCTATGCTCGCCTTAACCACAAGATGGATCTTGCGGCTCGTTCCCTTAAAATCAAGCGTACCGTTATAACCAAGCTTCTTGACGAGGGTCTTTACCCCTACACCAAGCGCTACCTTGGAACGTTTGCAAATCACTTCTCAACCATCGGTCTTGTTGGAATGAACGAGGCTTGCCTTAATGCTTCTTGGATAGGAAAGGACCTTACCAACGCAGAAGCGCAAAAATTCACTCAGAACGTTCTCAACCATATGAGAGAAAAGCTCTCCGACTATCAGGAAAAGTATGGCGACCTTTACAACCTTGAGGCAACTCCCGCAGAATCGACCTCTTACCGTCTTGCAAAGCACGATTTGAAGAGATTTCCAAACATTATTACCGCTTCGGAAAAAGGAAATACGCCCTATTACACCAACTCCTCGCATCTTCCCGTCGGATACACCTCGGATATCTTCGAGGCGCTTGACATTCAGGACGGACTCCAGACGCTCTACACCTCGGGAACAGTATTCCACGCCTTTATGGGTGAAAAGCTTCCCGATTGGAAATCTGCCGCAAATCTCGTTCGCAAGATTGCCGAAAACTACAAGCTTCCCTACTACTCGATATCTCCGACCTACTCGGTATGTAAGACGCACGGTTATATTGCGGGTGAAAAGTTTGTTTGCCCCTTCTGTGGCGAAAAAACCGAGGTTTATAGCCGCATAACAGGCTATTACCGTCCCGTTCAAAACTGGAACGACGGAAAGGCAGAGGAATATAAACACAGAAAGCTTTACAACGTCGCAGAGTCGATGGCAAACCGTAATTTTGTCGCTCACGAAAAGCTCTCGGATAGTGACGTATGCGTAGAGTGCAACGATGCAAAAATTATGCTCTTTGCAACCACCACCTGCCCCAACTGTAAGATGGCTGAGAAATTTCTCGGTGATGCAGGCGTAGCTTACGAAAAGATATACGCAGATCAAACGCCCGAGCTTGCAAAGCAGTTTGAAATAAAGCAAGCACCTACCCTCGTTATCATTAACGGTGATAATATTGAAAAGGTGATGAACGTTTCAAACATTCGTAAATTTGCAGAGGGGCTTAAAAAATAATTCTGCTCACTAAAGCTTTGGCGGGCATTTGAAATCGTTTTTTCGGTAACAAATGCCCGTCGGATTTTTGTTTTATTTTTAAACACGAAAGGTAAATAAAATGAAGGATATTATTATAATCGGCGCAGGTCCTGCGGGAATGACTGCGGCTCTTTACGCACTCCGCGCAGATAAGAGCGTGCTTTTACTTGAAAAAGAAAATTTTGGCGGGCAGATAACCTTTTCTCCTCGCCTTGAAAACTATCCAACCATTATGGAAATAAGCGGTAGCGAATTTGCAAATCTTTTGCTTGAGCAGGTTATAGCTCACGGAGCGGAAATAGAGCTTGCAGAGGCTACCGAAATAAAGGATATGGGCGATTACAAAACCGTTTGCACCGAGTACGGTGATTTCGACGGAAAAACGGTAATTATCGCAACAGGCTCAAAGCACCGTCACCTCGGTCTTGAGGGCGAGGAGGAGCTTATAGGCTCGGGAATTTCCTTTTGCGCGGTCTGCGACGGCTCATTCTTTGCGGATAAATGCGTTGCCGTAATAGGAGGTGGAAATACTGCGCTTCAAGAGGCGGTTATGCTTAGCGACATCTGCAAAAAGGTTACTGTTATTCAAAATCTTTCGTTTATGACGGGAGAAAAGCGCCTTCTTTCAATTCTCGAAAGCAAGCCTAACGTCGATATGATATTCAATACGGTGGTTAGCGGTCTTGAATCAAGTGACGGTGAGCTTTGCGCCATTAACATTAAAAACACAGAAAGCAACGAGGAGCGTCGCTTTGAGCTTGACGGAATGTTCGTTGCAATCGGTCAAGCACCCGAAAATGAGGCTTTTAGAGGTATTTCGGCTCTTAACGAATACGGCTATATAATAGCAGATGAAAGCTGTCTTACCGACACCGCAGGAGTGTTCGTTGCGGGTGACTGCCGCACAAAGAGAGTACGTCAGGTGACAACCGCATCTGCAGATGGAGCGATTGCCGCGCTTGCTGCGTGCAGATATATCGACGGACTTATATAACCGTCTAAATATTTTTATAAAAATTGCATTTTCCTATTGAAAAAAATCAAAAACGGTATTACAATATATAAGTATTGTGCAAAATATAAGGCATAATTAAATATTGTTACACAAGGGGGAGAAAAATGGGAAGCCTCGGCTTTGATAACGACAAATATATAAAGCTTCAATCGCAAAAAATTCAAGAAAGAATTTCCAACTTTGGAGGAAAGCTCTACTTGGAGTTTGGAGGAAAGCTTTTTGACGATTTTCACGCCTCGCGCGTGCTTCCGGGATTCTGTCCCGACAGTAAAATTAAAATGCTTCTAAGTCTAAAGGACGATGCCGAGGTCATAGTTACCGTTTCGGCTACCTCTATCGAGCAAAACAAAATGCGCGGAGACCTCGGAATAACCTACGATATGGATACTCTCCGTCTTATCGACGCATTTGGAGAAATAGGAATTGCCGTTGGCGGTGTTGTTATTACTCAATACACAAATCAACCGTCCGTTGACACCTTTATAAAAAGATTGCAAAATCTTGGAATAAGGGTTTACAAGCACTACCCCATTGACGGCTATCCATCCAACATCAAAAAAATAGTAAGCGACGAGGGATACGGTAAAAACGAATACGTCGAAACCTCGCACTCGCTCATAGTTGTCACCGCCCCAGGTCCGGGAAGCGGTAAAATGGCTACCTGCCTCTCTCAGCTTTATCACGATAATAAACGAGGAATAAAGGCGGGATACGCTAAATTTGAAACCTTTCCTATTTGGAATCTTCCCCTCCGTCACCCCGTAAATATGGCTTATGAGGCAGCCACCGTCGACCTTAATGACGTTAATATGTTAGACCCGTACTACCTTGAGGCAAACGGCACAACTGCGGTAAATTATAACAGAGATATCGAAATATTTCCCGTTCTTCGCGCTATTTTCGAAAGCATTTACGGTGAATGTCCCTATAAATCTCCGACGGATATGGGCGTTAATATGGCGGGATTTTGCATTACCGACGATCAAGCGGTTTGCACTGCGGCTAAAATGGAGATAGTACGCCGTTATTACGATACACTTTGTCGCAAGCGTAACGGTATTGCCGATGCCGAGGAGGTATATAAGGCAGAGCTTATTATGAAGCAGGTAAACGTCGATACCTCATTTAGACGTGTTGTTGCTCCCGCACTACAAAAGGCTGAGCTTTCGGGTGGACCTGCCGCTGCTATCGAGCTTTCCGACGGTACAATAGTTACGGGAAAAACCTCCAAGCTTATGGGGGCTTGCGCCGCTTGTCTGCTTAATGCTCTTAAGCGACTCGGTAATATCGATGACGATCATCCGCTCTTGCCCGTTGAGGTCATTGAACCAATTCAACGCTTAAAGCTTGACAATCTTGGAAATCACAATCCCCGTCTTCATGCCGACGAAATTCTTATCGCTCTTGCAATATCTGCTAACACATGCGAAATTGCGACAAAGGCTATGGAGCAGTTACCGAAGCTTAAAGGATGTCAAGCGCATCTTAGCGTTATCGGTGCAAGCGTCGATAGTGCGCTTTACAGAAAGCTCGGTATGAATCTTACGTCCGAGCCGATTTACGCAACTAAAAAGCTTTATCACAAATAATTTAATAATTAAAAAATGCTCAACGGATTTCACCATTGAGCATTATTTTTTTATATTATTATAATATTTTCAATATATCCTCTATATTTTTTCTCGGAGGCTTTTCGGGGTCGGAGGCTCTCTTGCCTACCGCTATTACCGCCATAACCGCCTCATCATCGGGAATAGAAAAAATCTCCTTTAATGCGTTTTCCTTGCGAAGTCCCATTATAAGGGTATCATATCCAAGCTCACGAGCCATAAGCAAAAGGTTTTGATTTTGAAGTCCCAAATCATAAGCGCCCCATGCGTCACCGTTTTTATCGGTCGGCTCTCCCTCGGAGGTATGACCCGAAATTTTCGTTTTATAGGATGTAACTATATAAGCCGATACGTTTTGAGTGCGAACGGCATTAAACTCGGGTAAAGCGCCTCTTACCTTCTCAATTCCTTCCTTGGTTATAGCTACATAATATCTGCCCGTCTGCGAATTTTTCCACGACGGCGCTTGCTGGGCGGCATAAATCATTTTTTCTATATCATCTATTAAAATTTGCTCATCTGCAAGATAATCTCTTACACTTCTGCGCTCCTCGAGAAGATTTAAAAGCTTCATTATATCGCAAGCTCCTTACTTTCTTTTTTTATTCTTTTCTTCATTTTACGAAGATCACCGAGCATCCTCACGGTATCCATTACCACGTTCACGGTGGACTCTCTGTGATTAACTATCTTAACGGGCATTTCGACTATTTTATAACCAAGCTTTTGCGCCCAAAGTATGCTCTCAAAATCAAACGCAAAGCCGTCTACCTTGCATCGACCGAAGATTTCCTTAACCGCTTCACCCTTATAAGCCTTACAACCGCACTGCGAATCGGAAAGCTTGAAGCCTCCAACCACGCAAAGCACCTTAATATATATTTTTGACATAAGCTTACGAAGCAACGTATAGCCCTCGTAGCCGTCCTCGGAAAGATTTCGTGAGCCTATGAGCATATTAGCGTCGGATGCGCTCAAGGTATCGTAAACTCGCTTAATAACCTCTGTGCCGTATGCGAGGTCTGCATCGGTAAACATAACTATCTCGCCCTGAGCCTCAAGCATTCCCGTGCGTATTGCACAGCCCTTACCGCGATTTTTTTCATATCCCACCACGCGAACGTTTGGAAGCTGTAATTCTCTTACAATATTTCCACTACCGTCCAGCGAGCCGTCATCCGCAAATAGCACCTCATAGCTGTCAAAATTTTTCTGCATATACTCGCTAACGGTTTTAGCGGTATCGGCAATTATACTGCTCTCATTATACATTGGAATAATGAGAGTTATACTTGGCTTATCCATTTTCTTCACCCTTATATTAATTCTTTTATCTTATCTTTTTCTATAAACCGAGAAAATTATATCGACGTCGGTTTCAAGCCTTTCAAGACCGTCAAGCCTTTTGGCATCATCCTGCGAGGTACGCCAATAATACGGAGTCATCGCAAAAAGCGCCTTAATATCATTCTCGCCCGTAACCTCGATGCTATATTTAATATTCTCCTCGCATATAAGCTCAAGATTTGACGGAAGGTCGGCGCGTGTATCATTTTCATATGCCGAATCGTACAATATCCGCTTCAAGCCCATAAGATGCTCCTTGCCTGCATGCGCAACGAGAATAATACCGCCGTCCTTTAAGACTCTGCAATACTCCTCCTCAACGCAGGGAGCAAAAATATTGACAACCGCATCACTTGACTTATCAAAAACAGGCAAAGTATATACGCTCGCAACGCCAAAAGCGACATTTTGTATTGCTTCACGTCTTGCTCTTTTTGCCGCCGCTTCAACCGCAAACTTTGATATATCAAAGCCTAACGCAAGTCTTACATTCTTTGCTATCTGCGTAGTATAATATCCTTCTCCGCATCCCGCATCAATTACGGCTATATCATTTCCCGCATATCTATCCAAAAGCTCGGTTATCCTTTGAGCTATCGGCAAATAATACCCCTTATCGAGAAATTCGCTTCTTGCTCTTACCGCACCCTTGGTATCTCCTCCGCCGCACTGCTTTGGCGAGGCGAGGTTTATATATCCCGACGCAGAAATATCGTAGGTATGCTTTTTTTCACCGTTACAGTAAAGCATACGCTCGCCCTCGAGCATCATTTCAGCTCCGCACACGGGACATTTCAATTTTGCTTTATTAAAAATATCCGTCAATTTTTTCTCCGTTAATGATTATTTATATAAATTAATACTTTAAATTTTCCTGCTCATAGGTCTTAGGGTCTACCAAATCAAGCTCGAAATAGAAGGTTGAGCCCTTTCCTACCTCGCTCTTAACACCGTAGCCTGCTCCGTGCGCCTCAAGAACTCCCTTGACTATCGAAAGTCCAAGTCCTGTGCCAACGGTTGCTCTGCGGTGTACCTTATCGACCTTATAATATCTATCCCAGATATAAGGCAGCTGCTCCTCGGAAATTCCCTCTCCCGTATCACTAATATTTATTCGTATTTTTCCGTCGGCTACAACCTGCTCAACGCGAATGTATTTATCCTCACCCGTATAGTTTATAGCATTGTTTATAAAGTTGTAAACGACCTGCAATATCATCGTTCTGTCTGCGCAAACAAAAACTTCATCGTCAAAAATAAAATCGATTTTATAAGACTCCTGCGTAACGAGCATTTCATATCTTATAAGCGTTGACTTTATTACCTCCGTCAAGCAGAAAAGCTGCTTATCGGGAACTCGAACGCCCGACTGTATTTTAGACAAATCAAGCATACCGTTAACAAGCTCGGCAAGTCTTGTGGTTTCGTCAATTATTACCTGAAAATTCTCTGCGCTAACCTCTCCGGGGATATCTCTCATAAGCTCGCTATACCCTCTTATCATCGTCAGTGGTGTACGCAAATCGTGAGAAATATTTGATATAAGCTCCTTTTGAAGCTTATCGTTTTTAGAAAGCTCTACTGCCGCATAGTTAAGCGTATCGGAAAGCTCGCTTATTTCTCGGTAATTATCTCCCTTAAAGGAAACGTCATATTTTCCCTTTGCAAGTGATTTTGCAGAATCGTTGATTCGTATTATCGGTATAGTGATAAATCTTGACAACACGATAACCATTATAACCGCAAAAATTATAAGCACGGCACTTGTAAAAAACACCTGCGTTTTTACGGTATCGACAAGTGCTTGCATGGGAGCAAGCTTTGTGCGTTGTATAATCAAAAGCTCACTTCCGTCATCCATAGAAATCACGTCAAGCTGAATAGCGTTAATATTTTCTACGCTTCGATGAACGTGCGGAATACTGTTAGGATTATCCTTGTTATCATCAAGTATTTCAAACGCATAGTAGCTATCGGGATTAAAATACTTAACCGAAAATACTCCTATATAACGGTTTGAATTTGCCTTAGCCTCAAGGTAAAGGTCGTCAAACTTTCGTTGCAAAAATATTGCGCGCGAATCGTGTGAGCCCTCTGAGAAAACGAGCGGCCTATCCTCGTTTACCACATTGTTTTCAACACGGTAAACCCATATATCATCGTATGTATGCTCTGCTCTACGGCTAACAGTTTCAACTATTTTTAAGTTATCGTCCTTTACCGCCTCAACCATTGAAACGGTGGTGCTTATTTCCTTATATTTTATACCTTGATAAAAATAAATAAGCATCTGTATCTGGAAGACCCACATGACCACTGAAAAAAGGGATATAAAGACGAGAATAATCAAAAGAAGCTTCCATTTAATTCCTTGCTGCTTGCGCTTCGGCTTTGTTGAAGCATTCTTATTTTTTGCCATAGCAATTCCTCTTAATTAAGATTACTTTTAATAATAAAATTATTTTCCTTCAAAGCGATATCCCACGCCTCTAAGCGTAACTATCATATCGGCATATCTGCCAAGACTCTTACGAAGAAGCTTTATATGCGTGTCAAGAGTACGGACGTCACCGTAAAAATCATATCCCCAAACGTCGCTAATAAACTTTTCACGCGATATTGCTATATTCTTATTTTCAAGCATATAGAAAAATAAATCGTATTCCTTTGGCGACATTTCAACACGCTCATCGTCTATGTAAACTATTCTTGCGGTAATATCCGCCTTGAGTCTGCCTCCGTCAAGAGATATAACTCTGTTTTCCTTTTTGAAGTCACTAACATCGCCCCGACTTCTTACTCGCTTCATTACCGCCTCAATTCTAAGCATAAGCTCCTTCGGAGAAAAGGGCTTTACAACGTAATCGTCGATACCAAGCTCAAATCCGTTTATCTTATCGTATTCCTCACCGCGAGCCGAAAGCATTATTATAGGTGTCTGAGAGGTTTTACGAATTTCGCGGCATGCCGAAAATCCGTCAAGCTCTGGCATCATAATATCCATAATGATAATATCAAACTGCGTGCTTCGGCAAAAATGCACGGCTTCCATTCCGTCTGCCGCCTCGGTTACGGTATGTCCCTCAAACTCCGCATATTTCTTAATTATAGATCTTATACGAGTTTCATCGTCAACCACCAAAATATTATACATTTTTACCTCCTAAATAAAATCAAATCAAATAAGCGCCGAGGTAAATTCACCGCAGCGCTTATTGTAGCGCATACATTATATTATACACCACTTTATAAAATTTTTCAACAGAAATTTATAATAAATATCAAAAAAATGCTATTCAAGGGTTATTTTTATATCTATATTACTATAATTTCGCTTAACCGTAAATATTACGGTATCTCCGCTTGACAAATTCTCTATTGCGGCATAGTAATCGGCATCACTTTTTATTTCAGCTCCGTTTACCGCAAGTATTCTGTCATAAAGCTCAAACTTACTGTCCTCATCTGCAATATCGGTAACGTAAACACCGTTAACTCTGTTTACACTTCCGTATGTCACCTTTATTCCTATCGACGGCTCTACTTTCATTATTCTGTTAAAGAACTTATAAGCGATATTCACAGGGATTGCAAATCCGAGTCCCTCAATACCCGTTTGAGAGGTCTTTGCGTTTACAATTCCTATAAGATTTCCCATAGCGTCAAAAAGTCCGCCTCCCGAGTTACCCGGATTTATAGCGGCATTATGCTGCAAAAGCACCATTGTTACGTTATCTATCGTAACGGCTCTGTCAAGCGCACTGATTATTCCGTCGGTCACAGTTCCACCTAAAGAGCCGAGCGGATTTCCTATTGCTATAACGTCCTGACCCACTGCAAGCTTTGAGCTATCACCTATCGGCGCTACGGTAAATGCCTCATTTTCTTTTTTAGTAATTCTTAATACTGCAAGGTCTAAATTAGCATCACTTCCGAGAAGCTGAGCCTTATACTCAACGCCGTTTGTAAGTCTTACGGTTATCTCGGTAGCACCGTCTATAACGTGATGATTGGTAAGCAAATATCCCGCCTCTGCGCTTTGGGTGATTATAACACCGCTACCCGCTCCGCTTGTAACGTACTGATGGAAAAATCTATCGTTTACCACGCTTGACGTGCTTATCTCGACTACACTGTCCCCTATCTTGGCAACGACCTCGGGAATAGACTGCGGAACGTAATCGACGTCTGTGTTTTTTGAAATTTCGATTTGAGGCGAATTTTGAACAATAAAAAGCTCCTCCTCGCCCACGTTTACCTGCGCTCCATTTCCGTCAGACATTCTGTCAAGCTTTGATATAAAGGTAGTCAAAAGTGACAGACAAACAACAAGCAGTACCGAAACAACGATTATCGAGCCGATTATTATAGCTGTCTTTATTCCGCTATTATCCTTTTTAGGCTTTGAATAGCCGTAAGTTGAATAATTATTATACGGAGGTGTATAATAGCCTTCCCCAGAATTTTGGCTATATTGATTTTGATTATACTGATTGTATTGATTATATTGATTATTAGACTCGTTCCCGTTATTATAATTATTGAAATTATTATTTTGATTGTCATTCATAATAACACGTCCTCCTTTTTATCTATATATATTCTTATTATAATATCT
>JAZRGA010000009.1:0-66424 GCA_045643945.1 Eubacteriales bacterium | reverse complement strand
GGACGGAAGAATAAAGCTTCCGACAAATATGTGGTTTATAGGAACTGCAAACAACGATGACTCTACATTCCTTATATCGGATAAGGTATATGATAGAGCGATGATACTCGACCTTGACCAAAAGACCGAGAGATTTGTAGCGCCGCCGACCGATAAAATGGTAATATCGGCAGAGGATTTTGAGGCGCTTGTAGAGTCGGCAAGAAAGGAATACGAGATAAGCTACCGAAACAGAAAGCGTCTTGAGGCGTTTGACGAGTATTTGATAGCGCACTTCCACGTAACCTTTGGAAACCGAATAATGAAGCAGATACTTACTTATATCCCCGTTTATATAGCGTGCGGAGGAGAGGAGCTTTTTGCGCTTGACGATATACTTTCAAAGAAGGTAATCAGAAAGCTCGAATCGCAAAACCCAATATATTTCAAGAATGCGGCAGACGGATTGATAGCCTATATGGACGATCTTTTCGGTGCGGAGAATATGACTCTTTGCAAGGAGCATATTAAGAGAATATTGAGAAACGCTTAATTTTAAGGGTTATTTTAAGGATTTTTTAAGGATAATTGGATTATGTCAAAGCAACTTAAGTATGTAAAGATAATATGCATAGTTTTAGTTTTTTCTGTTCTGGCGCTTGCTTTAGCGGTAGGCTTTTTGGCTACGAGCATCTTAAAAAACAGCTATGAGCCAAATCCGCTTGACGGATATGAGGAAAAGCCGGATACTCCAATTATTCCGCCTGTTCCCGATAACGAGGACGATGAGCTGCCTTTTCAGGTGAGGTCGGATAAGTCGGTCGATGCGGTATATCTTCGCGCTCAAGCGTTTGGAAATTATGACGGCAAGACCTGGATTGAGGCTGTTCCGTATACTCCGTTTATAGACGGAAAATATCCTGCTACCTATCTTGGAGTAAAGCAGATAGAAAAATGGAAATTAGCAGAGCCTTATGCTTTAGAGATAGTGCCGAATAATGCAACTATGGTAACTCCTATGTATACCGCTACTACCCTTATGGGAGCACCGTATGAGGAGGAATATACTATTCCCGTTGACGACGTAACTCCTAACGGTAGGAGCAACGAATATTACAGAATGTATTATTACGATTATGGGGATATTTCACTCAAGCCAAGTGTCGCAATTTTGGAATATGAAAGCTATGAGGCAAGATATTATGACTTTGTAAAATCGCAATATTTAAATATTGACCCTACTACTAAGGCATATATGTTAGATATTGCAAGACAACAGGAATTTAACGAATACGCTTACAATCTTCCCGAAAGAATTGCTGAATACGTTGAGGGGCTTGGTACTTACTCGATGGCTTATAATACTCAGCTTGATGAGGAGGAAAACGTAGCGATAGCCTTTATTGAAAAATACAGGGAGGGAACGTGTAAGCACTTTGCTTCGGTTGCTACCTTGCTTTTCAGAGCGTTAAACGTCCCCGCAAGATACGTTGTAGGCTATGTAACCGAAACCGAGGCGGGCGAATGGATACAGCTTACAAAGCTTGATGCTCACGCTTGGGTTGAATTCTATGTAGAGGGCTTTGGTTGGAAAATGCTTGAGGTAACGCCTCAACGCCTTGATACCGAGCTTACGATAAATCCGATAGACGTTAACAAAATGTATGACGGTACACCCTTAATTCCCGAGCCTAAGGTAGAGGGCTTTGAGGAGTATGAGGAAAAGGGATATACATATAGCGCCGTAATTTCGGGCGAGCGAACAGAGCCTGGAATATCCGCAAGCGCAATAGAATCCTTTACGGTATATGACCCAAGTGGAGTTGACGTAACGTCTAAATTTAAATTTATCTTTGAAACGGGAGAAATTCTTGTTTATGCAGGCGCTTTCTCATTGGAAAGTGATAATTTCACCTATATGTATAACGGAAAGCCTCCGATTTCGCAGGTAGATATGTGTAGGGCGGTGTTTATTGAGGGGCAGGAGCTTCCCGAGGGCTATAATATTGAAATAGTGCCGAAAACATTATCTAATGAGCTTGGCGAGCATCCTCACGCATTTGGAGTATTAATAACCGATGCGGATGGAAATGACGTTACAAAGCTATATAAGCTCGTCAAGAAATTCGGTAGTGTTGATATAAATGCAAATCATCTTGTTATAAGAGCGGGTAGCGCAAGCAAGGTATATGACGATACCGAGCTTACCTGCAACGAGTATGAAATTGTAGGCGGCTCGCTTATCGAGGGTGATACAATTTCCGCATACACGATAACGGGCTCTCAGAGGATGCCCGGAACATCCGCTAACGTAATTGAGCCTTCAAGCTTGAAAATCATTAACGCAAACGGCGAGGACGTTACAAAGAATTATTTGCTTTCCTTTGAAAAGGGAACTCTTACGGTTTATTTTGAATAGAAAAAGGTGGTAAAATGTTATACGATAGCTACCATAAAAAAATCTCAAGGGTGGTTGATACCCTAAGAAAAATATTTAAGCATATAGTGCTGATAAGCATTGTCACTGTTCTTGTTATTGCCGCCATTATCGCTTTTATGGTGACAAAGGGAATAGTGATTGACGATGAGTCTGATGCTGACGGCTTTGAGGTGACATACGGAGATGCTTTGCCGCTTAACTCCAAGGCTATCCTTGCAAGGGTAGTATATGAATATTCCTCAAACGGTACAGATTGGAGCGCAGAGCCTCCAAAATCGTTGGGCGAGCACAGTGTAAGAGCAACGGCTAAGACCTTGTTCGGTCAAACTAAATACGGTAAGACTTACAGCTTTGTATTAAAGGCGAGAAGCGCAAATGTGTCGGTTACCGATAAGGAGATCGTTTACGGAGCGACGCCGTCCGTTTTTGCCGAGCTTGCAAGCGGTGATACTCTTGCTTGTAAGAGCTTCGTTTATGCCGATCGCTTAGCGACGGTTACCGACGTAGCACCTAATAAGGAGAGCATAAAAATAGAAAATTCTCACGGTGAGGACGTAACGGCGCTTTATAATATTATTCCCGTTTCGACGCAAATAACGGTATTGCCTCGACCTATATTAGTCACTGTGTCGGATAAGGAGCTTATTTATAACGATACAAGGCTTTCTTATGACGGATATGAGCTTAGCGGCGGAACTCTTGCAGAGGGCGACACGCTTCAAGCGGTTTTCGATAAATATCTTATCGACGTTGGCGAGATTGAAAACACTCCTACGCTTAGCGTTATATCCTCTGATAGCTTAGACGTAAGCGTTCACTACATTATTTCAACTCATATAGGAACGCTTAAGGTTGATTATCGTCCTTTGATAATCGAAACACCGAGCGCAGAAAAGGTTTACGATGATACGGCGCTTTCGAATCCCGATTATAAGATAATAGGCGAGTACGATATTGTCGACGGACATATTGCCGAATGTGTATCAAGCACCTCGATAACCGACGTTGATTTTGTTGAAAACGTGCTTGCTATTGAAATTAAAAATTCCGTTGGCGAGGATAAAACTCATAATTACTCGCTCTTTTACGAAAGAGGCTGGCTTGAGGTAACTCCAAGACCTGTGACTATATCCTCGGAAAGCGGAAAATGGATGTATGACGGTCAAGAGCATTATGCCGATATACATATGGAGGGCTTTATAGCGGGACATTCTGTAACCGCCTCATGGCCGACGGTTATCGACGTAGGCGTCGAGGAGAATACCGTTGAGATAAAGTCGGTGCGTAATGCCGAGGGCAAGGATGTTTTGAATAATTACGAGCTTATATTCGGTGATATAGGCACTGTTGAGGTTACAAAGCGTCCTATTACCGTTACTCACGAAAACGGGCCCGATAATCTTGTTTATGACGGTACAGAGCGAGTTTTCAAAAACTATAATATAACAAGCGGCTCGCTTGCCGAGAACGATACCTTAGAGCTTACGTTCCCAAGCTTTTCTCAGGCAGGCAGATATGAAAATGAAAATAAGATACTTACCGCTAAGATATATTCTAAGCGTTCAACGGGTATTAAATCGCTTGATGCTTATAGAAATTACGAAATTACCGAGGTCTACGGCACCGTAGAGATAGAGAAGTGCAAGATTGCGCTTAAGGTGTTAGATAATTCCAAGGAATACGATGGCTTGGAGTTTTCCGAGCTTGAGTATGAAATACTTGAGGGAGAAATTCCCGCAGGTCATACGTTAAACGTAGTATATAAGCACTTAACGTCAAACGTTGGTGTTCACGATGCCGAGGTAGACCTTGATAAAACCACAGTTGTCTATGCAGGAGAGGATGCTACCGCTAACTTTGAGATAAGTGCAGCTCCGGGCGTGATTACTATACTTCCGAGAAAGCTTGTACTTCAATCCGCAAGCGGACAAAAGCCTTACGACGGTGAGGACTTTGTTCTTCCCGAATATGAGATTATAACGGGCGAGCTTATCGAGGGACACAGAATATCCGATATAAAATTTACGATTAAGGAAATTGTGGGCGCAACCGATGCGGGTATTGTTGGCAGATGGGAAAATATTATCGTTGACGGCAGTGTTGTTATCGTAGACGCAAATGAAGTTAATATGACTGAAAATTATGATGTTCAATGCGTAAACGGTATTCTCGAGGTCCTTTTGAGAAAGCTTTCTGTTTCCTCTAACAGTGAAACAAAGCTTTACGATAAGAAGCCACTTCGCGGAACAGAATTGACTATCGACCCGATTTCAGATATGAATGACGGTTTGTTGGAGGGTCACAGTATAGTTTATTCTTTACCTGTATCGGTAATAAACGCGGGTATATACGATAATGAAATCCACGAGCTTGATATTCTTGACGAAAGAGGCGAAAGCGTTAAGCAATATTATGAGGTTACTCAAAATATAGGTAAGTTGGAAATTCTTCCTATTGAGATAACCGTAACCACAGCTTCGAAATCAAAGACCTATGATGGGTCACCGCTCGTTTATCTGTCATATACATCGGATTATTTGGAAAAGATTTTAGAAGGGCATAGCGCTTCTATAGAGGCGATTGGAACTATAACCGACGCAGGCTCTACTCCTAATGCGGTAGAGATTAAGATTTTCGATGAAAATGGCGAGGACATAACTGCTCTTGGTAATTATAAGATAATTGAAAATTACGGTACTCTTACCGTTGAGCCAAGAGTGATAAGGGTTAAGCCTTTGCCCGACGAAACGATTAAGCTTTATGACGGACTTCCGCTTGAATGTATAAATTATATTGATATTTCGGATTCGGCAAACGATGAAGGACTTATTGGCAATCATAGAATAATCGAAATAAACTTTGAATCTATAACCGATGCGGGAACGATTGATATAAAGCCCGATTCGCTCAATCCTGCGGTTATTTATGATGGGGATGCTCGTGTTGACCACAATTACGAAATCGTTGTAGACGGCGAATATACCCTCACAGTTCAAAAGCGAAGCATAATAGTCGAGTCTGCAAGCGCAAAGAAGGAATATGACGGAAGACCGCTTAGAGCATCCGATTGCAGCATCTCCGTAAATAGCGAGCATACCTTGCTTGACGGTCATACGCTTGATATCGTTGCTCACGGAAGTCAAACCGAGGAGGGAAAATCCTCGAATAAGATGAATAACGATGCGAAAATCTTAGATGGAAACGGTATTGATTATTCGCGTAATTACGATATAAAATACGTAGAGGGAACACTTGAGGTTTACAAGGTGGTGGTTGCTAACGTACAATCTACCGAGGGCGGACGTATTTACTTAAAGACGAAGTCCTACGGTGATTACAACGGTGATAGCTTTGGCCCTGCTCCTGCGGCAGGACGCTCATTCCGCTATAACTATGGCGGCACTTATCATACTTGCAGCTTTATGCTTTGGTCGTCAATTAATCTTTTGAAAAGCAATTATACCGAGAATTATATCAGAATTTCCAATGCGACAACTTATATGCTTCCTTATTATATGACCTTTGGCGGAAATTACGATATGCCTCTCTACAATTCAGAGGATTATACAACCTTAAGCAATAAGACCGATTATAGCCTTTATTACTATAATTACAATTATGAAGCGGAGGGAACGAGCGGACTTTATAGATATACTCCCTCGGGATATTCTCGATATACAACTTGGGTTTATGATAATTATCTTAATATTCCGAATGATACCAAGATCGCCTTGTTAGCTTTGGTAAGCGATATAGACTTTAGCGATATGACTACCGATGAGCGCATATCCGCAATAGCCGCATTCGTTAAAAACACTGCGGTTTATGATACTAATTACGATGAGTCGCTCGATAGCTCAGAGGACATAGCAGTTGAGTTCTTGACCACCTATAAAGTAGGCTCGTCAAAGCATTTCGCTATTGCTACTACAATGCTTTACAGAGCGTTGGGCGTTCCCGCAAGATACGTTGAGGGATATATGGTAGATGCAGTGGCTAATCAAAAGACAGAGGTAAAGGATAAATATCATTGGGTAGAGGTATTTGTTGATTCGTACGGTTGGATGCAGATAGAAGCTTCCTTGGATGAAAAAATAGATATTTTCGTTAAGCCTGAGGATGACTCAAAGATTTACGACGGTACTCCTCTTACCGCTACTAATGCAGAGCTTTACGGTGCGTCCGAGGAGCTTAAAAAGCTTTTTGAGGACAACGGATATAAGATTGAAGGAACGTATAGCGGAGAAATTATTGACGTTGGAAGTATCTCGAGTGGTATTACGGACGTTCGCATTTTGGATGCTAACGGCAATAATATAACTTATAGGTTTAATGTTAATACCCGAACGGGAATTTTGAAAATTACTCCCGCAACTATAGATATTTCGGTATTTAATATTTATAAGCCGTATGACGGTAAGCCTGCAAGATATGATGAGGATAATTTCTTCTCTGTAAAGAGCGAGGACTTTATAAAATCGGGCTTTGAGCTTAAGCTTGTAGAAACCTTTAGTGAAGTAAACGTTCACGAGCTTTCGGCAACGGCTATTAATGAATCTATCGGCTCATATTTTGATTTTAGCGTAACTAACGATAAGGGCGATGACATAAGCCGAAATTTCCGTCTAAGGCTTGTTTCTCCGAGTGATAAGTTAAGTCTTGATGATTACATTGTGGTTAAGATAACTCCTCGAGTAATTGAATTAACCACAGGCTCGTCTGAAGCGCAGTACATCGAGGGCGCGGTTCTTGAAAACAAGAAGGTCTACGTATCCGTAGGACCGCTTGCGGAGGGCGACGTTTTAGAGGCTGAGGCAATAGGTCAGCTTAATTATATCGGAAAAACAGACAATCCGATAGATTTAGAAAGTCTAAAAATAGTTAATGCAAATGGAAAGACCGTTACCGGAAATTATCATATTACGATAAGGCATGGAACGCTTACCTTCACCGAGTAGACCGTAGTAATACAAAAATTATAAAAACAAAAAATGCTTGGCGTGTTTGATAATGCGCCAAGCAAAGCTTTAATGTTAAAAAAGCACCGCTTCAATCTCCGTTTGGGGACTGTAAAGCGGTGTTTTTCTTTTAGTCTTTTATTACGTATTCCATAAAGCACTGACGGGGGCAGCTTATCTTGCCGTCAAGCAGAGCAGTGCTATAACCGATTATAGTAAAGCCGTTCTTTTCGTAAAGATTAATTGCTCCGAGGTTTTTGGAATTTGTGGCAAGCCTGATAGATGCGCAGTTTAGCGACCTCGCAAGCTCCTTTGCAAAGGAAAGCATTTCGGTTGCTATACCGATGCCCATAAAATCGGGGTCAACGCAAAGGGTATGTATAATAACGGCATCACGGGAATCGTCTGCGGTAGACCAGCTTAGGCTTTGGTAATCCGTAGGCTGAACACAGTCTAAAATAACCGAGCCTGCTACCTTTCCGTTTGAATCGTACACATACAGCGTATCAAGCGAAAGAGCGTCGGAGGCGGTTTTTTTGGTCGGATAAACGCCTTTAATCCAACTCATATAGCTACCGTTTGCGGCTTGGAAATCTATTACTCTATCGTAAAGAGTCGCTATTGATTTAATATCGTTTGACGTTGCTTTTCTAACCATATTTTCAAGTTCCCGTCAATCAATTATTATTTAATGCGGTAGCCACGATGTTTTCGTAGGAAAGACCGTATTTATCGGCAATATCTCGAGCATAGCTCTTTCCGTCGGGCTTCATACGGTATATCTTAAATGAGCGCTTTCCGTCCTCTATTCCCGCAACGAGCGAGTCTATCCTCGTTCCACCGTCGGGGGCAGTGCGAGCGTTTATGTTATCAATCTCTGCCGCCAATTCGTGAAGGTGAGTCGAGAAAAGACAACGGCATCCAATACGGCTAAAGCCTGCAAGCACCTCTGCGGCAATATATGATGCCTCATAAGAGCCGGTTGAGGAGAGCGATTCGTCAAGCAACACAAGGCTATCACTCGTCACGTCCTCGAATATGTCACGAAGTCTTGCACATTCCTCGCCAAGACGTCCCTTGTCTATTGTATCATCTGCACCGGTAGGGAAGTGAGTATAAATTCCGTCGGCGATGCTTATTTCCGCACTGCTTGCGGGAACGAACATACCGAGCTGAAGCATAGCCTGAGCAAGACCTATTGCGCAGGTTATAACAGACTTACCGCCACGGTTTGGTCCTGTAAGAACGAATATCATTATATCGTCCTTAAATTCAACGTCATTCGTTATTATCTCATCATCAACCTTAAGCGCTACGCAGGGGTTGTATATCTCGTTTGCAACGAATACGTTCTTATCTGTAACGATTTTTGGCTTGCAGAGGGTAAGTCCCTTTTCTTTAAGCGCGCGGAGAAGATTTGTTCCTTTAACCAAAAATTCTATCTCAGGCATAAGATTGAGAAGAAAATCGGTGTTTTCAAGCACGAAGCTTTGAACTATCTTTTTCCAAGAACGCAAGGATTGCTTATATACGTCGTTTATTGCCGAATTAAACGCAAGGCTAAGTGCTGTGCGCTGATTTTCGGATTGCTTTTTGCTAAAGGGAACGAGGTTGGCGATGCAGGTGTATTCGTCGTCCTTAAAGTTAAGACGAAGTATCTTATCAAGCACATCGCCCGAGCGGAAGGATTCGGGATTTATCGAAAGAACTCCTGCGCTTGAGGGACGAAGCTGAGCATCAAGATTTACACCAATAGTTACGCTCTTGATATCACGAACTCTGTTTGTAAGCTCGGAAAGCTTTGCGTTAAGCTCTGAATAATATTCTGAGCATACAAGGTCGTTTATACGCTTCGCAAGAGCCTTAAAGGCATCGCTCTTAACCTTATCTCCTATGTCGGCAAAGCCCTCGTGAAGCGTTGAAATGCTTGCTATATAAAGCTCGATTTCGGTGATGCTCTCAAGATATGATTCTGTGTTGTCGCCAAAATCGGCTTCAAGACGGCGAAGCTCCATAATATCGGTAAGAATTGGGATAAGTCTGTTAAGCGTTACCGAAATCTGCGGGAACTCGAGCATATCGGAAAATACCGCCATTCTATGCTCGATAACCCTTGGATTGGTGGTAAAATATTCATCAAGGTCGCTATTTTTTAGGTTAAAAACCTCAAGCAAGCCAAGCTCTTCAAGAACAAACATATCGATAATGGGCGCTTCCTTGCCCTCATAGTGATTTGTTTGCGATTCTTCATCGGGATATATCAGACTGAACTTTGATAAGTCGATTTCGTTTAAGAGCTTTTCTGTTTTTTCCATAGTAACTCCTTTATTTTAGGACTTTTGTTTGTGTCTTATTATCTCAAAAGCATTACGCAAGCTACTGCGGCGGCAGCCTGCAAAATCATTATAACGGGAATTCCAAGCATAAATTTTACATGCTTTGTTTTGTGACGCATTAAAAGCATAGTTATAAACATAGCAACAGAGCCGCCGAGTGCGCTAAGTAAAAGCAATACTGCCTCGGGAATTCTAAGCTCTACCTTGTTCTTTTTGGAAATTTTTTTATCCCAAATGCAAACGATGATAGATATGACGGATATAACCGCAAGATAGGCGAAAAGAATTTTTAAAAGCATAATAATTTCCTCTTTATTCTGTTATCCGTTTATTTTTTAGCGGGGAAGCTATCCTTAAGACCGACTACACGGTTAAAGGTGTTGGGATGCTTTGTATCCTTGCAATAATAACCGTCACGAACGAACTGGAATTTCTCTCCGTCCTTAGCATTAGCAAGAGCAGGCTCTATTTTTGCATTCGCAACAACTGTAAGGGATTCGGGATTGAGATAATCGTTGTAGGTCTTATCCTCGGGAATATCGTTTACGTTTTCAATGGTAAAGAGCTTATCATAGAGCATAAGCGTAGTTTCCTCTGCATATTTTGCGGAGAGCCAATGAATAGTACCCTTAATCTTTCTTCCGTCAACGGGGTTGCCGTTTCTTGTTTCAAGATCTGCGGTTGCGTGAATTTCAACTATATTTCCGTCTGCATCCTTAACTATCTCGCCGCACTTAATGATATACGCACCCATAAGACGAACCTCACCCTCGGGCTTTAAGCGGAAAAACTTTGGAGGCGGAACCTCGGCAAAATCCGACGCATCAATGTATATCTCACGGGTAAATGCAAGAGGACGTGTTCCAAGCTCGGGCTTTTGGGGATGGTTGGGAAGCTCAAAGGTTTCCTCGGTATCGGCAGGGTAGTTGTCGATAACGACCTTAATAGGATGAGCAATAGCAATACGGCGGGGAGCGTTTTCGTTAAGCTCCTCACGGATACAATGCTCAAGCATATTAATATCAACCAAGCTGTTAGCCTTAGAAACGCCTGCGGCTCTTACAAAGTTAAAAATAGAGGTAGGCGTGTATCCACGTCTGCGAAGTGCGCAGATAGTGGGCAAGCGGGGGTCATCCCAACCGTCAACCATATCGTTTTCAACGAGGTAGCGGAGATATCTCTTTGACATTACAGTATTTGTGACGTTAAGTCTTGCAAACTCTCTCTGCTTAGGCTCGGGATTGAAAATTCCAATGTTTTCGATAACCCACTCGTAAAGGGGTCTGTGGTTTTCAAACTCAAGCGAGCAAAGGGAATAGGTTATACCCTCAAGCGCGTCCTGAATAGGATGAGCGTAATCGTAAAGAGGGTAGATGCACCATTTATCACCCTGACGGTGATGGGAGGTGTGAACTATTCTGTAAATAGCGGGGTCACGCATATTAATATTTGGGGACGCCATATCAATTTTTGCTCTGAGTGTGTGAGTACCGTCGGCAAATTCACCGGCCTTCATTCTGCGGAAAAGGTCGAGATTTTCTTCAACGCTTCTGTTACGGTAGGGGCTTTCCTTGCCTGGAGTGGTAAGAGTTCCTCTGTACTCCTTCATTTCCTCTGCGGAGAGGTCGCAAACGTAAGCCTTTCCGTCCATTATAAGCTTTTCGGCATACTCGTAGCACTTGTCAAAATAATCCGAGCCGTAGAAAATTCCACCGTTTGGAATAGCGCCAAGCCAAGTAAGGTCCTCTAAAATAGAGTCAACGTATTCGGTGTCCTCCTTTGCGGGGTTGGTATCGTCATAACGAAGATTAAAGAGTCCCCCGTATTTCTTTGCGGTTTCAAAGTTGATAAGGATAGCCTTTGCAGAGCCTATGTGAAGATATCCGTTAGGCTCGGGAGGGAAACGTGTGTGGATTTTTGTGTCGGGATGCTCGGAAAGGTCGGCATCGATAATATCGTGTATAAAATTACTTGCGATTTCGTTCATTGTTTTTTCCTCTGTTTTCTGTATATATTAATTCTTAGAGCTTTGATATCATATTTTCGATACGCGCGAATACGCGGTCCTTGCCGAGTATTTGCATAACCGCATACATATCGGGAGAGTTAAGCTTTCCTGTAACCGCAACGCGGATAAACATACTTATATCGGCAACGCTACCCTTAAAGCTTTCGGGAGATGCCTTATAAGCCTTCATATCCGAGGTGTATCCCAATCCCTCGCCGATAGCCTTGATTTTATCAAACCAAGTGTTCATATCGTCGCTTTCGTCGAAGGTTTTTGTAAATGCTTCAAGTGTAGCCTTGATGTCGGCTTTATCGTATTTTTCGTCGTAGGAGTCCTCAAGAGTGTAAAGCTCATCGTAGAAGAATCCCATATATGCCTTTGCATCTGCCCAGGTGGTAAGGTCCTTTCTCGGCTTTTTACCGCCTCTGCCTATTGCAAAAATCTTTTTAGCATAGTCCTTATCGTTGTTAAGAAGCTTGCCAAATTCAACGTCAAATTCAAGCGCCCAATCTGTAACCTTATCGGTGACCTCGTCAGCTGTCATCTTGGAAATTACGTTTTTCGATACGTCATTAAGCTTGTTGAAGTCGAACAAGCAGCCCGAGGAGGACATCTTCTTTATGTTGAAGGGAAAGTCGGTATAAGGCTTGTCGGGATTTTGCATATGCCACTCCTCGTAGTTCGAGTTAAGAAGTGTCATAACGTATTCGCAAACAGCCTCGGGACAGTATCCAAGACGGGTGTAATCGTCCATATTAGCGCCCATATCACGCTTTGAAAGCTTTTTCTTATTTCCTGCCTCATCAAGACGCATTATCTGAGCGATGTGCATATATTTCGGAAGCTTAAATCCGAGATAGCGGAAAAGCTGAAGATGCTTTGCAAGGCTTGGCAACCATTCCTCGCCACGAATTACATGGGTAGTGCCCATAAGGTGATCGTCTACCGCATGCGCAAAGTGGTAGGTAGGAATTCCGTCGGATTTAAGAAGAACGAAGTCCTCGTCATTTTCGGGAATTTCAATAGCGCCCTTTACAAGATCGGTAAATTTGATTTTCTTTTCGGGGTCACCGTCTGCAAGTATGCGAAGGACGAAGGGATTTCCTGCCTTGAGGTTTTTTTCGATTTCTTCCATAGTTATCTCTCGACGCTTAAGCATTTCGGCTCTGCGAGAGTCTGCCTCTGCTTGCCAGTCGGTATTTTTTATTTCTTGCTTTTTATCTATACTGTGAAGCTCCTCAAGCTCCTCCTCTGTTGTAAAGCAGGGGTAAGCCTTGCCCTCGCGAACGAGCTGCTTTGCGTAGGCTTGATATATAGGTCCGCGCTTGCTCTGTTTGTAAGGTCCGTAGTTACCCTTGTCGGCAATAGCGCCGCTCTCGTCAAGAATTGCGCCCTCGTCAAAGTAAATGCCGTATTTTGCAAGAGTCTTTATAAGACCCTCGGCAGCGCCCTCGACCTCTCGCTTTGCATCGGTATCCTCTATTCTAAGGTAGAAAACACCGCCCGATTGGTGAGCGAGTCTTTCACCGACGGTTGAGGGGAAAAGTCCTCCGAAGTGAACGAATCCCGTGGGGCTTGGAGCAAATCTCGTTACCTTTGCGCCCTCGGGTAGGGAGCGCTTGGGAAATTTATTTTCAATATCTGTCGGAAGCTCTGTAACGTTAGGGAACAGAAGCTCGGCAAGCTTTTCAAAATCTGTCATTTTTATTATTCCTTTCTTAAATCCGCATTAACTTTATATAAACTTATTTTATTTAAATTATATTTTAATCGATATTGAAGCTTAAATATTTGAGTGCGATATCGACGGCATCGCCAAGAGTGCTTGATTCGTTATGCCCCGGATATATCCGAGCGGCTCTGTCAAGCATAGCAAGCCTTTGTATCGACTTCTTAAGCATATGTATATTGCCGCCGTAAAGGTCGGTTCTGCCAAACGAGCTTGAAAACAGAGTGTCACCCGTTATTATTGCTGTTTTTCCTTCTTCATCATTAAAAATAAAGGAGCAAGAGCCTTGTGAATGTCCCGGTGTGTGAAGGACTTTTATTTTCTCATCACCGACAAAAATTTCGTCGCCGTCATTAAGTAGAATATCGGCAGGGGAGTGAACACATTCTCTGCCAAAAAGCGTATAGAAGCCATTTAGCTTGCCGTCTGTAATCATACAGGCATCGTCCTTATGAATATAAATCGGAACAGAATGCCGCTTACGCAGTGTATCGATTGAAACGGTGTGGTCAAAATGTCCGTGAGTGAGAAGCGCACCTATAAGCGTTGCATTATGTGGCGCTAATTCCTTTTCGAGGGCGTCTATCGAAACCGACGGATCTATTACGATAGCCTCCTTGCCTGAAACTAAAAGATAGGTGTTTGAGGCAAATGATTTTGGACATACAGTGAATATCTTAATATATACCACCTCCAAAACATAAAATTACATTATATTATATCATATATTGCCTTCAAAGTCCATAGAAATATACGAAAAAAATCAAAAATATCATTAATTTCCTTATTATTTCCGTTTAAAGCTATTGAAAAAAAGGTCTTACTTTGATATAATTGTTTTATGATTTAAAAAAGGAGGCGCAAGGATGGATAACGAATTATTACTTTTTCTAAGGGATGAAAATATACGGACTATTGCATCTAAAACGCCTACCCTAAAAAACAGCATTATGGATACTCTTTTAGCATCGGATTTTGACGTTTTTAATGCACTCTGTGAGAATATCTATCTGCTTGCGGGGCATCCGATGCGTGATGAGTTTTTGTCGTTTTTTCGAAAATATTCGTCAATTGACGTGACATTCGAGATGCTTTACGATTTGGAATTTAGAAAGGCACTTTGGCAAAAAATATTCGTTGATGACAGTATTATTCCTCCAAAGACATTAGGAGCGCCTGACGTTAAAATAAATTTATTTGATAGGAAAGCCGATAATGCTTTTTCTATTAATTCGGTATTCGACGGCTCTTGCGAAAATATCTATCTTTTGCTTGATAAAACGCTTAACAAAATAAAGACAGATAACGCAGACGCTCTTTACCTTGATGCGCAGAATATAGTCTTTGCACGTCCCGACGATTATCACGCGCAGAGGGATTATGAAGCGCTAAAGACAAAAAGCTCCGACGGCTCGCTTGCTTTGCTTTGGTTGCTTTGCCGTATTCTTATGAATGCAGATTTAGAGCTTGTCTTATCGGTAGATAGCGCGAAAAAAGCAGAGGATATTTTAGCACTTATCTATCGCCTCGGACTTTCGAGCAGCATAAGACTTTTGATAGACGTATCAAATTTTGACGGTTGCGGTAGGCTTTATGAGCTTTTAATGCTTTATAGCAAAAAAAATATTTCCTTAGAGCTTTATTGCAATAAGGAAAATATTAATATGCTTATTGAATTTTTAAATACAGTTCCGCTTGTGTTTGTAAGGAATATCGACGCAGAGCCAACATTTTTGCGCAATTTGTTATCAAACGGTGAGGCAGATGCAATTATTCCGCTTTAAGGTACGGTAAAATAATTGCTCCGCCAATATCGCAAAGCTTGTCTTTTCCGAGAGAAATCGGATTCATACCGTTGCTTTGGCAGAATTTAGTTATTTCATCCGAGTCGGTGTGTAGCGATAGATTGCCGAAAAAATATACCTTGTCCTCATATACAGCGGAAGCGCCGCCAATAAATCCGTAATCATATCCGTCAAGAGTTATCTCGTTGACTCCGTTTCTGATTTTCAATGCGCTCATGCCGAGGCGCTCGACAGTAGCGATAACCGATGTGTCGGCGCTTATTACCGCTTTTTCATTGAGAATTAGCGTAGAGCATTTTGCATATCCTTGATTTATCGAATTATAGGTAAATCCGTGCGTGGCGGCATATTCCAAAACCGATTTTGCGCAGCTTTGCTCACGTCCGATAATATTTTTTGCAATAACTGCTTGGTTGAGAGATACGTCGTTTGGATATTTATTTGATACCTCAAAGTCGCATTTGCATATTTTGTATCCGTAATCTGCAATCAAATCAAAAATAGATTTATTTTTTTCACAGTAGGCGGTACTACAAAAAACGGTATCCTCGATTGCAAGTAAAAGCATATCTGCGTGCGATGAAACCTGCGGCGCAAGACGGTTGTCAGCGGGGAGGGGTATTACGTTAAAGCCGTTTTCACTTAACCCGATTTTTATAAATTCGTTTGCTCCCTCTCCGATAAGCGCGAGAGGACTTTTTTTGTTTGCCGACATAATAATCTCCAAGATAAAAAATGAAAATTAAAAAACAAAAAAGCAGCTTCGAAAAGAAACTGCTTTTTATGCTTACAGAGCTTAGGCTCTGTTAACCTTGCCTGAACGAAGGCAACGAGCGCAAACAGCTACGGTCTTGGGCGTGCCATCAACAATAGCCTTTACTTTGCGAATGTTGGGCTTCCAAGCTCTGTTTGTTTTACGATGCGAGTGAGAAACGGCCTGTCCGAATACAACGCCTTTTCCGCAAACACTACACTTTGCCATATTGACACCTCCTAAAATACGCTTATACGCATAAATAACATTATTTTATGAAACCATAGAACATTTGATATTATATCATATTCGTAAAAAAATTGCAAGAGGTTTTGCAAAAAAAGTCTAAAAAACTTTTAATATTTTTCGTCGGTGCTTGCAACGTAAAAAATATCGTTAGATATAAAACGTAAATTACCGTCGATATCATCGAATATACCGTCAATTCCGTCAAGATTTAGCGGTAGCTTATAATTTGTTTCAAACAACATTCCGTGAGATAGGGAGAGCGACTCGGTTGAAAGGTCGGGGTTGAAGCTTAAGGAAACGTCGGTCGATGCGCTTTGCAGAATATTTAAAATATTTTCGTTAACCGAAAAAGCCGAAAGCACCGAGCTTTGCTCTATCAGTGAATAGAAAAATTTTATAAATACACGGTATTTCTCGTAATCGGGTAGTCCGTCCCCGTCATACTTAAGCTCATAAAGATATATGTGAGTGTTTTTATTTGAAAACGCACTCCTTATAGGTCTTATAGGCGCTTTTGACGAGGCGAGCGCTACAATGCTTCGTTCGTTTTTGTTGTAGCTTATTTGAGGAGATGTATCGGAAACGCAAAGCTCCATCATGGAACGGTATGCGCCGAGTATTGCGGCAAGATTTTTTCCAAGCTCTGTCGAGTTATCTGTTCCGCATAGCAGGGAATAGTGAATAGACAGAGAAATAGCGTTTTTGGATACGCCCTTTGCTATAAGTGAGTTTATAGTGTCAACGATAGCGAGGGCAGAGGTTTTGTATGGGGATTTATCTAATTTTCGAGCGGTTGCGCAGGCAACGTGCTTTCCAAAATTGAAAAGCCTTTCGGCATTATATGTTTGGTTTGCCGAATTTGTCATATCGGTAAGATATACCCTTTTCTTTTCTCCAATAGGAAAATCAATTTCATTACCGAAGGTATATTCACGATGCTCGGTAAAATTTGTTATCGCCTTGATAAAATCAAAATCAAAGGAAAACATTGGATTTTTAGTGTTTTCAAAGGTAAGCGAGTGCGAACTGTTTTTAACGGCAAATATGAACACCTTTAAATTATGCTCGTCGGCAATTCGACTTAATATGCCGATTGCGATATTGCTTGCCGAGAATATATGCCGTCCGATGCAGGAGTTAATTGCGGAGCGAAGGTCTGTAACCTTATCGCTATCGTTCTTCTCAATTTCGGGAATGCTTGAAAAATTTACAAATACTCCCTCGCTTTCCTTAAGCAGATTCTCGAAAATACCGTAAGGTGATTTTACAGTTGCTCTTTCGGAGGTTATTTCCGCTATTTCGGGAGTAGAGAAAAATTCCTCGACGTGAGAAACGTATTCACCGTACGACATATCGTAGGCGGGGCAAAGCATAGCGGTTACGTTATGAGCCGCGGATGAGCGTGACGTAGCCTCTTGCGCGCCGTAAGTGAAAAGAGGAGTGCCGTTATCGGTGTGAATATAATACCGAGCGTTTATTTTATTATTTGCGGGGGTGAAAAGCGGAGCGGCTTGTGAGTAGTCTATACGCTTTAAATATTCAGAGGCTATTTCGGCGGCAAAGGAGATAGGCATAGCGCCAATAACTGAGCGGTTGATAGCGTTTCGCTTTGCGAGAAGGTCCTTGCTTGCCCTTAAAATAGGCTCTGTGCCCTCGACACCGCTTGCGGAGTATATAGAATAATTCTTTTTCTCGGATTTGCGAATTTTATTTATTTCATCGAAGAAAAATATTTGATTATAGGTCGGGAACATTTTCTTTACGTTTTTGAAATAATCGCGAATATATATCATCTGCTCTAAGGAGAAGGATAAATTATAGATGCTTATAAATTCGGAAAGCTCGTCGTTTGACAGAAAGGAAAATCCGCCTATAAAGCCGTTAAGCTCCTCGGGGGAGATATTTGGATTGTAATTGTTAATCATTTTTACTCCTTAAAGAACCGTATCGCTAAGAGTACCGAAGCAATGCGCTCCGTCGGTATGGGTAAGCCTTACGTTTAAAATTTGTGATTTTAAATCAAGCTCGGATATTACCGCAACCTCAATAAAGTTATCGGTGTGTCCGTATGCATATACACCGTCATAGGTTTCAAACAGTACCTTTTTGGGTAAGCCTGATGCACATTCGCCTTGAAGTATCTCCTGTCTTGCGGCATTTGCAATTTTCTCAAGACGGTGAAGCCTACGCGCCTTTTCCTCCGTGCTTATCTGTCCTTTCATTTTTGATGCCTCCGTGCCCTTTCGGGAGGAGTATGGGAATATATGTACCATTAAGAATTTTGCGTTTTTGACAAATTCTACGGTTTCCTCAAAATTCTCCTCGCTCTCCTGCGGAAATCCGACTATTACGTCGGTGGTAAAGGAAACGTGTGGGATACTCTCTCGCAAAAGCTTAATTGCGTTCATAGCCATATCTGCATTGTATTTTCTTCTCATAAGCGCAAGAACTCGACTGCTGCCGCTTTGAAGCGAGAGGTGAAAATGTGGGGCAAGCTTTGTCAAGCGAGAAATTTTATCTACGAATTTAGGCGTAATAAGAGAGGGGTCGAGCGAGCCTAAGCGAACTCTTTCAAGACCGTTTATCTTATCGACTCTGCAAAGAAGGTCGGCAAGGGTAACGTCACCTAAATCCTTGCCGTAGGATGCGGTTTCTATACCCGTAAGCACAATTTCCTTGCATCCGTTTTTAACGAGCGCTTCGACCTCGAAAATAATGCTTTGAGGAGCTTTTGAGCGTACCTTGCCGCGAGCCGAGGGAATAATGCAATAAGCGCAATGGTTTTCGCATCCGTCCTCGATTTTAACATAGGCTCTTGTGCGCTCGAATTTGGTTATTGACATTTCCTCAAAGCGAGCCTTATCGATGTCACCGACGGATATTTCGGGCGCGCCTTTTGTTTTTTCGGTATTAAAATATTCAATTAATTTCTTTGCGGCGGTAAGCTTTTCACCGTTTCCACAGATGAAGTCAACGCCCTCGATTTTTGCGATATCCTCGGGAGAGCTTTGAGCAAAGCAGCCTGTCACTATTATATAAGCGCTTTTATTTTTCGATATAGCCCTGCGGATAAATTGACGAGCCTTTCTGTCGGACTCGGCAGTTACGGTGCAGGTGTTGATTATATATGCGTCGCAAGACTCGGACGCAGAAATAACCGAGCATCCGTTTTTTTCAAGATGCTCCGCAATGGCCTCGGATTCATATTGATTTACCTTGCAACCGAGAGTGTAGATACCCACGGTGCGATTAAGTTTATTTTCCATATATAAATATAAAGCTCCTAATTGTAATCATAAATATTGTAACATAAAAAGAGCGTTTTGTAAAGATTTTAACGCCGTTATATTTAATAAAGTTGACAAAAGCGTATTTATGTGTTAGAATTACATAGTAAATTAATTATAGAATTGGATTTTGCTATGCGGATTTTAACTGTAAAAAAGAATGATGCAGGGCAGAGGCTTGATAAGTTTCTTTCAAAGGCTGTCAAGGGTCTTCCTACGTCGATGATGTATAAATTAATAAGAACTAAAAAAATCAAGGTGAACAGAAAGCGTACCGAGCAAAAATATATTCTTTGTGAGGGCGATGAAATTCAGCTTTTTATCAAGGAGGAATTTTTCGACTCGCCTGAAAAGGATACGGGGGCGCTCTTTCGCATTACGCCTAAGCTTAATATTCTTTATGAGGATGAAAATATTATGCTTCTTAACAAGCGCCCCGGTGTGCTTGTTCACGAGGACGATTCGGCAAGCGAAAATACACTTATAATGCATATAAAGGCGTATCTTGCTCAAAAGGGAGAGTACGACCCCGATGAGGAGCAATCCTTTGCGCCTGCGCTCTGTAACCGTATCGATAGAAACACGGGCGGAATCGTTATAGCCGCTAAAAATGCCGAGGCCTTGCGTGTTATGAATGAAAAAATAAAGTATGATAAGCTTACGAAAAGCTATCTTTGCTTAGTTCATGGTGTGCCGAGTCCTAAAAAAGCCGAGCTTCACGCATATTTAAGAAAGAATAGCAAGGATAATACCGTAGAGGTGCGTGACAAGGAGTTTGCAGGCTCGAAAAACATAATAACCGTTTATAAGGTTTTAAAAGCATACGGACAAGAAAAGGCATTGCTTGAGATTGATTTGATAACAGGCAGAACTCACCAGATAAGAGCGCATATGGCGCATATAGGTCACAGTCTTATAGGCGACGGAAAGTATGGAATTAACCGTGACGAGCGCGCTAAGGGCTATAAATATCAAGCTCTTTATGCATATAAGCTTTATTTTAAGCAGACCGATGACGATAATATTTTGTCTTATCTTGACGGTCGCACCTTTAAGCTTGATGAAAAGGATATATGGTTTTTAAATGATTAAAAATAAAGAAAGGGGAGTAAGGCCTTGCTTAAAAGAATTTCCGATTTACTGAATAAAGAAACAAAGCGCGGCATAAGATTTCTTGTGCTACTGTTAAGCGGGCTTTTGACGGGACTTACCGTTGCTTTCCCCACGGTTGGATTTTTAGAATGGATAACGATAGCCCCCGCGCTTGTGATTTTGCTACGTCGGGGAAGTGATAAAGCGGTAAAATTAAAATCGCTCTATTTGGACGGACTTGTCTTTTTCTACGGCTATTATCTTGTTTGTTGGCATTTCTTTTTGAGTATGTATCCGCTCGATTTTATAGATGGCGTAAACAAGGGTACTGCGGCGGCGGTCGTTGCGATATCATGGTTTGGACTTGCGCTTTTGCAATCGCTTTTTGGCGGATTTGTTTTTTTGATATCGTCACTGATATTCAGAGTACGAATTTGTGAAAAGGTCGGAATATTGAAGCCGATAACGGTTGCCGCAGTATGGGCGGTCTTTGAGTGGAGTCAAAACTTTGGTTGGTGGGGAGTTCCGTGGGGAAAGCTTCCGCTCGGACAAACCAAGTATTTGATAGGAGTTCAAAACGCTTCGTGGCTTGGCTCGTATTTTATAACCTTTGCTATTGTTTTAGTCAATTGCTTGCTCGCTTACGGTCTTTTAAATTCGACAAGAACTAAGACATTGAGGCTTTCGGCAATTATTGCTCTGTCCGTTATTGCTTTTCAGTATTCTACGGGACTTCTTATATGGTTTACTACCGATATAAACGAGGGTGAAAGCGTCAAGGTTGCTTGCGCTCAGGGAAATATTTCGGCAAGCAATAAATGGACCGTTGATACGCTAAAGCAGCTCGAGAGAGTATATTGGGAGCAAACGCGAGAGGCGGCTAAGGCGGGTGCAGAGATAGTTCTTTGGCCTGAAACCGCTATACCTTTTGATATTAATGCAGGACTTTACTCGAAATATGACGTGAGATGCAAGGAGCTTGCAAAGGAAACTAAGGTATATATTATCGTTGGAGCATATACTAATGACGGTGAGAAAAGCTATAATTCCTTGGTCTGCTATACTCCCGAGGGCGAGAGATATGAAACTGTTTATAATAAGCGAAGATTAGTTCCGTTTGGAGAGTTCGTTCCGCTCAGAGCCGTTTTTGAAAAGCTTATTCCTCCGTTAACTAAAATCCTTATAACCTTTGACGATATATCCGAGGGCGAGTCTTCGAGCATAATGAATATCGGCAATTGTGACGTTGGCTGCCTTATCTGCTTTGACTCAATTTATGACGGATTGACTCTTGATAGCGTTCGTGACGGAGCGGATATAATTTGCCTTTCGACAAACGATTCTTGGTTTTCTGGCTCTGCGGCTTTGAGTATTCATAATTCGCACGCCCAGCTTCGCGCAATCGAGAGCGGAAGATATATCACAAGATGCGCAAGCACGGGGATTTCAACGGTCATTTCTCCGAGAGGAGAGGTGCTTTCAAGGGTTGAGGCGGATACCGAGGGAGTGCTTATTTATGACGTTCATAAGAGGGATAACAAAACCGCGCGGTATTATCTCGGAAACGGATTTGTATATATATGTATATTGCTTTTATCGGTGTTAATACTCGAAATGATAGCTTATAAAATCAATAAAAGTCGTAAAAAGACTTGACTTTGTGATGAAATTGTGATAGAATAGCATTGTCGTATTAGCGGCAAATAATCTCTGGAAAGGAACGAAAACTATGAAAAAGACACTTAGAATTGTTGCGTTTGCAATGGTTGCTGTAATGCTTTGTCTTTGCCTTGCATCCTGCGGTAAGACCCTCTCGGGCGAGTACTATATGGGTGACAAGTCAGTTACAAAGACCTACACTACCTACACCTTTAAGGGTAGCAAGGTTACTGTAGAGGCTTTTGTACTCGGCAATAAGGTTGGCGACGACTCTTTTGAGGGTAAGTACGAGATCAAGGATAACGAGATCAAGATTACTTACAAGAACGCAGCCGGCGAGGAAAAGACACTTACACAGTCTTTCGAGGAGCTTGAGGACGGTTCTATCAAGATAGGCGTTCTTACATACAAGAAGGCTGAAAAGTAATTTTCAGATATAACAAAACCATCCGAGCTTTTCGGATGGTTTTGTTGTTTAAATATTAAATTTAAAAATATTTTAATTTATTATTCCTCCACCGATAACGGTATCGCCATCATAAAGAACGAGGGATTGTCCTTTGGTTATAGCGCGTTGAGGCTCGTCGAAGATAACCGAGAGGGTATCGCCGTCAATTCGTCTTACGGTAGCGGTGGCGCTCTTGTGGCGGTAGCGGATTTTTGCCTCTACCCGCCTGTCACCCTCAAGCGTGTCATTTACTAAGAGGTTTATTTGAGAGGCGGTAAGCTCTTTTTTGTATAGCTCAATATCGTCGCAAAGCGTTACCGTGTTGTCGGTGACGTTTTTTTCGCATACGAACATAGGCTTGCCAAGAGCAATTCCCAAGCCCTTTCGTTGACCGACGGTGTATCGTTCAAGTCCGTTATGTACGCCTAATACGTTGCCGCTAAGGTCGATAAAATTTCCTTTAGTAAAGCTAACGCAGCCGAATTTCTCAAGAAAAGCGGTATAGTCGCCGTCGGGAATGAAGCAAATATCCTGACTATCGCCTCTGTCTGCATTTGAAAATCCGTTTTCTCGCGCTATTTCACGAATTTGCGGCTTTGTAAATTCACCGAGCGGTAAAATTATTTTAGAGAGATTTTCTTTTTTTATCGACCAAAGAAAATAGGATTGGTCCTTTTTTTCATCGCGGGCTTTTTTTAGAGTCATTTCTCCGTTATAGCCTTTTTCTATTCTTGCGTAATGACCCGTAGCCAAAAAATCAAAATGCTTTTCACAAGCGAGGTCCAAAAGGCGACCGAATTTAAGTCTTTTGTTACATTCGACGCAAGGGTTGGGCGTTTTTCCGTTTTTGTAATCATTTATAAATGGAATAACCACTCCCTCGTTAAAATCGCTCGACATATCTACCGAGAAATGCTCAAAGCATAGCGTGTCTGCAATTTCCTTTGCTTGAATTGAATTTTCGTCGGGGTCATCGCTTTTACAACCTTTTAGAAATGAGCATTCATTCCAAAGGCGCATAGTGACTCCCGATATATCGTATCCGTCACGCTTTAGCAAAAGAGCGGCGGCGGCACTGTCAACACCTCCGCTCATAGCGACGAGAACTCTTTTTTTATTCATATGTATCTCCTTTTAGAGCTTACCAGCTTCGAGTTGTGAGATTGCCGTCCTCACGCAAGCCCTCGAAATCCCATCTGCGAAGTATTTCGTAAACCGCAATAGCTACGGAGTTTGAAAGATTAAGCGAGCGTAGTGTGTCACGCATGGGGATTCTTACGCAGTAGTCACGGTTATCGTATAAAAGCTCCTCGGGTAGCCCTTTGGTTTCCTTTCCGAACATAATAAATACGTTTTTGGGATATTCTGCAACCTCGGTGTAGGCTTTAGGCGCTTTAGTGGTGAAAAAATACGTGCTTCCGATAGCCTCGGGATGCTTTTCGAGAAAGTCTGCGTAATTTTCGTAGTAGGCAATATCGAGCTTATCCCAGTAGTCAAGCCCCGCGCGCTTTAGCTTTTTGTCATCAATTGTAAATCCCATAGGCTTGATAATGTGCAGAGAAGCGCCCGTAGCCGCACAGGTCCTTGCTATGTTGCCCGTGTTTTGAGGAATTTCGGGCTCGTGTAGAATGATGTTTATTTTATTGCTTGTATTCATACCGTTATCCTTAATTTTAATTTCTTGCATAGATATTATAGTATTTTTTTTTACTTTTTGCAAGTGTTAATGCAAAATAAGTTGAAAAATTTAAAAGTTTACAATTATATTATATCTAATATTAACAAAGGACTTGAATTTTTTTGAAAAATAAAGTATAATAGATATATATTGCTTTAAGGAGATTTAACAATGGGACTGTTTGGAACGTATAGCGAAAGACAACTTAAAAAAATAGATAAAATAGTAAAGCTTATCGAAGCTCTCGCACCTAAGTATGCGGCTATGAGCGATGAGGAGCTTTCCGCAACGACGGGAGTGCTTAAGGAGCGCCTTGCAAAGGGAGAAACTCTTGACGATATTCTTCCCGATGCATTTGCGGCAATAAGAGAGGCAGATGACCGAGTTCTCGGAAAAAGACCCTTTAGAGTTCAGCTTATAGGTGGAATTATTCTTCATCAGGGAAGAATTGCCGAAATGAAAACAGGTGAGGGTAAAACTCTCGTCGCAACCATGCCCGCATATCTTAATGCGCTTTCGGGCAAGGGTGTTCACGTTGTAACGGTAAACGATTACCTTGCAAGACGTGACAGCGAGGAAATGGGTAGAGTTTATGAATTTATGGGACTTTCTACGGGACTTATAGTTCACGGACTTTCTCTTACAGAGAAGCAGGAGTCTTATAATGCCGATATCACTTACGGAACTAATAATGAATTCGGCTTTGATTATCTTCGTGATAATATGGTGGTTTATAAGGAAAGAACCGTTCAAAGAGGACATAATTTTGCAATCGTTGACGAGGTAGACTCTATTCTCGTTGACGAAGCGAGAACTCCGCTTATCATTTCGGGCTACGGAACAAAGTCTACCGAAATGTATGATAAGGCAGACGCTTTTGCGAGAAGACTTCGTAAATTCGTTATTAAGGAAATGGATTCAAAGGAGAGCTACGACGATATAGAGGCCGATTATATCGTTGACGAGAAGGCTAATAATGCAATTCTCACTCCCTCGGGAACTGCAAAGGCTGAGGAATTTTTTGAAATTGAAAATCTTTCCGACCCCGAGAATACCGAGATAGCGCATCACATCAATCAAGCAATACGCGCTCACGGAATTATGAAGCGCGACGTTGACTACGTTGTTAACCAGAACGGCGTAATGATAGTCGATGCATTTACCGGACGTATTATGCCCGGACGCCGTTATTCCAACGGATTGCATCAAGCAATTGAGGCAAAGGAGGGAGTAAAGGTTGAAAACGAGAACAAGACCGTTGCAACCATTACCTTCCAGAATTACTTTAGAATGTATGATAAGCTTTCGGGTATGACGGGTACTGCGCTTACCGAGGAGTCGGAATTCAGAGAAATATATTCTCTTGACGTAATAGAAATACCCACAAACCGTCCTATGATAAGAAAGGACCACAATGACGTCGTTTACAAATCCGTTAGCGGAAAGTATAATGCTATCGTTGAGCAGGTTAAGGAGTGTTACGAAAAGGGACAACCCGTGCTTGTAGGTACAGTTTCTATTGAAAAGTCCGAGGAGCTTTCTCACAGACTTAAGAGAGAGGGTATCCCGCACACCGTTCTTAATGCAAAGCATCACGAAAAAGAGGCGGAGATAGTAGCTCAGGCGGGTAAGCTTGGAGCGGTAACTATTTCTACTAATATGGCGGGACGTGGAACAGATATTATGCTCGGCGGAAATCCCGAATATATGGCAAAGCGTGAAATGCGCAAGATGGAAATAGACGAGGAGCTTATTGCTCTTGCAACGGGAACTGCTGAAACCGATAACGAGGATATCCTTAACGCAAGAAAGACCTTTAAGGAGCTTTATGAAAGATTTAAAGAGGAAATAGCACCCGAGGCAGAGCAGGTAAGAGAAGCGGGCGGCTTGTTTATTCTCGGTACTGAAAGACACGAGAGCCGTCGAATTGATAACCAGCTTCGCGGACGCTCGGGACGTCAGGGCGACCCCGGTGAGTCGAGATTTTTCATTTCCTTTGAGGACGACCTTATGCGTTTGTTCGGCTCGGAGAAAATGATAGGAATAGTTAATGCGCTCGGTCTTCCCGAGGATGCTCCGATAGATGCAAAGATACTTTCGAATACGATAGAATCTGCGCAAAAGAGAATAGAGGACCAGAATTTTAAGCGCCGTAAATACGTTCTTTCCTACGATGACGTTATGAATCAGCAGAGAAATATTATTTATTCTCAGCGTAATAGCGTTCTTAACGGTGACGATATAAGCGGCACTATAACAAAGATGATAGAGTCGACGATAATTGAAAACGTAAGCGCTTATCTTAACGGTGATGACCATACTCTTTGGGATTTCGTCGGACTCCGTGAGGCGTATAAGGGACTCCTTACCACGCCCGAGGACTTTGAATACAGTGAGAAGGAGCTTAAGAAGGTCAAGCCCGATGATATCGCTAATTTGCTTTACGATAGAGCGATAGAAATTTATAAGGGTAAGGAGGAGCTTTTCGGCGCTGAAAAATTCCGTGAGATAGAAAGAGCTATTTTGCTTCAGAACGTAGACTATAACTGGATGGAGCATATCGACGCTATGGATGACCTTAAGGATACTATAAGACTTCAGGCTTATGCTCAGCGTGACCCGATAAATGAGTATCGCTTGCAGGGCGCGGATATGTTTGACGCTATGATAGCAGATATTCGTGACAGAACAGTCAGAATGGTTCTCTCGGTAGTACCTAACGTTTCCGAGGTTAAGCGAGTTCAGGTGGCTAATCCTATTTCCGAGGGCTTTGAGGGTGACAATACGAAGAAGCCTAAGAAAATTACCATAGCAAAAAAGGCGGAGGAATCGGTTGGAAGAAATGACCTTTGTCCTTGCGGCTCGGGTAAAAAATATAAAAAGTGCTGCGGCTCACCCACTAAGCAGTAAAATAAGTAAAATAAGTAAAATAAGTAAAACAAAAGATAAAAAATAAAGCGAGGAGGATACAATGGGCTTTGGAATACTGTTTTTAGGTTATTTTGCAACAACGATGATGTCAATTCCGTTGTCGAGAATGTTGCCGATAGACCTTGGCGGATTTGTTAAGCTTTTTGGCTATATATTGATAATAATAGCCGCTAAAAGGCTTTCTGAATACAGTAACGGTTTTGCGGCACTTGTTGTATCCTCTCTTTTGCCGACGTTAATTTCGGCTTTTGAGGCGGTTGTGGATGTTAGCCTATTTCTTACCGATAATCAAATAGTTGCGTTACCATTTTCTGAGGCTATCACGTTTATAAAGGATTCAATGATTGTGGATTACGCATCATTCATCGCTGTTATATTTTTTGTTGCAACGCTTTGTATTGCGATAAAGCAGATTGCGCAGGATACGGGAATAAAGAAAATTGAAATTGCGGCAACGAGAAATTTCGTTTTTTACTGCATTTTGTTTGCAGTTCAGGCGCTTTCCTTTATGCCCTTTGATTGGGTAACGGTTTACAGACCTGTATTTGTATCGGCGTTGCTTATTATAGAGCTTTTGTGTTGGATACTTAATCTTTATATGATATTTAGCTGCTATGCGAAAATATGCGATTCGGGTGATACCGAAATGAAGCAGAAGCCATCACGCTTTGAGTTTGTTAATAAAAAACGTGAGGAGCAGGAGGCAGAGCGTCAAAAAATTCTTGATGAGTATGCCGAGAAAACAAATAAATCAAGTAAAAAACGAAAAAAATAAGGAGGGCTTTGATGCTTACTAAGGATATAAGAGAAGCGAGAAAAAATAAGATTTCATTCGGTATGCTCGCAGTGGCGTTTCTCTTTCTTTTTAATCCGAATATGGCGATAATAGACCCTTTGCCTGATATTTTCGGTTATTTGATTTTGAGCGTTGCGCTTTCAAAAATATCTATGATAAGCGAATCGCTTTACGACGCAAAAAGAGCCTTTGAGCGACTTGTAATAGTCGATGCGGGTAAAATCGTATCGATATTTTGGGTGTTCGGAATGGATGCTTTGAGCGAGCGAAATATTTCGCTTTTGCTTTGGAGCTTTGTTTTTGCGGTTTTGGAGTGTATATTCGCTATACCCGCTTACATAAAGCTTTTTGACGGATTGACCTCTTTGGGTAATTTTTATCCAAACGTCGCAATACTTGGCAGAAAGGGCGCTAAAGGAGCAAGCTATACCGATGCGATAAAGTCCTTCTCAATATTTTTCGTAATATTCAAGGCGCTTTTAACCGTTCTTCCCGAGCTTACGGCACTTACCGCCTCGCAATATGATGAAACCTCTTATTTGGTTGACCTTTACCGTTATATAGGCGTTATACGCGGATTTTGTATTATACCCGTTTTGGCGGTCGGCTTTGCGTGGTTAGTTAGCGCAATTAAATATTTTCGCAGAGCTTCCAATGATAAGGATTTCGTAAATGCGATAAACGAGGAGTATGCGAAAAAGAAAATAACGAGAAACGGTGCTTTCGTTATTAAGGACGTAAGGATTGCAAGCATATTTTTGGTAATGGCAAGCATCTTCACTATTGATTTTAGCTTCGACGGAGTTAACATTTTGCCCGATATTCTTGTGGTTATAGCCTTGTCGATATCTTTGATTTATTTCGCAAGAGCCGCAAAAATCAAAAAAAGCTTTGCCGTTGTTACGTTTTTACTTTTTACCGTTGCAACTCTTTTTGAGGATTATATAAGATATTACTTTGCGGATAATTTTTATTATAACGCAATAAATAAAAACGGCGAGGCGTTTGGATATTATCTTGCAACCGTAATTGTCGTTGCGGTTGAGGGCGCAATATTCGTTTTACTTTATGTGGCAATTGCAAGAGCCTTGCGTTTTGTTGTGTCCGAGCATACAGGCTACGTTGTAGGCAGAGAAATCGAGAGCGAGGGCGAGAAAAAGCAGATATTGGCGGTACAAAACCGTTTGAATAAGAACTTTTCTTCCTTAATTGACTTTGCGGTGCTTTGCGCTCTTGCAGATACCTTTGCTTCTCTTTATGGAGCGTTTTATGCGTTTTTAAACAAAAATTTCGGTTGGATGACCTTGTTAAGCTTGATATTTGCACTTTTGCTCGTTGGAATGACGGTTAAGGCAGTGAGCGAGCTTAAGGAGGCGGTGCAAACTAAATATATGCTTCAGTAATTTGCGATTTTGTGTAAATTTTAAGGCAATAATTTATATTTTTTTGCAAAAGCTATTGCAAAATTGAGTAAAATCTGTTATACTATATAGGCACGCATAGTGCAAAAGATGAACTGTAAAATAAGGCCATACTAGTCGGGGAATTAGCGGAGCCCTGTACCTGAAATCCGCTACAGCAGGGGTGAATTCCATTTTTGAGGGTTGGACCAAAGCAGCCTGACCCGTAACTTCTGCGTTGACGAGTGGGTCTTGCGCAATCGGGGGTTGTGAACCATGTCAGGTGGGGAACCAAGCAGCATTAAGCAATTGACTCGATGTGCCGCGAGGCAGCCTGCTCTGAGTAGAAGATGCGGATATCGTGTGGCGGCGAGATTCGATTTAGTGGTGTATGGTCTTACTTTGCAGTTCATTTTATTTTAAAATAAATTAAAGGGGGTAAATATGCATCAGGCATTATACAGAAAATGGCGTCCTCAAACCTTTGACGACGTTTACGGACAGGAGCATATAACCTCAATTCTTAAATACGAAACGCAGAATAATAAGTTTTCTCACGCATATCTTTTCTGCGGCTCGCGCGGTACGGGTAAAACCACCTGCGCTAAGATTCTTTCTAAGGCAGTCAACTGTGAGTCGCCTATAAACGGTAATCCCTGCAATTCTTGCGCATCCTGCAAAGCCATAGATGCGGGAACGGCAACCGACGTTCTTGAAATGGATGCGGCATCTAACAACGGTGTTGGTAATATCCGTGATATTCGTGATGAAATAGTTTATACTCCCTCGGGGCTTAAATACAGAGTTTATATCGTCGACGAGGTTCATATGCTTAGCGCAAGCGCATTTAACGCATTGTTAAAAACTCTCGAGGAGCCGCCCGCGCACGCTATATTTGTATTAGCAACTACCGAGCTTCATAAGCTTCCTGCAACGATAATTTCACGTTGTCAAAGATATGATTTCAGACGAATTACGACCGATACGATAATAGAAAGGCTTTCGCTTATTGCCGATAATGAGAAGCTTGAATATACTCATGATGCTCTGCGAATTATCGCAAAAATGGCTCAGGGCGGAATGAGAGATGCAATAAGTCTGCTTGAGCTTTGCGCGGGAACACGCCAAAAAATCACTGCGGAGCTTGTTAACGATACCCTCGGTGTTGGCGGTAGGGATAATGCGGAGCGAATAGTAAGAGCGATTTCTGCTTCAAATTTCGACGTTGTTTTTGAAACCGTTGAGGAGGTTGTAAGCTCCTCTAAGGATATTGCGGTTTTTTGGCAGGATATAAGCTCGTTTTATCGAGATATGCTCGTTGCGAGAACCACCTCTGCGGCAAAGAGATATCTTGACCTTACAGATGACGAGTATGAAAAGCTTTTCAAGGTTGCCTCACTCTTTACAAAGGAATCCTTGCTTTATCACTGTCGCATACTCGACGAAACGTATTATGCGATACAGAGAGCGGGAGCTGCAAAGAGAATAGTGGCGGAAATGGCTTTGATACGAATGTGTGATAATTCCTTGGATGAAAAGACCGATGCGATACTTTCAAGAGTGTCAAAGCTCGAAAATGCTATTGCGATAGGCGCATTTCAACCTATGAATATGAATACGAATATAAATACAAAGCCTGCGGATACCGTTAAGGCAGAGGATAGCGGCACAAACGCAGCTCCGATTGAAGTTAAAGCATCCGACGGTAACGCAATTGAAACAACTGAAAATAAGCCGCAAAACGAGAGTCAAGCTACCTTGAAGTCGCTTCGTGGATGGAATGAAATTGTCGAGCAGGCAACTGCGGGAGATGATTCGGTTCTCGGATTTTTAAAGACGGCAAAAGCATTCGTTGACGTAAACGGATGTGTTTATATAAGATTTCCAAATCAGTTTGCTATGAATATGGCGCTTGCGAAGAAAAGCTTGAAGAATGATTTAAGAGCTGCGCTTTGCATTTTGCTAAAAAAGCAGATACCCGATGAAAATATTCATTACGGAATTTTTGAGGGAAATGAAAACGAGCTCGAGGAGCTTGATGAATTGAATTTAAATTAAAATTAAGGAGATATAAAAATGAGAGCAAATTTACCTAAGGGAATGGGCGGCGGTCCTCAGAATATGAACGCAATGATTAAGCAGGCTCAAAAGATGCAGGAGGATATGGAAGCGCTTCAGGCAGAGCTTGACGAGAGAGAGTATGATATTTCTGCGGGCGGCGGTGTTGTAAGCGTTAAGATAAACGGTAAAAAGGAAATACTTTCTATCGATATTAAGCCTGAAATAGTAGACCCCGACGATATCGAGACTCTTTCCGATATACTTGTTGCGGCAGTTAACGAGGCTATTAAGAGAGTAGAGGAAACCAACAGTGCGGAGATGTCCAAGATAACCGGTAATATGTCGGTTCCGGGACTTTTCTAAAATAAATAAGGAATAATAAAAATCGATATGACCGAATATATTGAGGCTATACAGAGGCTTGCGGAGCAGTTCGGCAGACTGTCGGGCGTAGGAAGAAAGACGGCTATAAGAATGGCTTTTGCGGTTATCGACCTTGATGCGGAGGCGGCGCAGGAGTTTGCCGAGGCTATTATTGAGGCGAAGCAAAAAATTCACGAATGTCCGATTTGCGGAAATCTTACCGATAAGGAGCTTTGCGCGGTTTGTGAGGACGAGCGACGTAATAAAAAGCTTATTTGTGTCGTTGAGGATGTAAGAGCGGTAATGTCTATCGAAAAGGTCAGAGAGTTTAACGGTGTATATCACGTTTTGGGTGGAGTTATATCCCCGATAAACGGTGTAACACCCGATAAAATTCGGTTTGCTGAGCTTATCTCGCGCGTTAATAACGATGAGGTCGAGGAGGTTATCGTAGCGACTAATCCGACCCCCGACGGAGAGGTTACGGCTATGTATATTTCAAAATATTTAAAGCCGCTCGGAGTCAAGGTAACTCGACTTGCATACGGTGTTCCCGTAGGCTCGGACCTTGAATATGCCGATGAGATAACTCTTGGTAGAGCGCTTGAGGGAAGACGCGACGTTTAATTTTTATTTTAGTTTATATTAGGAGAATGTATATGAACACGATTTTGAAAAACGGTGAGAAATGGTTTGATACAGACGGAAATATAATTCACGCTCACGGTGGCGGAATTATAAAAAAGGGCGATACTTATTATTGGTATGGTGAGGATAGACGTGATAATATTTATATAAGCTGCTATGCTTCAAAGGACCTTATGAACTGGGAGTTTAGAAATCATCTTCTTACAACAGATTCTAAGATTGAGAATATCGGTATAACAGACGATATAAGTCTTATGAATGACGGAGCAAAGATAAATCTTGAGCGTCCTAAGATGATTTATAGCGAAAAGCTTGGTAAGTACGTTCTTTGGATACATTACGAAAACGGTAAAAACTATCTTCAGGCGGCAATTGCGGTTGCTACCTGCGATACGCCCGACGGTGATTTTACATATCACGGATATTATAATCCTATGGGCGAGATGTCAAGAGATTGCACGATATTTATTGACAGATGCGGAAAGCCTTATTTTGCATCGGCGGCGGTTGATAATGCCGATCTTCATATTTATTCTATGACCGATGATTGCCTTAAGGCAGAAAAGCTTGTTAACGTGCTTTTCCCCGGTAAGTTCAGAGAAGCTCCCGCATTCTTTGACAATGGCGAGGATATTTATTTGCTTACCTCTCAATGCACAAACTGGTGTCCTAATCAGTGCGGTTGGTCGAAGTCAAAGACGGTAGAGGGTGAATGGCAGGAAAATATTCCGTTCGGTGACGATACCACATACAGAACTCAACCCGCTTTCGTCCTTACGCTTGAGCTTAACGGAAAGAAGCAGTTTGTATATGTGGGCGACAGATGGGGCGGAAGTAATTGGGACCTTGATCTCAATCATTTCCAGTATATGGAGTCTTGCTATTATTTTGCTCCCATAAGCATTGATGCAAACGGTAACTTTGTATTTGAGGAGTGTAATTCCTTTAAGTTTGACGTAAACGGCGAAGGATTTATTAAGATTGATTAATTGATTAATAAAATAAGGGCTATCTCCGCTGCTTTGGGATAGCCTTTATTAATTGGTTGCGTTGCTTAATTATTTTGCAATAGGAGGAAACGAGCGTGAAAAGAGTAGTATTTCATATAGACGTTAACAGTGCTTTTCTCTCTTGGGAGGCAACTCGGCGCGTAAAGCAGGGAATGAACGATTTAAGGCTTGTTCCCTCGGCAATCGGCGGTGACAGAGAAACGCGCACAGGAGTCATATTGGCTAAATCAATTCCCGCCAAAAAATACGGTGTAAAAACAGGAGAGCCGGTTGGAATGGCGTTAAAAAAATGTCCGTCATTAATTTTGGCACACCCAGACTTTTCTTTATATGAGGCATCCTCTAAGGCTTTTATGGATATTTGCAGGGAATATACACCAACGCTTGAAAAGTTTTCTATTGACGAGTGCTTTCTTGATATGTCGGGAATGGAAAAAATTTATCCCGATATTTTGGCGGTTGCAAGAGAAATAAAGGACAGAATAAAAACCGAGCTTGGATTTACGGTAAACGTCGGTGTTGGCTCTAATAAATTACTTGCTAAAATGGCAAGCGATTTTGAAAAGCCCGATAAGGTGCATACCTTGTTTGATTATGAGATAGAGGAAAAAATGTGGCATTTGCCCGTGCGTGAGCTTTTTTCGGTTGGAGAATCTACCGCGCAAAAGCTTGAACGCTCATATATAAAAACAATAGGCGAGCTTGCCCGAATGGACGTAGCGGTTGTGAAATCTATTCTTGGAGTTAAGGCGGGCGAGCATTTACACAATTACGCTAATGGAATAGACGATTCTCCCGTGCTTGAAAATCGAGAAAGGGCAAAGGGCTACGGTAATTCGATTACACTTGAATATGATGTAAAATCCTTCTCCGATGCTTATAAAATTCTTCTTGCGTTATCGGATAGCACAGCGGCAAGAATGAGAGCCGACGGAATGAAGGCACGTTGCGTTTCGGTTAGTATCCGTGATATAGATTTTAACGATAAATCGCACCAAAAAAGATTGAGCGCATCAAGTGATATCACCACCGAGATTTTTTCCGTGTGTCAGTCCTTGATTAACGAGCTTTGGGATACAAAAAAGCCCTTGCGCTTGTTGGGAGTGACCTTGAGTGACGTCACCGATGAGGACGATATCCAGCTTTCTATCTTTGACTCCGACAAAAAGGATAAGGAAAGGGCGATAGATAAGACTGTTGACAGTATAAGAAATAAGTTCGGTAAGGATACCATAGTCCGTGGAGGAATATACAAGAAAAATATAAGGGTCGGTAAGGATACTAAAAAATAAAATAAAAAGGAGCTGTAACAAATTTGCGTTTGAAACAGCTCCATTATTTTTTAAAATTTACTGTTGAACGGTGTTGAGATATTTCTCATAATCCTTCAACTCTGTTTTTGTGAAGATATTTGTCTGATAGTAGCTAACGTCGATATCGGAAAGCTCCTTGCTTTGCATAGTAACGTTCATATTGAATACTATCGGAATAACGGGCATATCCTCTAAGAGAATAGCCTCTGCCTCGTGTAAGATTGTTGCGCGCGCTTCGGGATTTGTTTCCTTTTCTGCGGCAGCAATCTTCTCAACGTAAGTAGCATTATCGTATCCGCTAATGTGAGGCTTTACCTCAAATACAGGAGAATCGTGCGTACCGGTTGCAGTTCCTGCATATCCCTTTGCAAAGAGTGCGAGGGTAGAGAAGGCATCTGCCGAATATGCAACGTAATCGATTGCGGCAACCTCAAACTTACCTGCCGAAAGATTTTCTGCGAAGATATCATCCTTTACACCGGCAATTTTTTCACCCGTTGTAAGCGCCTTATCGCTGTTGTCCTTAAGAGCGACCTTGTTAACGGTAACCTTAAATCCGAGGTCGCACCAGGAAGCGGCAACCATTTCGGCAATCTTTATATGAACTTCGTCATAAGCGGGAACAGAAATGCTGAAAGTAAACTTGGAAGGAGTAATCTTTGACTCGGCAAGCTTTGCAAGAGCAGCATCCTTTGCGGGATTTGCCGAAACTGTGCTTGTAGAAGCCTCTCTAAAGGTCTTCTTATCGTTGTTTGCGTTGAATACTCCATTAGGAACTATACCGCTTGCCGCCTCTGCAAATACTATTGCATTAGCAATCTCCTGACGGTTGATAGCAAGAGAAAGCGCAGTGCGAACGTTCTTGTCTGCAAAGAGCTTTACACCGTTTATCTCTGCATTTTCATTGAGAATGTAGGTGTGAGTGCTTAAAGCATTGGATACATCTGCTATCTTCTTCCACTCCTCAAGCGTGTGCTTTGAACGTGAGGAAAGGGGAATATCGCCAACGAAGAATATCTCACCTGCTTCAAATGCGGACATTATTTCATCGCCGGTTTTGGTAAAGTCAACTATTAATCTAAAAGGCGTAACCGCTTTATCAACGGCATCCTCCATAAAGTTTCTGCGGTAGTAAGCGTTTCTCTCGAGTATAAGCTCTGCCTTCTTTGCCTTGGGGTCGGGCTTTTCGGACTTGTAGTTTATGGTTCTTAAACGGAAGGGACCGCTTGAAACCATCAGCGTCGGGCTCTTTGCCCAGTCATTTGCAACCGCAGATCTTGAAAGAACGTCATCGCGGAGAGGAACGAGCGCATAGCTTGTAAGCTTGTTTATAAAGCTATCGTAATCAATAGCGCGATCCTCGAAAATGATTTCCACGTCGGTATTATTGAGCGCGGAAATACCGATATCGTCGATTGTTACCAAGCCTTCCTTTGCAGCCTTTGCGTTTTTAATATCGTAAAGGAGGGAAGCGGCTTCAAACGAGTTTGCGGGATCGAGCAATCTCTGCCAAGCGAAAACAACGTCGTTAGCGGTTATAGCGTTACCGTCAGACCAAAAGGTGTCGGTTCTTAACTCGATAAACATTGAATTTTTTTCTTTGTCTATTTTGTAACTCTTGACAAGAGATTTCTCAACCTTGCCGTTCGAGTTCATAATGAAAAGGTTGTCGAACATAAGAGAAACGACCTTGAGAGCCGCCTCGTTCTTGTATGCCTCTGCGGGGTCAAAGTTGTAAACGGGGTCGCTTATGTACATTTTGATCTCAGCGCCGTCGTTTTCCATCTCCTTTTTGCCACATCCTGCGAAGGACGATAAAATCATCACAAGGCAGAGCAAAACGGCTAAAGCCTTTTTCGCCTTTTTCGCATTATTAATATTATTCGTGTTGTCCATATTTTTGTAGACCTCCTATAGCTTTAACGGCTTTTAAAGCACGTTAATATACAGTTTATATTATACCATTTTTTATAAATAAAATCAATCTTAAAAAATACAAGATTTATACTTTTGGATATTTGCACAATATATGCGCTTGTTTATTGTGCATTTTTTACATTACAAAAATTGAACGATAAAAAAGTTTCAAAAATGGAATATTTTTTATAAAAACCTCTTTACAAAAGGGCGATTGTATGGTATAATAATTCCGTAAATGGAAAGGTGGGGATTTTCGTGGATTATATTAGCAGAATAAAACAAGTAAAGAGTGAAAAAAAGATTACAAACGAGAAGCTTTCGGAGCTTACGGGTATTCCGTTAAGCACTGTCAGTAAGATACTTGCGGGCATCAGTGACTCTCCAAAGCTTTCAAATATGGTGCTTATTGCGAGGGCGCTCGGTTGCACGCTCGATTATATCGTCAGTGGCACGCCCGAGAATAATAATAATTATATGTTGAACGATAAGGAAATAGAATTTATAGAGATATATCGCCAGCTTGATTTTTACGGAAAGGACCTTGTAGAAACGGTTGCGCAAAAGGAGCTTGACCGACTTGGAGTTATAAGTGAAAGCACTGCTGCCGTACAGACTCCCGCACTTGCCGCAGAGCCGCAGAAAAGCGCTAAGATTCTTTCTATACCGCAAACTGCAAGCATCGATTATTCATATGATTTTGCTAAAAAGTCTATCCTGCTTTACGATCTTCCCGTTTCGGCAGGTCCCGGTGTTTACCTTGACGATGAATTGGCAGAGCCGATAAGTATTCCTATGAACGATAAGACCGAGAGCGTATCCTTTGCCTTGAGGATAAGCGGTAACAGTATGGAGCCAAAATATCACGATGGAGATATCGTTCTCGTTGAGAATGCCGAGAGCGTTAACGTCGGAGAGCTTGGTATATTTATTCTTGACGGAAACGGCTATTTCAAAAAATACGGTGGCGATCGCTTGATTTCCTTGAACGAGGAGTACGGTGATATATTGCTTAGAGATTACGTTGAGTCTGTATGCTGCGGACGTGTTGTCGGAAAGCTTAAGCGTAAGTGATTGGCATTAAAAAATAAACAAACCTCCTAAAATACGCGCTTCGGCGCGTATTTTTTTGATTTTCTTGGAATACTAACGAAAAGGAGATGATTTCGTGATAAGGGTAGTAGAGGTAATAAGCGATACTAATATAGGCGGAGCAGGGAGACTCTTGCTGAATAGAATGAAATACTCTGATCGAGAAAAAATTAATTATACCGTTATTTTGCCTAAGGGAAGTATGCTGACGCCACGGTTAAAGCAGATTGGTGTCGGTATAGTAGAAATAGACGGATGCCATGATAGGTCTTTTGATATTAAAGGCTTTTTTTCTTTATACAAAGCAATCAAAAAAATATCTCCCGACCTTGTAAATTCCCACGCCTGCATTTCTGCTCGAATTGCGGGTAAAATGGCGGGAGTTGATGTTAATATTTATACCCGACACTGTGATTTTTCGGTCAAAGGTGCATTTTCGATGCCGTTAATACGAAAAGTTTTTGGTGTTTTAAGCGATTTAATTACCGATGGCATAATTGCGGTTTCTTATTCGGCAAAGAAAAATCTTTTATTGCTTGGCGCAAAGGAAAAAAGCATCAAGGTCATAATTAACGGGGCTGATTGTGTTAGCACTCTGGGGAGCGAGGAAAAGAAAAAAATAAAGGCAGAGCTTAATATCCCTGCCAATGCTACTGTAGTGAGTATTTTTGCCCGCCTTGAGGCTTATAAGGACCATAAAACGCTTTTGCGCGCGGCTAAATTGTTGAAGAATGATAAAAATATATATTTCCTTATCGTCGGAAACGGTACTCTTGAAGCCGAATTGAAGAAATACGCCGAGCGACTCGGGCTTGACCGTCGGGTCAGGCTTTTGGGCTTCGTTGAGGACGTTTCCAAAATAATGAATATAACCGATATAAACGTAAATTGCTCTATCGGAACTGAAACCTCGTCGCTATCCCTTTCCGAGGGAATGAGTATAGGCATTCCTGCGATAGTAAGCGATTATTCGGGAAATAAATATATGGTGAAAAATGGGGTAAATGGGTTGATTTTCCCACAAGGAAATTATAAGCGCTTAGCAAAATGCATTATCGACCTGACAAGCGATAAGGCTTTATATACGCAGCTTTCGCAAAATGCAAAAAAGCGATTTTTTTCCGAGCTTAACGCAGAGCGTATGACGCGCGAAACAGAGAAATATTATTTTGAGATGCTAAAAAATAAAGCTCGTTAAAGGTTTATTTCTTTTAATGCCTTGAGTGCGTTTACCAGCCTTTGCGTTGAATTTACTATCGAAAGGGGAGTGGCGCTCGAGCGTTCAAATGATGCCTCCATAGCCTCAATATATTCGTAAAGCGTGCGCTCAAATGCCTCGAATGCGTTAAATTTGCTCTCGCAAAGCGCCGTAAGCTCTATTTCCATCGCTTTGTCCGATTTTATAATAAGGGAAGCGAGTCGAGCGTTCAAAGAGGACAATTCGGATATCATAGGTGATATTTGCGAAAAAAACGAAAGGTATTTCATCTCGTATTCCTTGCATTTTTCGGTACTGTTGCGATTGGAAAATGAGATTAAAAGCTCGCTTTGATTAAAGCTATTCATAAATTTTTCTGCGGCGTTTATCAATCCGTTTATAATAGATACAGATTGCGCAGATATTGTTAACTGTGATAATTTTAATTGTTCGTTCATTTTATTTTGTTATTGTTATAGTAAATTATAGTAAAAATAACAGGGTGTACCGCTTGAACGGTCCACCCTATTGATGTAACGCTTATCTTATTTCTACGTTAACCTCTTTGCCGTCTGCGATTGCGGCGGTTTTCATAATGCTACGGATAGCCTTTGCTATTTTTCCGTGCTTACCGATAACCATACCCATATCATCCTCGGCAACGCTTAACGTAAGATTAACTCTTTTTCCGTCAACCGCTTCGATAACGGTAACGTCCTCGGGGGAGTCTACGATTGCCTTAGCAATACCACTCAACATTTCCTTTAAATCTGTCATCAGAAATCACCCGTAAAAAGAATTAGTCAACGATACTTGACTTTTTAAGAAGCGCACGAACGGTGTCAGTGGGCTGAGCTCCGTTCTTTATCCAAGTCTTAGCCTTTTCTGCGTCGATTTTGATTTCATCTGTGCGGGGGTTGAAGTAACCAATCTCCTCGATGAAGCGACCGTCTCTGGGAGAACGGCTATCAGCGATAATAACGCGGTAGGTGGGAGCCTTCTTTGCGCCCATTCTTCTAAGTCTCATTTTTACTGCCATTTTTGTTTCCTCCAAAATTATAATGTTTTATTTTTTATTTTTTTATTTTATTTATAAAAATCCGAATTAGAACGGAATTTTCATCTTTCCTCTGCCAAGCTTAGAAAGCTTTTTGGGGTCAGAGAACTGCTTCATAAAGGCGCGAATCTGCTCGAACTGCTTAAGGAGCTTATTGACCTCCTCAACCGTCGTACCGCTACCTGCCGCAATTCTCTTTTTGCGTGACGCATTGAGAATATCGGGCTTCTCACGCTCGCGCTTTGTCATCGCTTTGATGATTGCTTCTTGATGTGCAAGAGCCTTTTCGTCGATTTTTGCATCCTTAAGAGCATTCGACTTCATACCCGGCATCATAGCCATAAGCTGCTCCATATTACCCATATTCTTTATCTGCGAGAACTGCTCGAGATAATCGTCGAGGGTAAAGGTTGATTCGCGTATCTTCTTCTCAAGCTCTGCCGCCTTTTTCTCGTCATAAGCCTGCTCCGCCTTTTCAATAAGCGAAAGCACGTCGCCCATACCGAGAATTCTCGACGCCATTCTGTCGGGGTGGAAGGGCTCGATAGCATCAAGCTTTTCACCGACACCGATAAACTTTATTGGCTTGCCCGTAACGTGACGAACAGAGAGAGCCGCGCCGCCTCGGGTATCACCGTCGAGCTTTGTAAGGATAACGCCCGTAACGTCAAGCAAATCGTTAAATGTGCTTGCGACGTTAACCGCATCCTGACCTATCATCGCATCTATTGTGAGCAATATTTCGGTAGGCGCAACCTTAGATTTAATGTCTTGAAGCTCCTTCATAAGAGCCTCGTCTATATGCAAACGGCCCGCGGTATCGATAAATACCATATCGTAGCCCTTTTGGTTTGCGTATTTTATACCTTCCTCCGCAATTTTAACGGGGGATACCTTGTCGCCGAGAGTAAATACGGGAATACCCAGCTTCTCACCAACGATTTCAAGCTGCTTAATAGCCGCAGGACGGTAAATATCACACGCAACGAGCAAAGGATTTTTGCCCTGCTTTTTGTAAAGACCTGCAAGCTTTCCTGCGTGAGTGGTTTTACCCGCACCCTGAAGACCGACCATCATAACGATCGTCGGAGGTCTTGAGGAAATAGTGAGCTTTGACTGTGAGCCGCCCATTATAGCGGTAAGCTCCTCGTTTACGATTTTAACTATCTGCTGAGCAGGGAGTAACGATTCAAGCACGTCAGCGCCAACTGCGCGAGCGGATACACTGCTTATAAAATCCTTAACGACCTTAAAATTTACGTCGGCCTCGAGAAGCGCAAGCTTTATCTCACGCATTCCCGCCTTGATGTCGGACTCGGTAAGCTTTCCTTTGTTTCTGAACTTGCGGAAGGCATTTTCAAGCTTTTCGCTTAAGCTTTGGAACATATCCTACCTCCTGATTCTTATTGATTTTTTGTTTTATATCTGTTATATTTGGTAAATTGCAAATGTTTATTCAGGCTATTGCTCGAAAAATTATTTTTCAACGGTTAAAATCAACTCGTCAAGCTTTTCTTGAAGCTCGGAGGGGAGCGAAAGCCTTGAGGATAACTCCTTTAACTCTGTGGCGCATCTTGAAACGCTCTGCATTTTCTGCGCAAGACCAAGCTTTTCCTCGAAAAATAACAATTCTTCCTCGCATTTTTTAATTATATCGCGCGCTCCTTGACGTGAAATACCAATTTCCGAGGCAATCTCCGAAAGCGATAAATCCTCGTTGTAGTACATATCCATAACAGCGCGCTTTCTTTCGGAAAGAAGCTCTCCGTAAAAATCAAGCAAATAACCAAGCTCTAAATTTTTTTCAAACATAAAAATATTCAAAGCCGCCTTTCAACTTAATTAGCTGTAAAGCAAAATACTTTACAAGTATATCATATTAACCCCGTATTGTCAATAGAATTTTGAAATTTTTTCAAAAAATATTTACGTTATTGACACCGCAAGCAAAAAATGCTATAATATATACGTTAATAACTGTATTAATAATATATTATATAAATAAGGAAGAAAAAACTATGAAAATAACTAATTCCGTAAAATACGTCGGTGTTAATGACCATAGCATCGATCTTTTTGAGGGACAATACGTTGTTCCCAATGGAATGGCTTATAACTCTTACGTCATTCTCGATAAGAAAACCGCAGTTATCGATACGGTAGACGCTCGCTTTACGCACGAGTGGCTTGATAATATCGAAAGAGAGCTTGGCGGCAAAGCGCCCGATTATCTTATCGTTCAACATATGGAGCCCGACCACTCGGCAAATATAGACCGCTTTATGAAGAACTATCCCACAACGCAGATAGTTTCCTCGAAAAAGGCTTTTGTTATGATGAATAACTTCTTCGGCACAGATTACGCAGATAGAGCAATCGAGGTAGGCGAGGGAAGCACGCTTTCACTCGGTGAGCATACCCTTACCTTTGTAACCGCACCAATGGTGCATTGGCCCGAGGTTATCGTAACGTATGATTCGCTTGATAAAATACTTTTCTCGGCAGACGGCTTTGGAAAGTTCGGTGCGCTTGACGTTGACGAGGAATGGGCGTGCGAGGCAAGAAGATATTATTTCGGCATCGTAGGAAAATACGGCGCGCAGGTTCAGTCGCTTTTGAAGAAAGCCGCAGGACTTGATATCGAAATAATCTGCCCGCTTCACGGTCCTGTGCTTACCGAAAATCTCGGATATTATCTCGACCTTTATAATACCTGGTCCTCTTACCGTCCCGAAAGCGAGGGCATAATGATAGCATATACCTCGGTTTACGGAAATACCAAAAAAGCGGTTGAGCTTCTTGCACAGAAGCTTAAGGAAAAGTGCTGCCCTAAGGTTGTAGTTTGCGACCTTGCAAGAGAGGATATGGCAGAGGCGGTTGAGGACGCATTCAGATACGGTAAGCTTGTCCTCGCTACAACAACCTATAATGCCGATATTTTCCCGTTTATGAGAACGTTTATTTCGGCTTTAACCGAAAGAAGCTACCAAAACAGAACGATAGGATTTATCGAAAACGGTAGCTGGGCGCCGCTTGCAACAAAGGTTATGAAAAATATGCTTTCCGAGTGCAAGAATATTACTTACACAGAGGCGGGCGTAAGAATTATGTCGGCTATTAATAACGAAAATAAGGACGAAATCGAAGCGCTTGCAGAGGAGCTTTGTCAGGAATATATAGCGCACGATTCCGAGCTTGCAAATAAGAATGACCTTTCTGCGCTCTTTAAGATTGGCTACGGTCTTTACGTCGTTACCTCAAATGACGGTAAGCGTGATAACGGCATCGTGGTTAATGCGATAACACAGCTCACGAATACACCTAACAGAATAGGCGTAACTATAAATAAGGATAGCTATTCGCATCATGTAATTAAGCAGAGCGGAAAGATGAACGTCAACTGCTTGTCGGTCGACGCGCCTTTCTCGGTGTTTGAGAATTTTGGATTTAAGAGTGGACGAAATGCCGATAAATTCGAGGGCGTGACGCCTTTGAGAAGTGATAACGGACTCGTTCTTCTTGATAAATATATCAATTCGCTTATTTCGCTCAAGGTAGAGCAGTACGTCGACCTCGGAACGCATGGAATGTTTATTTGCTCGGTAACCGAGGCGCGCGTTATCTCGGATAGAGAAACGATGACGTATAATTATTATTTGGAGAACGTAAAGCCGAAGCCCGAAACCGACGGAAAGAAAGGCTACGTCTGCAAAATCTGCGGCTGGGTTTATGAGGGAGATAAATTGCCCGACGATATCGTTTGCCCGATATGTAAGCACCCCGCAGCCGATTTTGAGGAGATTAAATAATTTAAAAATAAAATAAAGCCTTCCTTATATTATATATGGCGATATAAGCGACGTATAAATAAGGGAGGCTTGGAAAATGTTAAGGAGATAAAAATGGAACAAGCAAAGCTTGACAGAATAAACGCGCTCGCAAAAAAGAAGAAAGAGGGAACGCTCACCGAGGAAGAAGCAATCGAGCGCGCGGCGTTGCATCAAGAGTACATCAACGAAATTAGACTCTCTTTCGGCGCAATCCTCGATAATACCGTCATCGAATACCCAGACGGAACGCGTAAGGTGTTGAAAAAGGACAAGGGCGGGGAAGAATAATTTCTACATTAATTATATAATGCCGTTATGGCAATTCTGTTGTATCCCCCATCTTCACAAAACGAACACAATTTTTGCCGCAAAATAGCACCGTATGCGCTTATTGCCAAAATAATAACCAAGACAATGAAAATTTTGTGAAAAATTATTAAAAAAGCTATTGACAACTATGTGAAAAAATGGTATAATCATTACAACGAAGAAAAGACAGGCGCAGACAAGTAAGGGTGATATCGATATCATCCTTATACTTGGTTGAAATGCAAATTGCCTTTAAATAACATAAAAACACAGGAGAAAAGTTAATACCGATGAACAACAATGCTAACAAGAATTCGGTTGCAAAGACCAAAGAAAAAGAGCCGAGTACGACGGGCAACAAGGTTTCGCTTATAATCGGCATAGTCCTTTGCGTAATCTTAGTTCCGATACTTATTATAAACTGTGCGCTTATCGTTGTTGGATTTACCCAGCCCGATAAACCGCCGTCCTTGTTTGGATATACGCCTATGATTGTTCTTTCGCCATCTATGAGCCCGCTTATAGAGGAGGGTGACATAATCATCGCTCAGGCTTGCGACCCCGATAGCGTTAACGTAGGCGACGTAATTTCGTTCTTTGACCCCTCAAGCCCCACAGATGCAATCTTAACCCACCGTGTTATCGCAATTGAAGAAAAAGACGGTGTAAGATATGCAACGACTGCCGGTGACTTCAACGCAAGCAACGATTACGAAAGAGATCGCGCAAATGCTCGTAACGACAAGAACAATCCCGACGGATTGCTTGCAGAGGTTGAGAATAAGGCTACAATCATTAAGGACGAGAAGCGTCCCGAGTATGAATACGTAGTTTACGATGGACATAAGGACTCCAAGCCCGTTGAGCTTACTGATAAGGAGCTGGTTGGTGCATACACCTACACAAGAGTTCCTTTCGTTGGTAAGGTTTCAATGTTTATGCAGACCACTTGGGGCTGGGTAATTTGTATAGCGGTTCCGCTTCTTTTGTTCATAGCTTATGAGTTTATAAGCAGAAAGAAGAAGGACAAGAGCAAGGCGCAGGATATGAACGCGCTTCTTGCAGAGCTCGAGGCTCTTAAGGCGGCAAAGGCGGCTGCCGAGGGTGCAGGCGTACCTGAAAACGATTCTTCCGAAAACGCTACCGAGGCAGACAAGCCCGTAGACGAAAATTCGAAAGAATAATTAATTATTTATGAGGCATTACGTTCTCCCGCCACATTTGAGAACGATAAAATATGACCTATTTCAAAAAAATCTATAAAGGAGAATTTTGATACTATGAAAAAGAATGTTATGTTAAAGATCGCTTCCGTACTTATGGTTGCTGTTCTTCTCACAACTTGCGCTATTTCAAGCACTTTTGCTAAGTATGTAACTGCTGAAAAAGAAGTTGCATCTAACATGGCTCGAGCAGCAAAGTGGGGCTTGACTATAACTGCTACTGCTCCTGCTACGTCTGAACTCGATGAAGATAAGAACATCAAACTCTTCCTTAACTCATACGATGGTGAGGGTGATCTTTCTGTTGAGGGACATTCCGATGCAATTGTTGTTGCTCCTGGAACATCTAATGCGTCTGATGCTTTTGCTATTAAAGTTGAGGGTCAGCCTGAAGTAGCATATCAGCTTATTGTTAAGGCTAATCTTGCTCTTAGTGGTTGGGAAGTTGGCGAGAGTGCATCTAAGACGTATTATTGTCCTCTTATCATCACTGTAGATGGTACTGAATATGATGGTATGGACTATACTAGCATGGCAGCCTTCGAAACGGCTGTTGAAAACGCTATCGTTACTGCTATACTTGGTGAAGTTCCTACTGCTAATGGAGATAGTGAGTATATTAAGACTTATGCTCCTAATACCCCGGTGAATAGTGCTGCTAACGATGGTGTTGCTGTAAGTTGGCGTTGGGATTTTGATGAGTCTGCTGATAATAATATTGATAATGAGAAAGATTCCTTGCTTGGTGATGCTGCGGCAAACACTGATACACAGGATGATCCTACAATTCAGATTTCTTTCAGCGTAGAAGCACAGCAGGTTGATACTTACACTGCTCAGCCCTAACAACTAATTTTAAATTAAAACATTTATTTTAATTAAAAATTAACTTCTAAATAATAAAACGGGTGACCGCCTTGGTGGCGAGGTGGTCACCTCGTTTTTATAGAAATTTGTTTTTTTTGTTTTTCAAATGCTCCCGATTTTTCGGGGACGTTTAAAAGATAAAAAAAGAGGTCAATGGTTATGAAAAAGAAAAAGTTTATAATAATTAAAGGAATACTCATAGTAATTATAAGCATATTGCTTGGCTTCGGTATTTATTCTTGGAACTCGTCAATGGTCGGTAAGGCTATTCCTATGCCTCTTGGCTTCGGTCTTGCAGAGGTTTTGAGCGACAGTATGTACCCCACGATTAAAACGGGCGACGTTATTATGGTTGTTCCGCAGGACGAATATAAGGTCGGCGACATAGTTGCATTTGAGGACGGCTCGATGATTGTCACACACCGAATTATCGAGGAAAACGAGGACGGAACGTTTGTAACTAAGGGTGATTATATCGGTAACTCAAAGGACGATATGCCGCTTCAGGAGAGATATATTATCGGTAAGGTAGTAAAGAACTTTGCGGGACTCGGACCGTTCGTCAGCATAATGCAGTCACCGCTTATAATAATGCTTTCGATATTGATAATTGCGATGCTTTTGTATCTTTCCACCAAGAAAGAGAAAGAGCAAGACCAAGCCGAGCTTACTAAAATCAAGCAGGAGATTGCAAGTCTTAAGGGCGATGATGCCGATAGCACAATGGAGGATATCCAAGCACAAATCGACGCCCTCCGTAAAGAGGTCGAGCAGAAAAATAAAAAGTAATCTGTTAGAATTAAAAAAGAGAGGTTTTGCGCCTCTCTTTTTTGCGTAATTAGTTTTCTTCAAAATTATAACTGTGTTAGCACTGCACATAAAAGGCTTCTCCTTGAGGTAGCGAAGCGGCGCTACGGTAGTGAATAACAGTCCGGTGGACTGTTAGAGCCGTAGCGTGACCGAGCCGCAGCGAGACGGCTCCTGCGTAGCAGGTGGTGAGGTGTAGCCGTAGGCGTTATGAATGAAGAAAGGCAAAATTCGAAGCTTTTTCCACCTCATCCGTCTAAAAAATATTCACTCAAATTCGATTATCGCATACTATATAATGAGGAGGTGAAAGGGCTTGAATGATTTTTACAGTGAATGTGTTGCCGAGATAGGCTCTATGACTCAATCGATGCGCGCGCAACGTATCTTAGCCGAGTCCGCTATACCGACAACCGTTATAAAAACTAATTCCTCGTCAAACCGTGGTTGCGTTTACGGTCTTTCCTTTATATGCGCTCAAAGTGAAAATATTGAGCATATTTTGATGAATACGGGGGTTAAGGTGAGAAGATGGACAAAAACGACTTGATATACCTTGACAACGCCGCTACCTCTTATCCAAAGCCTTATGCGGTTTGCGATGCCGTTAAAAAATATATGCTCTACTGTGGCGGAAATGCGGGTCGAGGCGGCTACTCTACGGCTATGCAAGCGGCGGAGGGCGTTTTCGATTGCCGTATGCGACTTTCTAAATTCTTCGACTCACCGCAAAACGGCTCTGCCTTTTTTACTATGAACACCACGCAGGGAATAAATATGTGTATAAAGGGGCTTTTGCGGCGCGGTCAGCACGTTTTGATTTCAAATATCGAGCATAATGCAGTCTACCGTCCAATATACAAGCTTTCGCAAAGAGGATATATAGATTACGATTGCTTTACCGTTATGCGTGGCGAGGCTCGGCTTGACGATGAAGAAATTTTACTTGATATATTAAAAAAATTACAAAGAAATACAACTATGCTAATCTGCACTGCGGCAAGCAATATTTGCTCTGTCAGACTACCTCTTGAAAAAATCGGTGAGCTTTGCCGAGAAAGGGGAGTGCTATTTATTGTTGACGGTGCGCAGGCGGCAGGTCATTTTGCCTTGTCACTCAAAAAAATGAAGATAGACGCTCTTTGCGTGCCTGCTCACAAGGGCTTGCTTGGCCCTCAAGGGTGCGGAGCGGTGCTTTTGGGTGATGAAATTAAGATGCAAACCCTTATCGAGGGCGGAAACGGAGTCGACTCTCTTATCGGTGAAATGTCCGAGGATGCGCCCGAGAGATATGAAGCGGGAACTCTGCCTTTGCCGTCGATATTCGGTCTTTGTGAGGGAATTTCTGCCGTTGAGGGGATAGGAATTGAGAAAATCGAGCAGCACGAGCGAGGACTTTTTGAGCTTGCAAGGTCGGAGCTTTCAAAAATTGAGGGCGTGAAAATTCACTGTCCCGATTATAGCGGCTCGGTGCTTCTTTTCTCGGTTGACGGCTACGATTGCGAGCGAGTCTGCGCCTATCTTTCAAGCAAGGGCATCTGTGTTCGAGGTGGATTTCACTGCGCGGCTCTTGCTCATAGGGCGATTGGCACGTCGGAAAGCGGAGGCGTTCGCGCAAGCTTTGGAATTTTCAACGGTGAGTCCGACGTTATAAGCTTGTGCAAGGCGATACGGCAAATGAAAAAATAGCGGTTTTTCTTATTATTTTTTTATTTTTTCTTCAATAAATAAATATTTTTTGAAAAAACTATTGCAAAAAAAGCAGTTCTGTGGTAAAATTGTATTGTGTATAGTTATATCACAATAAATATGAATTATAACAGTTTAAGATTTTGAAAGCAAGGGGGACTTTGAATGAAGGACAAAAGTAAAATCCTGCCAAGAATTATAATAATTGCTTTAGTTGTCGCACTGATTTCAACGGTTGTTTTATCTGCCGTTTACGCAAAATACGTTTCTAAGGGTGATGCTAATGCATCTGCGCGCCCCGCAGTGTTTGAGTTGGTTATGAATTCACCGAGAGATGAAGCGATAGAGTTTAACTTTGCCGTAGACGGAGAGCCGGGCGCTCCCATAGGCTACACCGAGGCGAAGAAAAGCTTTGATTTTTCGGTAAAAACCTCTGCATCCGAGGTTGCCGCTGAGTATTTTGTTACCGTTGATTTTAACAGTAAGATTACTGCTATGATTAATAAGGCAAGAGAAAACAGATTTGAGGACGGAATCTGGTGCGATTACGAGGTTTATCGCTATGACCCTGACTCTAAGGAATACGTTAAGATTGAGGGCGAGGATTGCGAGGAGAAAGATAGTATAGATAATAGCGGTAATAAAATCAAAACTTGGACCTATAAAACGAATACAGAGCCTCACAAGAACCCCGACGGAAGCAGCGGTACTGACGCAAACAACAAGCCAATCGTAGCAAAATACCGCCTTGTAATAACCGCGTACAACAATACGATGATGCCTTCAGATGGTAATACCTCAAAGTATGTTTTCTCGTCTAATGCTATTACCGTTTCGGTAATGTCAAGACAGGAAAATCCCGGCTATGCGGGTGAGTTTGAGGGTATTGACACCGAGGCTGCAGCCAACAATTAAAAAAATAATACCAAAATTTGAAGGCCACCAAAAAGTGGCTTTCATTTTTTTTAAAAAAACTATTGACATATTTTATACAATATAGTATAATATCTTTGTATTGAATATATAGGCTATGATGGAGAGAGTAGCGCGCTTGAACGGTTACAGAGAGCCTTTCGCTTGGTGGAAGAAGGGCATCGGACAACGTGTGAATAACGCTTCGGAGCTTGCAAAAGAACGCCGTTTAATTCGGCTATTAGACTTGCACGTTTGCGCCTCGTGACGGCGATTTAAGAGGACTCTTGCTTTAGAGTCAATATGGGTGGTACCGCGGAAGATGTCTTTCGTCCCATTTGGGGCGTTGGCATCTTTTTTTGATTTTTATTTTAAAATTGCAAATAATAATTTAAGATATATAATTTTGGAGGAATAAAATTTATGTTAAGAACTCACAATTGTAACGAGCTTTCTACCAAGCATATAGGCGAGAGCGTAACTCTTGCGGGCTGGGTTGATACTGTTCGTGACCACGGCGGCGTTATTTTCGTTGACCTTCGCGACCATTACGGCGTAACTCAGGTCGTTCTTTCTAACGATTCGTTGCTTAACGGTGTGACCCGTGAAACCGTTGTTTCGGTTTGCGGTGTTGTTACCAAGCGTGACGAGGATACCGTTAACCCCAAGATTGCGACGGGTCTTATCGAGGTTCGCGTTGATTCTCTTGAAATTCTCGGTCCTTGTCAGCTCGCTCTTCCGTTTGAGCCTGCTCATTCAACCGATACAAGAGAGGACGTAAGACTTAAGTACCGTTTCCTTGACCTTCGTAATCCCGACATTCACAACAATATAATTCTTCGAGCAAATATTTTAAGCTATTTGCGTAAGCAGATGGAGGCACTCGGATTCCTTGAAATTCAGACTCCTATCCTCACCGCATCCTCTCCCGAGGGCGCTCGTGACTATCTTGTTCCCAGCCGTAAGCACAAGGGCAAGTTCTATGCGCTCCCTCAGGCTCCTCAGCAGTTTAAGCAGCTTCTTATGGCTTCGGGCTTTGACCGTTACTTCCAGATAGCTCCTTGCTTTAGAGATGAGGACGCTCGTCAGGACCGTTCCCCCGGAGAATTTTATCAGCTCGACTTCGAGATGTCATTTGCAACGCAAGAGGACGTATTCGAGGTAGCTGAAACCGTTGTTTACAATACCTTTAAGGAATTTTCCAAGAAAGAGGTTAGCAAGCCTCCGTTCCGTCGTATTGCGTTTAACGAGGCTATGCTTAAATACGGTACAGATAAGCCCGACCTTCGTAACCCTCTTATTATTAATGACCTCACAGAGTTCTTTGCAACTCACGAATTTAACGAGATAAACGGTAGAACGATACCCTTTAAGAACAAGCTCGTTCGCGGTATAGTTGCTAACTATCTTGTAAAGCGTGACGGTGAGGGTGACGGTAAGAAGGCTTTCGAGAAGGCTATCGACACTTATTCAAGAAGTATCGGAATGAAGTTCGGATGCGGTTATATTACGCTTGAGGACGGCGAGTTCAAGGGCCCGATTGCTAAGTTCTTGACCGACGAGCAGAAGACAGAGCTTTGCGAGCTTTGTGGAATTAAAGAGGGTGACTCCTTGTTCTTTATCAGCGACGCTCCTGCCGTTATTAATAAGCTTGCGGGCGAAATGAGAACGTGGATTGCAAACGAGCTTGGACTTATTAAGAACGATTCCTTTGAATTTTGCTTCATAGTTGACTTCCCGATGTATGAATACAACGAGGAGGCAAAGAAGATAGACTTTACTCACAATCCTTTCTCAATGCCTCAGGGCGGTATGGACGCGCTTCTTAACAAGGACCCGCTTGAGATTTTTGCATATCAGTACGATATCGTCTGCAACGGCGTAGAGCTTTCCTCGGGTGCGGTTAGAAACCATAATCCCGAAATAATGAAGAAGGCGTTTGAGATAGCAGGCTACGGTGAAGAAGACGTTAAGGCTAAGTTTGGCGCTCTTTACACTGCATTCTCCTACGGTGCGCCTCCTCACGCAGGTATGGCTCCCGGTGTTGACAGAATGATAATGCTTATCGCAGAGGAGGACACCATTCGTGACGTTATCGCATTCCCGCTTAACGGAAACGCACAGGACGTTATGATGGGCGCTCCCGGTAACGTTACCGAGCAGCAGCTCCGTGAGGTACACATAAAGGTTAGAGATTAAAAAACGAGGTGCTTTTTATGTTTTATATGAATAGCGATATATTAAGGCGACTTCAAAAGCTAAATCAGCTTAAGCTTACCGAGGCTGAGGAGAGCGACGTGCTTGCGTTCTTTGAGAAGCAACGCGCGGAAATGGACACACTTTGCGCAATCGACACCGAGAGCGTTGAGCGTATGGTTCACGTTATGCCGATTCTTACGGTAGTTCGTGAGGACGTTGTAGTAAAGAAGTTTACACGCGAGGAGCTTCAGGCAGGCGCTCCCGAAACTATGGACGGTTATTGGCAAGTGCCAAGACTTGTAGAATAAGGAGGTATCGGTATGAGCTTTACAGATTGTAAAATAGTTCTTGATGATATGATTCTTACTACCGATTTTCCCACTACCGCAGGCTCAAAAATGCTTGAGGGTTATAAGAGCCTTTTCGAAGCCGAGGTCGCTTCAAAATTGAAAAAAGCGGGCTTTGACATCGTAGGAAAATCAAATGTTGGCGAGCTTTCACTCGGACTTTTGGGTGAAACCTCGTATTTTGGCTCTACTTTTGATGAAAATGGCAATTTGAGCCTTGAATCAAGCGAGCTTCTTAAATCCACCGACGTTTTTGCTTGCGTTGGACTCGATGCGGGTGGCGCTATAAGACGCGCGGCGGCTCTTTCGGGTCAGGTTGCGATAAAGCCCACCTACGGAACGGTTTCCCGATTTGGAACTGTTTCGGTTGCTTGCTCGGGCGAGGCGGTTTGCGTAACGGCAAACAACCATGCCGACGCACGCGACGTTCTTAATGTTATTATAGGTCACGATGATAAGGACGGAACAAGCCTTTCCGAGGCTGAGTGCCAAAGATTAAACGCAGAGGCTCGTTATACTCCTATTAAAAAGGTTGCGGTTGCAAAATCGCTTGCACAGTCGGCAGATGCTTCTACGAGAGAAAAGCTTCACGCAGTGGTTGATACCTTTAAAAATTGCGGTATCGAGGTTGAGCCGATAGACGATTCTATTCTTCTTGCCGCAAAGACCGCTTGGAACGTGCTTATGTGCGCAGAGCTTTGCAATAACGTATCTAAATATGACGGAATCAAATACGGTTACCGTTCTAAAAATTATACCAATATCGACGAGCTTTATACAAATAGCCGTACAGAGGCTTTTGGAGAGCTTTTAAAGACAGCGATACTCTTTGGCTCGGAGGCGCTTTCAACCGAAAATTATATGCCTGTTTACGATAAGGCGTTGAGAATTCGCAGAGTTATTTGTGAGAAATTTGCGGAGATATTCGAATCCTACGGCGCAGTTCTTATGCCTGTATGCTCAAAGACTGCTTACACCGAGAACGACGTTAAGGAAAACAAGTATATTTCATTCGACGAGGCAAGCTATATCGCTCCCGCCTCTATTAGCGGACTTCCCGCAATCGTGTTTGGCGGAGTTCAGCTTGTAGGTCCTGCATTCTCTGAAAATGCGCTTATAGGACTTGTAGAACTTTATGATTTGGAGGTCAATGCAAATGGCAAAGTATGAAACAGTCATTGGTCTTGAGGTCCATATAGAAATGGCGACAAACTCAAAAATATTTTGCTCCTGCTCCGCAAAGTTTGGCGGAGAGCAGAATGACCACGTTTGCCCCGCTTGCTGCGGTATGCCGGGTATGCTTCCCGTTGTAAATAAGAGAGTTGTTGACCTTGGAATGACTGCGGGAATGATGCTTAACTGTGACATCAACCGCATTACAACCTTTGATAAAAAGAGCTACTATTATCCCGACCTTCCCGGCTCTTACCAGACAACACAGTGGTTTTCACCCGTTGCGGTAAACGGAAAGGTTAGAATAGAAACCTCTAAGGGCGAAAAGTTTATTCGTATAAAGCAAATCCATATGGAGGAGGACGCAGGTAAGCTCGTTCATGACGATTGGACCGATACGACGCTCGTTGACTTCAACCGTACCTCTGTTCCGCTTATTGAAATAGTAAGCCAACCCGATTTGAATAGCGCAGAGGAGGTAGTTGCTTATCTCGAGCAGCTTCGCTTGCTCCTTCGCTTTGCAAAGGTTTCCGAGTGTAGAATGGAGCAGGGCTCTATGCGTTGCGACGTAAACCTTTCGGTACGTCCCGAGGGAAGTGATAAGCTTGGGGTTAGAACCGAAATGAAGAATATGAACTCTATTTCGGCAATTGAGCGCGCTATCGCTTATGAAACCGCAAGACATATCGACGCTATCGAAAACGGCACAGAGGAGCTTGTTCAGGAAACTCGCCGTTGGGACGATATCAAGGGTATGAGCTTTGCTATGCGTAATAAGGAAACGGCAGGCGACTACCGTTATTTCCCCGACCCCAACGTAATGCCTATATTCATTGATGATGAATGGTATGATAGAATTGAAAAATCCCTCCCTGAGCTTCCCGCAGTAAAGAAGGCGCGTTATATTTCCGAGCTTGGTCTTGGGGAGTACGATGCCGATATCCTTACTCAGAGCCGTGCGCTTTGTGATTGCTTTGAGGCGGCTTACGAGGTATCGGGTCTTGCAAAGGAAGCGGCTAACTGGATAATATCCAACTGTATGAACATTCTTAACCGCAAGCAGCTTACTGCCGATATGTTGAGCATAAACGGTACGGCACTCGGTAAGCTTATTAAGCTTGTTGCAGACGGTAAGGTTGGTCACGCAAATGCAAAGAAGATACTTGAGGCTATGTTTGATGAGGATATCGACCCCGCAAGCTACGCAGAGACTAACGGATATATCGTTTCTAACGATACGGGCAAGATAGAGGAAATCGTTCGCGCAGTGGTTGCATCCGACCCCAAAACTGTAAGCGATTACAAGGGCGGCAAGGAGAAGGCTCTTATGGCTCTCTTTGGTAGATGTATGAAGGACCTTCGCGGCAACTGTGACCCTCAGGTGCTTCGTGAAATTCTTATTAAAATAGTTAATGAGTCTTAAAAAAATATAAAAATAAAACATCGCTTCGTTATCGTAATTGATGGTGAAGCGATGCTTTTTTATTTTGTTTTTTATTTTTTATTTTTTATTTTGCTCCTGTAAAGCCTTGTGGGTTATATAGGGCATAACGTCTGTGCTTTTGCATTTTCGACAGTATGGATGGTATGCATATCTACGCTCAACCTTCCATATGTTATTGCACTTTTTACATATGTATTTAATCGGCACAGGCTTTCGCGGAGGAAATGGACTGCTTGATATAGCGGTGCGTAATGATTTTTTAAGCATTTTGCTCTCCTTTCGTATCTGTCTTTAGTTTGATTTTAAAAGAGTGCTTGTGACGTAAATTTAATCAACGTCAACGTCGAATGCCTCAAGACCTTTTTTGCGCTCGACCCTTGTATCACCGTGCATAACGAAGCACATTGTGATAAAGGAGAGGAATACGAATATTGCCGAATAGAGGAAAAGGACCTTGAAGTCTATTTTTTCAATTAAGAAGCCTGCGGCAATAGGAGTAATTATTTGAGCCGCCATACTAAAGGTATAGTAAAGTCCCGTAAATTTACCGATATCGCTTCCGTGACACATTTCAACGACCATAGGAAAGCTATTTACGTTAATGGTTGCCCACGCAATTCCGACGAATGCGAAAAGAACGTAAAGGGCAGGGTGGAATGTGTTTACGCAAAGGGTGTAGATAAATCCGACGAGAAAACTTATCGCAAGGAGCAGAACGCCTGCAATAATAGTTTTTTTACGTCCTATCTTGCTTGCGAGAATACCTGCGGGAATGTAGCAAACGATTGCCGCCGCGGTTGCAATCGTAAGACAGAGCGAAGCGCCACCAATTCCGACCCCCCAAACCTCCTCGGTAAAGGTAGTAAAGAAGGTGGAAATTCCGTTATATCCGATATACCAGAAGGCAACCGATAAAAGCAGAAAGATAAGACTGCGCTTTACGGGCTTAGGCATAACGGTTTTACTGTTTTCAGTAGTTTCGGTAAGATTTTCCTCGGGGTGAGCCTCCTCGTATTCCTGCTGCTTTTTAGCAAGCTTTGGCTCGTTTACGAAGAAGATTATCATAGCGAGAGAAATGAGTATAACCGCCATAACCGCTATAAAGAGGGGAACGTAGTTGACGTGCTCAAGACCTTGAGTCTTGCTTTCGGGATACATAACCGCGGTGAATAAAAGATAAAGCACACCACCGACAGCACCCATAAGATTTATTATTGCGTTAGCCTTGCTACGCAGAGGCTTAGGTGTTATATCGGGCATAAGAGCAACCGCAGGGCTTCTGTAAAGAGCCATAGTTATAAGGAGCATCGCCAAAACGCCTATAAAGAGTATAATTTTAGCCGTTGAGGGGGCTGCAAAATAGGAGTTGTCGATAATCGGAATCCAAATCATAAGAATTAGAGTCATTATCATACCGACGATAATAAAGGGACGGCGTTTTCCTATTCGAGTGTTACAACGGTCGGAAAGACGTCCAAAAAGGGGGAGAAGAAATAGCGCAAGAACGTTGTCGGCAGCCATAATCACGCCCGAAAGGGTCTGACCGAGATTAAAGGTTTCATCAAGCATTTTAGGAATAAGACCGTCGTACATCTGCCAAAATGCGGTTATCGCAAGAAAGGCAAAGCCGACTAAAAATGTTTTTTTAGTATCAAGCTTCATAATTTTCTCCGTTTCGTAGGAAGTTGAAGTTATTTTATTTATTATAACATATTTTTAATAGTTTTTCAATATTAAATTGGATAAAATGTAAAATAAATAAAAAATATAATAAATTACCGCTTTACTATCGTTTATCGACAATAAAGCGGTGCTTTTTATTTAAAAAAATAATTTTGCGGCGTTATTATAAAAGATGTTTTCACGTTCTTCTTCGGTTAGGTCTATCTTCATAAATCTCTCAATTTCTTCCTCGGGAGTCCAGAGAGGGTAGTCTGTACCAAACAACACGCGCTCAACACCGTAAACGTGGATAAGCTCCTTTGCCGTTTCGGGCGTTATTGCGTAAAGCGAGGACGAGCAATCAACTAAAAAATTCTTGTATTTGCAAAGCTTTTCGGTAGCCTCCTCCCAAATAGACCAACCGCCAAAGTGAGCGCCGATAACCGTGAGGTCGGGGTATTGCTCAAGTATCGGTATTACTCGGTTGGGGTTTGAAAGGTCATAGCGGTAATCTCCCGTGTGAAGCAGCATTGGAAGTCTGCCCTCGCAAAGCTCATAAATTTTATGCATTCGAGGGTCATCTATTGCAACTTTTTGTATATCGGGATGAAGCTTTACGCCCTTAAGTCCCAAGGCAATAATTTCATTTACGTCGGCCTCAATATCCTCACTGTCGGGGTGGAGCGTTCCAAGACCCGTAAAATGTCCGTCACTTGCGGCAACAGAGTCGTGTATAAAGTGATTTATGCTTGAAACCTGCTTTGGCGTTGTTGCAACCGATTGAACGATAAAATGCTCAATGCCCGCCCTCTTGCCATGCTCGAGCAGGGTAGATATCTTTCCGTCAAGAGCAGCGGGGAGGTCGTAAAAATTTCCAGTGCTTGCCGCCGCCTTTTCTGCAATTTTATCGGGATATATGTGACAGTGTGAGTCGATTATTTTGTATTTTTTCACGTTATTTTCTCTCTTTTGTTTTTTGTAATGCTTTTAACTTGATAATTGTATCACATTTTTAGTGAAAAGTCAAGATTTTAGATATTTATGCTCGTAGCTTTTCAAAAAAAGAAAAACAAAATTTATCAAATTAAAAATAGGCGATGACAGTTTTAATCATCGCCGTTTTCGTTTACCCTATCAGCTCGAGTATCTGCTCGATATTCTTTTTTCCAAATGAAACGTCGCTATCATTTATTACGATGCAGGGAACGCTCATTACGTTGTATTTTTTTCTTATTTCCTCAAAATGGTGAATATCGTATATTTCTGCCGTTACGTTTTTGCTTTTTGACGCAATATATTGAGCGGCTATTACGGTATCGGGGCACATTGTGCAAGATAATGACACAAGTACCTTGATATTTATTGGCTTGCTTATTTTTTGAATAGCTTCTTTTGCCTTTTCATCAATCGATTGCCCCGGACCGATTGCATTATAGATACCTAAAACGAATGAAGAAAATTCGTGTCCGCCCGGAACACCGTGAAAGGCAAGACCCGATTCCGTTCCGTCAGAGTAGCATAAACGTACGCACGGAGCGAGGTCGGACGAGGCGTTAACGTCTATTACGTCAACCGTAAGCTTGTTCGAAAGCAGGGCAAGCTCTCGCATATAAGCCTCAAGCTCTTTCGATATATCCCGATTGTCAAGGTAAAGCTTGAGGATAGCGTTGCCTTGCATTTTTTCGAACAGTGTCCGCAGCTGCGATTTCATATCATCCGAAAGTAACCCCTCGCTTAAGTCTTGGCTATCGACGAGCTTGACGTTGTTATCTGCGGTATGGCTCTTTGAAATAGGGGATATTGCGGCAATACCCGTTCTGCTTTGCACCGAAGCGACGTATTTTTCAAGCTCGGTAGCCGCAAGAGCGCCGTCGGCAGTAGCGGTAACTACCTGACGGAGTGGCTTTATGCAAACGTCGCCTGCCGCGTATACACCGTCGACGCTTGTGCGTTGCTCTGAGTCGGTAACGATATATCCTTGCTCGTTAAGCTCTACAAGATTTTTTACGATTTTTGTATCGGGCATATATCCCGCTAAAACGAACACGCCGAAGAAATCACCTTCATCTGCTCGGTATTCGGTAATCTTTCCGCTTTTGGTGTTTTTGTAGCGAATATAATTAAGTCCGCCCTCGCCCGATACTTCTTCAACTACGGTATTCGTAAGAACGGTAATGCTTTTGTGATTTTTTGCAGGCTCTGCAACCGCCGCCGCGCAGGTGAAATCGTCGCTTCTCATTAAAATAGTAACGTGGCGCGCAAATTTAGTTAAGAAAACACTTTCCTCTGCGGCAGCATATCCTCCGCCAATCACAAAAATTTCCTTACCCGTAAAAAATTCTCCGTCGCAGGTTGCGCAGTAAGCCACACCGCGCCCCTTGTGTTCAGCCTCGCCCTTAAAGCCGATAGCTCTCGGATGAGCGCCCGTAGCAATAAGAATACCCAAGCAATAAAAGTTTCCCTTATCGGTCGTGACGGTTTTTACGTCCTCGCTAAGCTCAAGCGCAGTTGCTTCTGCAAGCAAAAACTCAGCTCCGAAGATTTCGCCCTGAGACTTCATTGTTTCTGTGATTTCCTTGCCGCTTGCCTTGCCGATTCCGGGATAATTTACCACCTCGTGAGTAATAGTTATCTGTCCTCCGAATTGCTCTTTTTCAAGCACCAATACTCTGTATTTTGCGCGTGAGAGATAGAGCGCGGCAGTTAGCCCCGAAGGACCGCCGCCTATGACAATTACGTCATAAAGCTTATTTTTATCATAATTTTGAGTAGCGCTCATTAAAGCTGACCCACAAGATCAAGACTTGGCTTGAGTGTTTCTGCTCCGGGCTTCCAATTTGCAGGGCAGACCTCGTCACCGTGAGCGTGAACGAATTGACATGCCTGAACGCGGCGGAAAAGCTCCTCGGCGTTTCTTCCTACGTTACCTGCCGTTACCTCATATCCAACTATTTTTCCGTCGGGATTGATAATAAACGTTCCGCGCTCCGCAAGACCGTCGGACTCGATTAAAACCTCGAAATCTCTTGAAATTTTGTGAGTGGGATCGGCAAGCATAGGATATTTTATTTTTTTAATTCGCTCCGAGGCATCATGCCACGCCTTATGCACAAAATGCGTATCGGTGGATACCGAATAGATTTCACAGCCTACGTTTTTAAAAGCATCGTACTTCTCGGCAAGATCCTCAAGCTCGGTAGGGCATACAAAGGTAAAATCTGCGGGATAAAAGAAAAATACGCTCCATTTACCCAAAATATCCTCTTTGGATACCGTTTTAAAATTGTTTTCGTGAAATGCGTGAGCCTTAAAATCTGCAATTTCTTTACCTATCATTGACATAAAAATATATCTCCTTTTGGTTTTTTAGAGGTTGACCTCTTTTTAAAATAGATTATTCCCGACTTTTGCGTAAATAATTCAGCGAAAAAATGGATATACTACGAAACGACAACGATTTAAAAGGAGAGTTTATGGAAAGAACGGATTCAAAGCGCTATCTCTTGGGCTTTATTCCTTATGCACTTGCGGCTTTTTTAATAGGTATTATCGGCGGATTTACAACGGTTTTAGGACCTGCATTTGTAAAGGACCTCGGACTTGATTATAATAATACAACCTGGACGGCACTTGCTATGTCTATATCTACTGCCGTTTTTGCCCCAATTCTTGGAAAGCTTGGCGACGTTATCGGCAGACGAATTACACTGCTCCTCGGGATTTTGATTTTTATTCTTGGAAATATTATGACCGCAGCTGCAACGTCGCTTATATTTATGCTTGCGGCACGATTTGTGGTTGGAGTAGGAAGCGCGGCTATTGCTCCCGTAGTAATTGCGTATATAGTGGGAGAATTTCCATCGGATAAGATATCGGGCGGTTTTTCGCTTTATATGCTTATATCGAGCGCTGCCGTTATATTTGGACCAACGCTCGGAGGACTTATTATAAATAGGTGGGGCTGGCGCGTGATGATGTGGATATGCGTCGCAATCTCGGTTGTCGTATTTTTGGCTTGCCTTTTGACGAATAAAGAAAAGAGGACTGTTAAAAAATCACTTTCGGGCTTTGATGCGCTTGGTAGTGTGCTTGTATTGATATTCTTTAGCCTGATACTTTGCGTTCCCTCGTTCGGTCAAAACTTTGGGTGGCGCTCGATACCGTTTGCTATTGTATTAATCGCCGCCGTAATATCGTTTTTTGCTCTTGCTTTTGTCGAGAAAAGGGCGAAAACTCCTATTTTGGAGGGTAGCTTTATGAAGCGGCGTTCCTTTGTTCTATCGGTTGTTGCGCTTTTTTTAACGCAAGGCTTGATGCAAGCAAATATGACTAATATTATCGTGTTTGTCAATTATACTCAACCCGAAAACACAGTTATATCGGGGTATGCTATATCAATCATGTATGTAGGAATGTCGTTAGGCTCGATTCTGCTCGGACCGCTTGCCGATAAATTTGAGCCAAAGAGAATTTTAAGTGTATCGTTCGTCATTACGGGATTCGGAAGCGCTTTAATGCTTTTATTTTCCTCTGCGACCTCGATTTTGACGTTAGCGGCTTCGCTTGGTCTGCTCGGCTTTGGTCTTGGCGCTAACGCAACTATTTTTATGAGGGTAGTGCTTTCGGGAATATCCACTAAAAAAGCGGGTACGGCTACGGGAACGTACGGGCTATTCCGTGATCTTGCCGCACCGTTCGGAGTTGCGATTTTCGTTCCTTTGTTTACAAATCGGGTAACGGCAAATATTAATAAGGGAAGTGATGAAATTTCTGCGGCGGTTGACTCTATAAAATTATTGGCGATAAGTGAAATTGCTTGCGTTGCTTTGGGTCTTGTGGCTGTCGCTTTATTGCCTAAAATTCATACAAGAAAGGAAAATAAAAATGAAGCTAAAGGATAAAGTTGTAATTGTAACAGCCTCAACAAGAGGTATAGGTCTTGCCGTAACCGAGGCTTGCGCTAAGGAGGGAGCTATAGTTTATATGGCGGCAAGAAATCTTGAAAGAGCCGAGAGGGAGGCGGAACGCCTGAATAACGTAGGATTTAAGGTAAGGTGTGTATATAACGATGCAAGCGTTCCCGAGTCCTATGCTTCTATGGCGGAAACGGTTGCAGAAAGAGAGGGAAGAATAGACGTGCTTGTTAATAATTTCGGCACGTCTGACCCCAAACGCGACCTTGACCTTGCAAACACCGATGCCGATGTCTTTATAGATACCGTTTCGCTAAATTTGCGAAGCGTGTTTATGGCAAGTAAATCGGTAATAGGGTATATGAAAAACGGTGGAAGTATTATTAATATATCCTCGGTTGGAGGCAGCGTTCCCGATATATCGCAGATTGCTTACGGAACGGCAAAGGCGGCAATTAATCATTTGACAAAGCTTATAGCCGTGCATGAAGCAAAGCACAAAATCAGATGTAACGCCGTTCTGCCGGGAATGACGGCAACCGATGCGGTTAGAGAAAAGCTATCGGAGGATTTTCGTACACTGTTTTTAAAGCATATTCCTCTTGAGCGAATGGGACTCCCCGAGGAAATCGCCTCGGCGGTGGTATATTTTGCGAGTGACGATTCCGCATATATAACTGGGCAAATTTTGACGGTTTCGGGCGGATTTGGACTTGCAACTCCCGTCTACGGTGATTTGAAAAATAAATTAGACAGAGGATAGAAGAAGTATATAGAAATAGAAAATTTCCTCGTTTTTGCGCAAAATCAAATATATATTCGGAAAATTTACACAAAGTTAATAAAAAGGCATAAAAAAATCTTGAAAAAAGCTCCGTATTGTGTTATAATTAATATGTATAATTATAATTATAACTATAACTAAATATCGAATATATATTTGATACGGGGGAAATGAATTATGAAAAAAAGGTCATTTTTAATAATTTTAATAGCGATAACCTTGTTATCCTCAATATTGCTAAGCTCCATTCTCGGAGTCACAAAGGCGGAGTATTTTAAAAAGCTCTCCAAGGCTCTCGATTTCGAGGCAAGGTCCGATTTGGAGCTTCAGTATTATCTTGTCGATGGAAATGGGGAAGGTCAGACCGGTCAACATATGACCGACAAATATACTCCAAAATTTGGTGTCTACAAGGACGCTAAAAATATTTTGCAAGATATTGCGGTTGGAATGAAAGATCCTAAGCAAAATAAAGATTACTGGAAGTATACAGAAAATGGTACGACAAAGTATCCAACATATTACTTTGGTGACAGTATCGTATATCAAATAAAAATTCCCGTTGATGAGGCTGGCTATTATACTCTTGATTTTACCGTGGATTTTCTTTTCGGTGTGACTAACGAACCGTATCAAAGTGATCTTAACAAATATGGATACAACGACAAAGGGGGAAATACCTACGGATACGATCACCCTGACAATGAATATTTCGATGACAGCGTTTTCACACAGAGCTATCAGTATTGTATGGGTTGTGAGGTGCTTAATTCTGATGATGGATTTACTTTTGGAAGTAACACACCTCTTAACATGGCTAACCGAGTTTCAATGTCAGAAACGCAGACGAAATACCATGATGAAAAAATTTACTATGCCGATAAGGAAGAACACTCTGTATATCAGTGGAAGACGCTTACTCCCACTCGTGCCGAAACGGTAAAGCTTTCCTTTAAGGCAACCGCTGCCGACGTTACAAAGGGCTATGTTATTTGGGCATGGGACTTTACGGGTATAAAGGGACAACACAATTACCGAATCAGTATTCAAGGGCTTGATATAAACAAGGTTATGAATCTCGACGGAACAACCGATTACCGCTCAAGCGTTGACCCATATTTTATGTTCCCACAGACCTCGTTTACTAATAATCAGGTTTACTTATACTCGGAAGGAATGAAAGTTGAAGACGACGGTATATATTATCGAGGAAGTAATGTTCCAGGAAAAACTGAATACAGTGATGGCAGAGGCACGTTTATCACCGAGGCAACCGAAAACAGTCTTGGGCTTAGAGCTGAATCTCTTTACCGTTCGGTTACGACGAATGCACAAGATAAGAACCCAGTTTTCACAAATAGAGCAGATCCAAACAAAGCTAATCCCGTTTCCTTGCAGATTCCCGTAAAGAATATAAGGTATGATACTACCTATAAGGTAACCTTTGATATTTCACTTGCAAGACAGGGAAACACTGACGTTGGAAACAGTATTTTGAACAATGCGGGTTTTGATACCTTATTTGATGACATGCTTGGTACAAATAATAATACAACAAATACAAGCTACGGTAAAAATTTGTATGATTATGCCGCGTTCGAGGAGATATTTCCTTCAATGACGGCTGATACTCAGTTCCGTTCATATTTATACAGTTCAAGTAATTTAGATGCCGGTATTGGAATTTCTAATGAAAATCATTTTGATAACAGAGAACAGATAGTATATGCTCATAAGGACTGGAATAATAGAAACATTACTGCAGATAAGGGCGATTTTTCTCTTACAAAATATAACTTTGTTACCCGTTATAATATGGCGCAGGTATCTGATAAATTTAATCAATTTCCTAATTATACTACGGTGGATGAGGACGGAACTGTTAATGACCCTTTTAACGCTGCTATTTTAGATTGGACGGGAGAAGACGTAAACGAAGAGACGCTTTCAATTGATGCCACAAAGTGCCGCAATTGGTTTAATGCTATTCAGCATATCGAGCAGAACAGTCAGCAGGGCATAAACTGGATAACATTTTATAATACTACATTTTCCTTTAATATAGACTCTACAAAAAACACGCTTGGAACGGATGAAAGAGGCTATATAAAGGACCTTTATTGGATATGGCAGATAGATGCGCTTGAGCATGCAGGCTGGTACAATATAAGAATTGACAACGTGCGTATTCAGGAGGTTGTGCAGTTTAGCTCGGAAATTGAGTCGAACGGTGTTAAGATTGCCGATACTCAAATAGGCACAACTCATATAAAATATAATGGAATAAACGATGTAACGTCTGATAACGTTTTCGCTAACTACAGAGGCTGGAACGGTACGGGTCAGAACTGTGACGCAAGAGGCTATGATACGGGAAATTACTTTGCGGTGGGAAATATCTACGCGCCTATAATAGATGCGAGAAAGTTTTCGGTTGCTCCCGGTACTGCTAACGATTATAAGATATATCTTGACGGTTGGGCGGTCTGTAAGGGCGGAATAAATAAGTACGTATATTCGGCAGACGGTGGCAAGACATGGCACGATATGACCTTTACCGGAACTAACGTAATGGCAGATCGAAATATTAAGGATAAGGATGGTAGTACTTTTACTGTTGACGGATGGTATTATGCTGAGGGTGGAGTCGAGCAGAGATTGAACCAACAAACGGTTGGGTATGTGAGTGATACAAATTACGTCACATTTGATGCATCTGACGGAGCAAACTGTAATTTTGACGGTTATGCTCTTTGCGCCGACCTCACGCCCTACAAAAATCAACCCGACCTCGATATTATTATTGCGGCAGTGCCAGAGGAAAATACCAATTTGCGTTGCGAGATATTGCGTATAATAAATTATCACTCATCAAATCACTATGTTTCGCAGGTAGAGGCTATTACCTCGGATATCGTAAGCTCTGAGGGCAAGATTGAAATGACACCCGATAATAAGCTTTTGGCTATCACAAACGGCACGAGCGGTGACGCTAATGAAGGTCAAGGCTGGGTAGAAACCACCACTACAATAGGATTCCGCTACAAAGAGGGTAACTGGCATTCGGATTATTATCCCACCTCGTACAGAGGAGTTATGGCAAATATTAATGCTATTTCCACTCCGATAAGGTATGATAATGTTGCAACAATGGCAAGCGATATCCCTATTAAGACTACCTTAAAGGTTAAGGGTTATATGCTTTGCGGCTACGGTGTTTACGGTTATGCATATTCTGTTGACGGTGGTAAGAGCTGGATTGATATTAAAGAAGCTAAAGCGACAACATACGCAAGCACTGACTGTGGGGCAAATGCAGTGACAAAGTATGAAAAGCTTTTGTATCAGTGGATTACACACTCGGACAGTGTTGACAGAAACTATTTTGCATATAACGGACATAAGGGTAAATTTGACACCGACAATACGGCACTCGCAATAGATCTTTCTGCTTATGTGGGTCAGGTCGTTGACGTAATCGTCGCAGCAAAGCCTTATGCAACCAGCGGTGAGGAAGGCAAAAAAAGCGATATCTACCTCCCGATTACCAAAATCGATAACGTAGGAGTTTACGGTGAGAACGGACTTTTCTGGTCGAGAGTTGGAACGGTTAAATTAGACGATAGCACTACACCGCTTACACCGACAACCGTGGGAGCTGATGGCAAAAAGCTTAATATGTCTGACAAATGGACAAATTTGGCTGAAGGTGGAACAGTTGAGGACACCATACACCCCGAGGATTACAGCTTCTACGAGCCGCAAAACGTGAATTTCCGTAATGCAAGATTTTATAATAATGAAGTTAACGTGGTTCAAAGCGGCGGAAAGGTAACGCTTAGCGGATATATTGTTTCCGAGGACGGTGTAAGCCAATATAAATACTCGCTCGACGGCGGAAAGACCTGGACTGTAATAAACCACGCTATGAAAGATATACCCAAGATAGGATGGAATAATGGCCCACATGTAAAGGATTTGGTCGCGAAAAAGCTTAATGCCGATTTTTCAATCGTCGCTGACGACGACGGTGTTGGCGGATTTTACTACAACCCAG
>JAZRGA010000008.1:0-13384 GCA_045643945.1 Eubacteriales bacterium | reverse complement strand
TACTTTATTTTTGCCAAAACGGAATATACGGATAAACGTTTAATGGATCATTGTCTATAATCATTGTATTAACAAAATAATAAAAGAAATAACAGGTCATTACAACCACAGATATTTTTCCTATTAAATAAAATTCTTTTTTGCATTTAGTTGCAATTTTCGGAATTAATATAGGAATAAATATCAAGAAATAATAATTCATTCTCATCGATAATGGGTGTAGCATCGCAAATATCTGTATAACCACAGATAAAAGCAAAATATTTCTAAGCGCTACCGTATCTTGATCCAAGTCACTTTCGTTAACCATAACGTAAGAATAAATTGCAAAAAGTATCAATAAAAGGAATATCATAAAGGCGCCCGTTTCCGGCGTAGTTTTATATTCATCCCATAAGAACTGCATCAAAAAGTTAAAAATTGGCGTTTTCAAAGCGTATAAAATAAATACACCGGGGATTACAAACCAAAGCCATTTTTTAGTTATTCGCAAATGATATAATGGATATATAGCAAATAATATAAACGCCGAAGTATGAAACTGCATCGCAAGTAATATCAGAAATATCGACAGTATCAATTTCTTGTTCTTCGCAGCATACCACACAAAAACGCCTATAGCCATTGCTATAGATTGTCTGATACCCGAGAAGTACATAACAAACGGTGAAAACGTTAAAAATAATGCGATGGTCAAAGGAGGAATATCCGATTCTTTCTTATAGAAATACCATAAAGGTATAACACAAACAATCGATGTTATTATCAAAAGCGCCTGAAAATCGTTAAATACAACACCTATAAGTTTATTAAGAATTCTATAACCTATTTCGTGATCATAATCCTTGAACAAAGAAAGAAAATCACTTGAACTATACTGCTGAAACAAACGAGAATACTGTTTTGTATCAATTCCGCAGAGTAGTCCTCTACAAGCTAACAAGAATAAATAGATCAGCATAAATATATCTATGCTTAAGGATTTAGTCTTGAGTAATATTTTATTTCCTGTATTAAATTGAATTCTATCATTAACTATCCACACTATCGTCGGAACAGTAAATAAAATCAAATACGGTATCAAAACGTCCTCCTATAAACTCAACACGTACATAAAACAAACTATTAACTTCCGTTAATTTATCTAAAAATAATCTTTCTTACAAAACGCTTCACGTTTGAAACAATCTTGCCATTAAAAACCTCTGCTTTTAATGTTATTTTATCTTTCTTCGTAACAATACCATTTTTATATCCGAAGTCTAACATATAATCTAAGGTCTCGGTACAATTTAAATGAGCTAGCTTTTTGGAATAAGCATAAAATATTTTTTTCGCATCTTTAGTTTTTACAAATAAAGGAGCTATTTTTTTAGCTACAAAAAACGAATCGTGATAAAAAAGATCTTTACGTGTATTCGTAACCTGAAGCTTATGAACTCGACTAAAAACATCCTTCTCAGAGCAATAGCAAACATCATATCCATTCAAAAACAACGAATACCACATCAACGCATCTTGACTGTATCTCAAGGTTTCGTCAAAAAATCCTATATCATCAAAAGCTGATTTATGTATAAGCAAGCAACACCCGCACATAACTCCGCTACAAGCAATTGCATATGCCGCTTCCTCGCCCGAATAGATGCGATCTTCACTGAAATACCGTTTAAAGCTTTTTATTTTTGAATGATCGGATTTTATCAATATTCCATCGGTATAAACAATAGTTTTTTCAAGATTTTCAGGATTGAACTTTGCCAAAGCTTTGACAGAATGCTCAATTTTTTTCGGTGCATACAAATCATCATGTGAAAGCCAAGAAAACCACTCTCCCGTCATCTGATGAATTCCATAATTCAAGGCAGAGGAAACTCCACCGTTTTCTTTTGAAAAATAACGTATCCTCTCTCCATATGATTTGGCTATTTTTTCTGTTGCACCATCATCAGTTGAACCATCATTGACAACGATAATTTCTACATTTTCATACGTTTGGGCCAACGCGCTATCAATAGCTTCAGATAAATAATTAGAACCATTATATACAGGTATAATAATGGAAACCTTAGGATTATAAATATAATCCACAAAATCACTTCCTTCTCAAACTAAATTTCTCGCCTAAAACAAAATCAAACTCGTCCGGGTCAAATTCCATATATCCGCTCCAAGGATAAAACGTAATTTCACCAAAATAAATTTTATTTTCAACAGAATACAAATCAATTCTTGCAAATGAAAAATCCTCTGAAAGTCTTGCCGCCACTTCGAGCATCTCTTCTAAATTTTCAGGCTTAGGTGAATCCTCATTAATTCTTGCATCCTCCGAAGCAACTTTAACCTTATTCCACTTAGTATCATAAACCAAATGGTTACACTGATTAGAATAGCGGTCAGATATACAAATAATATACTCCGGCTTGCCATCATAGCAAAATATCTTATAATCGTTAATAGCATTATTAATATGCGATTCATCCTCTAAAAGACGTTCAACAACTATCTTAGGTTTAACCTTCATATACGGCCACTCTCTGCCAAGATTTGCCTTAACCTTAAAAACAAAGCTCTTAAAATCTTTAATTACATCAAACTCGTTAAGCTTACTCTTATCACTGCAAAGAAGATTAGTTCCACTACCGTTACTAAGCTTCATAACAAACTTATCCGGTAAATCAGACAATCTAATATCCTCAGGACGATCATAAACGCAATAAAGCTCGTTCAAAATATGTTCTAAGCCTTTAGATTTAATATATTCTCTTACAAGGTACTTATCTGAACACTGTGGCATAATATCATTTTTATAATAAAGCTTATACCATTGAATTTTCTCAGTAAATCTTTTAGGTGCCTTCAAATTTAATTTTCTTTTAAATTTTATCCGATATTGCAGCTTTAACATAACCTTATCGGGAATAAATCTAAGGCACGATAAAATTCCGTATCTAAGCTTTTTACTTTTTAAAATTTTTTTATAACCGTCCATGTTTTTAAATTTCCTTCGTATATTTTTCTATAACAGTATTTCAGTCAAATTCACGTTCAACCTTTTATCGGTTCTTATGCCTATCTTATGCATTTAATATCATTGGTAAATTTTAGGTAAAATAAATTTTTCACCAAGTATCATATCAAACTCTATAGGGTCAAAAACCACATATCCGGTCCACGGATAAAATGTAAGTTCGCCAAAATATACCCTATTATTTACCCAATATAAATCAACTCGCACACAAGGAAACTCTTTCGACAAATCCTCTGCAATACGTTTCATTTCTTCAAGCCCTTCGGGCTTTGGAATTACATCTCCCAGTTTATCGCAATCTGTACCTACATCAACATAATTCCAATCGGCATCATAAATATTTCTTTTATGAGCCACATATCTATCCGCATCAAAAACGATATAATGAACTTTACCGCCAAAGCACAAGAACTTATAATCATTGATACCATCGTAGGTATTTTCCCTATCTTCTAAAAACTCCTCAACGATGATACGCGGCGTAATATCCTTATATGCCCACTCTCTACCAAGTCCATAGCAATCTCTTTTTAACCATTCTCTTAACTCGCTTTGGGCTTTTTCTAATTGAAAATTTGCCTTATCTTTGCAGATAATATTAGTACCACTGCCATTTGTTGTTTTAATCACAAACTTATCAGGCAAATCTTCATATCGAATATCCTCAGCTCTATCATATACACCGTATTCATGGCAGGCTAAATCTTTATACCCGCGTTCCTCCAAAAACTTTCTAACAAGATGCTTGTCAGCACACATTGTCATCAACGGATCACGATAATTAAGTTTATACCACTGTATTTTTTCTGTATAGGTCTTAGGATGCTTTAAATTAAGCTTTTTACCCATTTTTATCTTATACTGTAATCGAATCATCGCATTATCCGGTAAAAAACGAAGCATAGATAAAATTTTATGTCTAACTTTCGCACTGCGAAATATTATTTTATAACTATTCATTTCAAGCCTCTATTAGTGTTGTAATCTATCTATATACTTTTTTACCACAATTTGGCGGCTAAATTCCTTCTCAACCTTTGTTCGTGCTGCAAGCCCCATCGCTTTCTTCTGCTCATACGAAAGATTAATAAACTTTTCCAATTTATCAATTAAATCATTACTGTCTTTCTGTTGCACCACGAAACCGTTCACGCCATCGTCAATTATTTCTCTGCACCCTGCACGGTCCGTCGTAATAATTGGTCTACCACTAGCACAAGCTTCTAATAAAACATTAGACATTCCCTCAGGATAATATGTAGGGTGAACCGTACAGTGAGTTACTCTATGAATAGCTATAATATCTTTCACAAGCCCATGATAAATTATCGTTTTATCATCAACAAGCTTTTGCAGCTCTCCATTATACTCAGGCTCACATGCTCCGCAAACATGAAATCTGGTCTGCGGATATTTCTTGCGAATTGCCTTTGCTGCTTCCAAATACTGATCGATACCTTTTTCCTTCATAATCCGCGAAATAAATACAAATTCTACCGTATCTTCGGATGGATAGTCTAAAACAGAATATTGATCTACATTTACACCGCTCCCTGGGAGCATATTATGTTTTCCAATCGCCAATCTATGTTCGGTAAAAAAGCGCTCGTTTTCACTGTTTTGAAAGAACACCGCTGTTGCTCCGGGCAAAGCACGTCTATACAAAAACAACATAATTTTTTGCATAATTCCACCGTTTTCAACCGCGGTACCCAAGCCTGTAATATTCATAATACAAGGGATACCCAACGCCTTACATGCCATTCCACCGTAAATATTCGGTTTGATAGTATAAGAAAAGACAATATCGGGGCAAACTTCACGGATAATCTGTTTATATCTGTTTTTTAACTTTAATTCAGCTACCGGGTTCGTTCCATGTCTTTCGAGAGGTGTATCAATGAAAGTACAGCCCATATCAACAAGCTCCGAAACAAAGCTTCCGTTTGGCAAAGAGATAAATACCTCACATGGCTCGGCTTTTCTATCCTTTAAAAAGCTTCCCGGATGCAATAGTTCGCTTATTAATTCTTTTCTGAATTTATAAAGACCAACATCGTTATTGGCTAATATCAAAACCTTCATTTTATTTCCTTCAAATTATGTCATTCTTATTTGCTTAACCATTATATTTTATTTTTTTCTTGCAGGAACTCCGATATAAACTCCCGCCTCCGTAATACTCCTTACCACCACTGCGCCTGCGCCTATTATGCAATCACCGCAAATGCTGACGTTATTACAGATTGATGCGCCTATACCCATATGGGTACTCTTTCCTATAAATACTGTGCCTCCAAGCGCAACATTTGGAGATATATGTGCATAATCCTCGATAACGTTATCATGCTCAACTATTGCGCAAGTATTTATTATACAATGCTTACCAACGGTAGCGCAAACGTTAATAACCGCGCCTGCCATAACAACCGTTCCCTTATCTATCGATACGTTTACCGCAATCTGCGCCGATGGGTGAACAAGTGTTACCCAGTTCACATCATACGCCTCTGCAATCTTTTTTCTTACGGCGTTATTTCCAATTCCGATAACAAAATCGGTTTTACCGTCGTTTAATCTATTCAAATCAGCAGATCCTCCTACGATGGGAAATCCCATGCAAAAGTCATCTGTTGTGCCGTCATCTACAAAGCAGATATCCTTATATCCGTTTTTTAACGCATTATCGGCAATCACCTTTCCGTGACCACCCGCACCGACAATAACCAATCTATTTCTTTTCATCAACCGCCGTCTTTTCCTCACTTCCCATAAACTCTTCCATCGTAACCGAAGTCGCAGAGCTTATTCCTTCACGTTTAAAAACCTTACCCACGGTTTTAAATATAATTTTCCAATCGCCTATAAACGTAATACTATCAACGTATTGGACGTCATACTCAAAACGTTTTTCCCAACTGATCGCATTTCGACCATTTATCTGTGCAAGACCGGTAATTCCCGGCTTGACCTCAAGTCTTCTCGCTTGCTTCTCATTATAACGTTCATTATATTTAACGTAAAGGCTTCTTGGACCTACAAGTGATGTTTCACATCTAATAACATTCACAAACGAAGGAAGTTCATCAAGTGATGTACTACGCAAAAATTTACCGAATTTTCCTAAGCGCTTTTCATCAGGTAAAAGAACCCCGTTTTCGTCACGTTCATCCGTCATTGTGCGAAACTTAAACATATAATACGGTTTCCCATTTTTTCCTGAGCGTTCTTGCTTAAAAATGATGGGAGAACCTAACTTTATTTTTACCACGATAGCTATACCTAACATCACGGGACTTAGTATTATCAAAGCTAAAAAAGCAAGAAAAACATCCTGCGGAACCTTTATATACCTTTCATAAAATCCCTTCTTACGCTTTTTAGTCATAACTACCTCACTCAAAACTTCTCGTGAAATCTCAAAGCAAATGCAACCTCTGAATTACACTGCTGCATTTACTTTGAAAAATCACTACTCAAAACTTCTTATCTTTTCTCAGACATTAACGAGTATTCTCTCCTCATTTTCTGAGGTATTTTTCCTCTTGCCCTTTTTAGCCGGCTCTTTATTCGCCTTATCTACTTGATCCTGTTGTGGCTTATACGTCTTAACCATTGTCTTTACCTGGTCGCGTATTGCCTTATTATTCTCGGCATCGTCCTCGCCCGTATATCCGTAAGCAAGTGCCATAAGCTCCTGCATACCGTCCAAAAACGTATCGTAATCAAATTCAAGCGTTTTTCCTACGAATATCACTCTATGCTTGGTTTTCTCAAGCTCGCCCTGCATAAGTGTTTCCTCAAATTCCTTTTCGCCCGGACGAAGTCCCGTAACCTCTATCTTTATCTCGTCGAGCGACTTTCCGCACATAACTATAAGCTTCCTTGCCATATCGACTATCCTTACGGGCTTTCCCATATTAAATACAAATATTTCCCCGCCCTCTGCGTAAACTCCTGCCTGAAGCACGAGCGAAACTGCCTCGGGAATAAGCATAAAATATCTTGTAATCTTTAACGATGTAACCTTTACCGGTCCTCCGTTTTCAATCTGCTCCAAAAAAGTCGGAACTACCGAGCCATTACTGCCCAGCACGTTACCAAATCTAACCGCAACAAACTCGGTTACGGGATTAACTATCGGCATATCCATTCCTCGCATTGTACCGCTTGGGTCCTCGTGATGAACGTGGAGCGGTGGGATTGTATGTGCCGTACCGTTTTTGATTTTTGCGTCAAATGACTGAATTATCATCTCGCAAAGGCGCTTTGACGCACCCATAATATTAGTAGGATTTACCGCCTTATCGGTTGAAACAAGCACAAATCTCTTGCACCCGTACGCCATTGCTGCGTAAGCGGTTTTATAAGTACCTATTGCATTATTTTTTATCGCCTCTGCCGCGCTATCCTCCATAAGTGGAACGTGCTTATGAGCCGCCGCATGATAGGTTACGTCGGGTCTATATGTAGCGAAAACCTGATTTATACGTCTTGTATCGCGAACCGAGCCGATAAGAACCACCAAATCGAGGTCCTTATATGTATTCAAAAGCTCCTGCTGGATAGCAAACGCATTGTTTTCGTAAATGTCAAAAATTATTAAACGCTTAGGCTTGCGCGCAGCAATCTGTCTGCAAAGCTCACTTCCTATCGAGCCACCGCCACCTGTTACGAGTATCGTCTTGCCCTTAATAAATCGAGCAATCTCTCGCATTTTACCTTTTATCGGCTTTCTATTGAGAAGCGCCGCGTAATCAATTTTCATTTTTCGAAAATCCTTTCTTTTTGAACAACTCACCGTCTATTCTTCAAAATAAGTTTAAATTCTATTAACAACTAAAAGGGGCAAAAAAGCCGAAGTTATATACATTTATCGCTATTAAAAATACGGACAAACTTCAAACTTCGGCTAAATACATAGAAAATAACTCAACGGTATAGCTGTTATCGCAGAGATGAGAAAGCAATTTATCGAAAAGCTTTTATTTGTTGTTACATTAAATTATAAGCATAACAACTCACATATTCAATCGCCGCTCTCTCTCCGCAGCTTTATTTTTTAGGAACGTAGAACAAGTCTATTACGAGTTTTTTAAGCGCGCTTTCTTCGGGATAGAACTCAAGCTTGTTCTCCTTGCCGACCTTTGCCTCACCCTCGATATCCTTTACCTCGACGAACTTATAGGACTTCATTCTGTTTCCTATTTCCTCAAGGCGAGTAGCGCTGCAATCGGACTCCATATGATCCGCCATCTTTATTACGGCGTTAGCCAAAAATTCGTTATCTGTTTCTATACGTTTCTCAAGCTCGAGACGCATAGCGTCAAGGAACTGCTTCTGTCTTTCCATACGGTCTACGTTGGTAGGATCGTCCAAGCCGCTACGGCCCTGAACGTAAAGAAGCGCCTCCTCGGGAGTGAGCTTAACGGTTTCTCCCTTTATAAGATTTTCTCCGCCCGCAATAGTTGTAAAGTCATCAAGCACCTCAAGCGTAACGCCACCGACAAGGTCATTCATAACCGTAACCGAGTCAAGCGTAAACGCCATATAGTGATTTACCTTTACGTCATAAAGGAGCTTTGAAACCGCCTTACTTGTATTAAGGCAGCTGATAGAGCCGCCCTTACCGTAGGTATGAGCAAGTGCTATCTGGGCATCAACGGTTCCGACCTTGTTGCCCTCAACGCCGAGAATTTCTATCTCAGCCATAGTATCTCTGTTTATGTGAATTGTAGAATAAGTCTTGGACTTGTTATCAAAAATCATAAGCATCAAAAAGTCTGCTTGCTGATTATTGTTATAAGAATCCGCCGTTACGTCCTGAGTGTTCTTATCAAGACCCATAACCAAGAATGTTTCAACGCCGTCCTTAAGTACGTATTCCTCACCGTTGTATTCGAGAATTTTCTCTTTTTCCTCCCTCTCGGGGAACAATCCAAGATTCTTATCAAAAATAGCTATAAGTCCTAAGATAGCTGCAAAAGCGACCACCGCTATTACCGATATAATAACGATTTTAATTATTTTACTTCTTCTGTCACCGTTCATTCTTGTTCTCCGATATCTTTATTTGTTATTAGCCAAGCTTCTTGGAGAGGATAAACTTAATGAGAATAGCAACGAGCGCTGCGCCCTCAGCAATAGCGACGGTTGCCAACACTCCGATAATGACACTGTTGTCCTTCTGCTCTATAACGTCGCCCGTATTAACCACAACCGCAAAGGGAGAAAGTCCGTTGGTTGAGAACTTAAGGTGAAGCTCACCGTCGATTTCCTCTACCTTAGCATTCTTGATAAGCTCAAACTCACCGTCGGTGTAGTGAATCAAGCCTACAAAGTTTTCAAGGGTTGTAGCCTTAAGAACGATATCAAACGTTCCCTCAACGTCGTCGCACTTATCGTGAATATCAAAGAGGTCGCTTACTGCAAGGTTAGCAGTAGGAATACCCTGAGAGTTTGCAAGCTCTCTAATCTCGGGGCAGATACCAACGAGGTTCTTTACGCCCATAATCTTCGTATAAAACTCCTCGATTGCCTTTCTAAGCTCCTCAGGAAGCTGATCTCTATCACCGTAAGCGGTAATAATCAAACCGTCTTCGCAATCGTGGTCGGGATTACTACCCGAAACGAGTGTGGGTGCTCGTTTTGCCGAGGGGCTCTCTAAAAAGCCTCCGATATCAGCCGCAAACGAAGAAAACGTGAGGCTGAATACGAGCAAGGATAACATAAGGATAGTTAAAAATTTTTTCATACTAAATGTTCCTTTCTGAAATGTTTATTTATGCTTTGTTTAAAATTGACTAAAATTTTATTCTAACATCTTTAAAGCTCAAAGCCCTCAGATGCTTATTTTTTGTTTTGCTCGAGCAAATAACGTCCATATCCGTCGATTTCGTATATAACGTCATCGCCGAATTTCTTTTTTAAAGCGTTATACGCTAAATCAAGTGTAGGCGGTCTATGCTCAACGCTGTGCGTATCCGAGCCTATAAGCTGAATAACGCCCTTTGAGAAAAGCTTCAAAGCCTTTCTTTTGGTTGTATTTCTGTTAAAAAAGCTTGAATTTACCTGCATTATTACGCCGTATTTGCGCAGGTCGTCAAATGCGTCGGTGTTTTGCATATCCATATATCTTTCGATATGCGCGAGTATAACGGTAACCGAGCCTTGAAGCGCAATCTCTCGCACCTCGCGTACGGTATGCTCCGTCCAATGCTCAAAGGGCATTTCAAGAAGCAATAATCGAGTTCCCTCAATGCAAAGCTTGCGAAGCCCCTCTAAACGGCTTATTCCCGAATAGTAGCAAACCTCCGCTCCCAAAATAATCTCGGGTGTGTCCTCGGGCAAAGCCTTGCAAAGCTCCTCGTAAGACTCTTGTCTGCGAGAGAGAAAGCTTTCTACCGACTCATCGTCGGCGTAAAAGTGCGGAGTAGCGATTACCGTATTTATGCCTTGACTCTTGAGCATTCTCAAAAGCTCTAAGGTTTCCTCAAGGCTTCTGCTTCCGTCATCTATTTTCGGAAGTATGTGGCTGTGCCAATCTATCACTTATCGTTCTCCTTAGAAGATGTTTCGTCTTTATCCTTAGGCGTCTTGTAATAGTAAGAATTGTAATAGTAATTGCGGTAGTGGCGCTTGTAATATTTCTTGTATCCTCGCTTACTGTAAGCTCCGTTTCCTGACGTTGTTTCGTTAAGAACGCAACCGAGAACCTTTACGTTTGAGAGTGAAAGCTGACGCATACAGTGTGTAAGCTCCTTCTTTTCGGTGTACTCCTCACGAACAACGACAACCATTCCACTGATAAAGCGTGAAATTGAAAGCGCATCGGAAACTATGTTTACGGGAGGAAGGTCGACTACTATGTAATCAAACTTTTCCTTAAGCTCCTCAAGAAGCTCGCCCATTCTGTCAGAGCCGAGAAGCTCCGAGGGGTTGGGGGGGATATCTCCCGCAGGAACTATATACCAGTTATCGAGAAGGTCGGACTTAAATTTCTCAAAGTCGATATCCTCCTTGATAAGAAGATTCGTAAGACCGGGCTTCGACTCAATTTGAAGCTTAGCCGCTACCGACGGAATTCTAAGGTCACCGTCGATAATAACAACCTTACTGCCCTTTTCTGCAAGAACGTAGGAAAGATTTATCGCCGTTGTACTCTTTCCCTCGCCTCGCATTGAGCTTGTAACGCCTATAACGTGGCATTTCTCGCTTTGCGAAAGTGTAAATTCAAGGTTTGCACGAAGAAGCTTATATTGCTCCGTTGCGGTAAAGCTTAAATTCTTGTGAAGCGTCTTAACGTCAACCGCTCTCGAGCTTACCTTTTCTGCCTCTTTATCCTTATCCTTCGCTTTTTTAAATTTATCAAAAAAACTCATACTCTGCAACCTCCGTAATTATTCAGCCGATTTGCTATCCGCATTTTCCTCGGGTCCGTGACCGTAGGAGTGAGCGTAATAGTAATACTTGTCTTTTCTGCCGTATCTGCCATACTTACGGTAGCTCGAATTACCGTCCTCGTTAACAAGGTTAGGTATCTTTGCAAGAATCGGATAGTTGTAGGTTTCGAAGATGTAATCCTCATCGTGAATACGGTCATCGGTCATTGCAACCACTGCAAGAACTGCAACCGATGCAACTACACCGAGGATAAGACCTATTGCGGTGTACTTGGTAATGCTCGGACCAATCTTCTGCAAATTGGGAACTGCGGAGTCGATAACCTCCATCGATGCACCGTCTATAATTTCGGAAATTCTTACAGGAAGAACCTCGGCAATACAGTTTGCGATAGTTGCGCTTTCGTACGGGTCGTTAGTTGTAACCGTTACGAGCATTATCTCGGTATCGTTTGAAGGTCCTGCCTTTATCATCTCGTGAAGGTCCTTTGCGGTGTAATCCAAATCCGCTTTATCAATAACACGCTCGAGCGTTGTTCTGTTGTCCAAAATCTCAACGTATGTATTAACAAGGCTCTGCGCCGCGCTTATTTCCGAGGAGGAAATACTGAAGCTCGTGTTTCCAAGTGAAAAGGAGCTGTTATTAACGTAAAGCATAATCGACGATGAATAGGTCGGCTTTATAAAGAATGCGGCAAAGCCAAAGCCTGCGCCTGCGGCAATGAGAGCCGCTAATATAATTACCCATATCTTTGCCCAAAGGTATTTGAATATGTGTATAAGGTCAATGGTATAATACTGTTTCGAGCTAACTTCTTGTTTTTCCATTTTTTCTCCTTTATCGCTCTTTCTCAAAACCCGACTCAAAGGCTCGATTTTGAGAGAATTTTAACGTTTGAAGTAGGCAAAAGGGGCAAATTTGGGTAGACTTCCCCCTATCCCAGTACCTTCACAGATATTATATCATATTTTCACAAAAAATACAAGTGGTATATATTATAAATTTTGACCATATTAAAAGAAATACATCTCAAAAAATTGTTAACTTTATACAATTTTCATCCTTTCACGCTATATTTAGTATTATTTGCCAATTTCTACTTTAATATTTATAATATATATATAGTATAATAAAACAAAAAAATTGAGCGCTCAACAAATTTTAGAAGTATCAATTTTCGCCCAATGGTTTGGTTGAACAACATTATCGCGCAAGCTCGAGAGTAAGAGAGTACCTTGGTGCTTCCGTTGACGGATGAGGTGTCTTCTATCAAATGTATACGTTTTTTAGTATAGATATCATATCTCATCTTTGGCGAAAAGCTAATAAAAAACCTTCCCCTCAAGGGGAAGGCTATGAAGTGCAGTGCGAACATTATTGGCTCGACCGTCGAGCGCAGAATGTTATTTAAAATAACCCCGATTGAAAGTTTTTGGCGCTACCTTTTTCAAAAAGGTAGCAAAAATTCCTAACACAAACTAACTCCCTACTCCGCTTTTTCTTTGACACGCAAGGCGCAAAGAAAAAGGCTTAGCAAAAAGAGACGCCGTTTTATGGGCTCTGCCCAGACCCGCAAGCTTTTGAAAAAGCTTGACCAAAACTTTGCTGCGTGGGTGCAGTGCGAACATAGTGCGTTCATTCGTCGAACGCAGAATGTTATTTAAAACATTTCCCGATTGAAAGTTTTTGGCGCTACCTTTTTTCAAAAAGGTAGCAAAAATCTTTAACACCAACTAACTCCCTTATCCGCTTTTTCTTTGACACACAAGGCGCAAAGAAAAAGGCTTGGCAAAAAGAAACGCCGTTTTATGGGCGCTGCCCAAACCCGCAAGCTTTTGAAAAAGCTTGACCAAAACTTTCACGCGTGGGTACAGTGCGAACATCTATTGTTCGACCGTCGAGCGCAGGATATTCTTTAAAACATCCCCCGATTGAAAGTTTTTGGCGCTA
>JAZRGA010000007.1:0-50792 GCA_045643945.1 Eubacteriales bacterium | reverse complement strand
GCATCTCCCGGTGCAGCTTGCGGTCAGGTTGTATTCTCTGCTGAGGATGCTGAGGCTTGGCACGATGCAGGCAAGAAGGTAATTCTTGTTAGACTTGAGACCTCTCCCGAAGATATTACCGGTATGAAGGCTTCTCAGGGTATCCTTACCGTTCGCGGCGGTATGACATCTCACGCAGCAGTTGTTGCTCGTGGTATGGGTAAGTGCTGCGTTTCCGGTTGTGGCGCTATCGCTATGGACGAGGAGAACAAGAAGTTCACTCTCGCAGGCAAGACCTTCTCTGAGGGCGACTTCATTTCTATCGACGGTTCTACAGGTAAGATCTACGACGGTATCATTCCTACCGTTGATGCAGAGATTTCCGGTAACTTCGGTACTATCATGGGTTGGGCAGATGAGTTCCGTACCCTTAAGGTAAGAACCAACGCTGATACTCCCGCAGACGCTAAGAAGGCTCGTGAGCTCGGCGCTGAGGGTATCGGTCTTTGCCGTACAGAGCATATGTTCTTTGAGGCTGAAAGAATTGCAGCATTCAGAGAGATGATCTGTGCTGACACCGCTGCTGAGCGTGAGGTTGCTCTTAACAAGATTCTTCCCTACCAGCAGTCCGACTTCGAGGCTCTCTACGAGGCTCTCGAGGGTACTCCCGTATGTATCAGATTCCTTGACCCGCCTCTCCACGAGTTCGTTCCCACTACCGAGGAGGATATTGCACTTCTCGCAAATGCACAGAACAAGACCGTTGACGAGATCAAGGCTATCATCGCTTCTCTCCACGAGTTCAACCCCATGATGGGTCACCGTGGATGCCGTCTTGCTGTTACCTACCCTGAAATCGCTAAGATGCAGACAACTGCGGTTATCCGCGCTGCTATTAACGTTCAGAAGGCACATGCAGATTGGAACGTTAAGCCCGAGATCATGATTCCTCTCGTTGGCGACGTTAAGGAGCTTAAGTTCGTTAAGAGCGTAGTTGTAGCAACCGCAGATGCAGAAATCGCTGCTGCAGGCGTTGAGCTTGAGTATGAGGTTGGTACAATGATCGAGATTCCCAGAGCATGTCTTACTGCTGATGAGATCGCTGCTAACGCAGACTTCTTCTGCTTCGGTACAAACGACCTTACTCAGATGACCTATGGCTTCTCTCGTGACGACGCAGGTAAGTTCCTCAACGCTTACTATGACACCAAGATCTTCGAGAACGATCCTTTCGCTAAGCTCGACCAGACCGGTGTTGGTAAGCTTATGAATATGGCTATCGCTCTCGGTAGACCCGTAAACAAGAACCTCCACGTAGGTATCTGCGGTGAGCACGGCGGCGATCCCACATCTGTTGAGTTCTGCCACCAGATCGGTCTTGATTACGTATCTTGCTCACCTTTCCGTGTTCCGATAGCTCGCCTCGCTGCTGCTCAGGCTGCATTGAAGTAAGCCCTGCACGCTAAGTTATAGCACTTTACAAATAAATTAATGTTTAGCATGGTATTTCCAACGAGGTATCATGCTAAACTATTTTATACGCGCAATCATAATAATAATTAAAATTTATTTTTAACAAGGAGATACTCTTATGAAAAAAGCACTTTCACTTTTGCTTGTATTTATAATGCTTGCATCCCTTACGCTATCCCTTGCATCCTGCGCAGGTGCTCCGCACAAAAAAACCTCAAGCTATCCCGTAGATTACATGGCAACTTATCTCTTTACAAATGCTTACGGCGAATCATTCGTGTATACAGTAGGCGGTAACAATAGAGATTACGAGGATGATTACTTCTTTTATTCCGACGGTAATATTGAGCTTATCGAAAAAATTGCTCATCCATCCGGTTTGGTAACGTATTGGTCAAGAGATATAAGCGTTGATAAAAACGCTCCCTTTACTCAATTAAAGGAAGGCGAAAAAAGTCCTCTTAACGGATTAAACGGATTAAAATTTTCTAATCTCATCAGCTACACGGGTGTTGATGATCCTACTAACACTAAGAGCGTAAATTGGAAAAACGCAGGTGAAATAAGCGAAATCGAATTTACCGATGAATTGGAAAGTCTTGAAAACGGTCTTATCGCAGGTAGAGAAGCTACGTTCTATAATTACCAAAGCAGTTGGCATAAAAACGGTCCCGCTATTGTTGCATTGGACAACGAATATGCAATTGTTTTGTACTTCGCATTCATCACTCCTCCTGCAATCAAAGACAAGGAATCCGCAGTAGAAAACAAAAGATACGAGCCTTATCACGGTCCATACAGCACGGTACTTTGCACAAGCTGCTTATTTAACGATGATGCGCCTATCATTCAAGATATGTTGCCTTAATCATGGCAAAACATAATTAATTGTTAATAATATAAGGCAATCTCAAACACCGCAAAAAGTATTTGAGATTGCCCCTTTTCTTTATATTAAAAATACCGAGCTTAGCACCCGTGATTCCTTTTTATCAAACTTATGATTTTTAGCGTCCTCTACAACAAAAACGCATCACTTTTTTATAATGATGCGTTTTTTATTATATATATTCTTTCTTGATGCGTTTTAACCGTACCGAAAAGCATCACTTTCGCAAAAAGTTGCTATGCGAAGGCTCTTCATTATGCTTTTGGGAAATGGGAACGTTATTTTTAGAATCGTACTCCTTAAAGTTGACCCTTTCTTTTTCAAGCTGATTTCTTGCAAAGTCCAAATTGCTTTTGCATTTATCCTCATCAGTAGTGTCTTTGAACATCTGTACCTCTATTGCCGTAGTTTCGTCTTTAACCGCATAGCATTCGCCATACTTTCCGTACTTTTCTTTTTCAAATCCAACTACCGTAAGCTTATTTAGCATTATATCCGCAATTTTCTGGGCAGCAATAAGCTTCTCATATGGCTTAATAGGAAGATCTGTAAGCGATAAATACGCAGAAGAAAACATATTCTTTGCGTCATCATCGAGGCAAACATGAATTTGCTCGTCTGTTGCGCCTTTTTCCACGTTTGATGAATATCCCTCGTTCAAGCTTTTTGCATTTTGAAGCAACGCTTGATAGATATTATCGGTTACCGTTTTCTTTTCAATAGTATGGGACTCCTTCAGCTTTAATGCCTTCCAAATTTCTTCTTTTATACTGCTTTCAAAGCCATTTTTACCTATCGCAGCGTACAGACGCTCATTTCCGGGGACCTTCTCCTCTTTAACCTCGGGAACAGAAAAAATTTCATTATCATCACCGAAAACCTTCTCCTTTTCTTGCTTGCGACTTGGCTCGTTGACTTTTTCGCTTTTACTTTTTTCATTTGAGGTAGCGGCAAAATCCAGCTTTAAGGCTTGTTTTACGCTACTCGCCTTGAGCCTTTCAAGTCTTCCACTGGGGTCTGTAAGTGACTTAAGGGCACTGTTATATGCCGCCTCGCCAATTCTTCCCTTTAATTTGTTAGCGATGCTTTCAGCTTCTCTTTGCTCTGCGTTACTGCGGACAAAGAAGAAAAACTTCCAGATACCTGAGCGGCTTTCATTTGCACGTTTAAGGGCATTTGCATAGCCTACAATTTTTTTAACGTCATCTGGCGAGATGTCGCCATTACCGCTAAGAATTGTATCGGTTTCTCCAACCATATCTCTGATGCGCAGAGGACCGTTTTTATATCTGTTTGCTATGCTATCGATATTTTCCCAATATATTCCGTCAATGATATTATTACAGTGATTTATCCATTTATCGGGCGACATTCCGCCATTAACGTCGGGAAGCGTTTTCTTAACTCGCTCAACATTGTTAGCCGACGCTTTATTGATGGAAAACTCACGGAAAGGTACAATCACATCCTTCTCAAATGCAACACGCATAGATGCCGGCGTAATATTTTGATTTCCGTTTTCCGCCTTAATTGCCTGCTCTAAAAGACTGCTAAAGGTATCAATAAAAATGCGATTTGCGTTTTTCGTACTTTTTGCATTTTCAAAAACACCTATGTCAACCATTACATCGTAGGCTTTATTAAATCTATCTATCGATGCGTTTAAGTTATTTTGCGCCTTATTTTTTTCTTCTTCTGATTCGAACATAATGTATATCCTCCTCGGTGATTTTATAATTATATTTATGCTAAATAGAATTTTCGCATATTTTTACTTTGTACGATTATTATAACACTCCGCGCGTTACAAAAGCGTTACAAAAGCGTTACAAATCCAAACAAAAAATTCGAAATGCCGAGCATTGAACCCGGCATTTCTTTTTTCATTAAGAAATTATTTCTTTGATTAGAAAATCATTCCTTTGACTTTGAGTTAACAGGAGCCTTGATCTCCTCAACCTTATTAGAAACCTTAGCACTTTCTACGTTATCAAAAGCTTCATTAACTGTAATTCTTTCCTTTGCAGGTTCGTTTGCTTCAACCTTGGGTGCTTCAACCTTGGGTGCGTCAACCTTAGGCTCATCTACCTTAGGCTCATCTACCTTAGGCGCGTCAACCTTGGACAAATCAACCGAAATCTGCTCTTTTTCGGGAGCGGGCTTCTTGTCGTCCTTGATAGCAGGCTCATTTGCAGGTGCTTTCTTATCAAGCTCGGCACTAACCACCCTAACCTTATTAAGAAAGTCGTTTATTTCTTCTGGCTTAGCTGTCCAATTAATATTCTTTAGATAATATTGTGCAAAGACGTCTCCTTGAGCAAGCAAGAAACCGTCAGCGTAGTGCTCAACCTTAGCCTTAGAAAAGGGTACGGGAGAATAGTTTTTAAGAAATACGTCTAAAATCTTTTGATTAACAGCCGTTTCTACCTCACGGTTCGAATAAATTTCTTTGGTAGCATCACATAAAAGATTTGCAGAAGGCAATATAATGTTTTTCATCATGTCATGAAAGTAAACTTCTTGCTTGTCTTTTCTAACACTAAGAGCTCCTGACTTATCATAGAACGCCAACATACCATTTTCACCCGTCAATTTATTAAAGATATTGTCAACGGTACTCTGTATCTTTAAATCCTCAACACCGCTATCAGCAAGAATCTGGTCAACCTGCCACTTAACGTATTCGGTCAAATTGGGGTCTGCAATGCTCTTCTTACATTCTTCCATAAATACGTTAAAATTAGCATCCGTTACAATCAAACCATAGGCAGACATGGCGAGTTTAACCCCCTCAACCTTGCGCTCGTACTTTTCTACCGGCTTGCGCTCGCGATATGCTGCTGCCACGCGCTTTGCCTCTGCCTCGCGCTCAAGCTTTTTATTAGCCTCTTGAATCCACTTGATAAAATCACTTCTGCCATTGTGTGACGGTATTTTACCCTCAGGAAAATCCTTTTTATAGTTACTATCATTAAAATAATTGTGGAAATATTTGTTTTCACTACTATCAAACAAAAAGCTATTAACTTGGTTCATAAGAGTATCACCCTTAGCAAATGCTGCGGGAGAATAATTTTTAAGGATAACGTCCATAACGTTGCGGCTTGCAATTATTCCTATTGCAGGATCTTCAAAGCAATCAGTTACAAGCTTTCTAAATTCTATAATTGCTTTGTCCATCATTTCATCCACAAATAGCTTTGGAGCTCTTCCCCATTCAACATAAGATTCAAGTTCTTTGTAAATAGTGTACATTCCGGCATTCCCGTTGGAAACTTTTTTGAAGATTGCATCAGCCGCATTCGTTGCCGCTACATTCTCTACGCCAAAATCATTAAGAACCTTGGCAACCTGTAGCTTAAATGCCTCGGTCAATCGAGAATCATCAAAGCTCTGCCTTAATTCTTGCCTACAAGCACGAATAAAGGGCTGTTCTATTTTGTCGTCCGTGGGAATGGGATTCGCTATCACGCGCTTGTAATTTCTCTTTAGCTCAAGCTGTGCCTTAGCTGCCAATTTTTGCATTTCCTTTGCTTCTTCCGCTCTGGCGTTAGCCTTGTTAACCCTTTCAGAGTTTTCCAATATATCGTTTAAGACATTTTCATCCCTGATTACAAAATCCATATACTTGTCTTTGACGTTTTGGGTACCTGCTAAAAGAGAATAATTAACCAAAATTAAATTTGAAAGCTTCTGGCTCAATTCAATTCGTTTTTCCTTAGTCAAATTATCATCCTTTAGATAGTGCTTGTAGCAAAGCTCAAACGTTTTCTTTGACATATACGTCATAACATCATTAAACGTTACATCGTAATTTGTATATTTAGTAAGATCACTGTACATCTTTCGCAAATCGAATTTCATTTCACTAAAGAATCTTTCACTTCTATCATTTGCGTTAGAATCTATCTCTTTAAATATTTCAGCTATTTCCGCCTTAGTCTTACTTGTATTTACCTCGAAACAATAATTACACACTTTGGTATAATCTAATATTCGTCCCGAAGTAATAATACTCCTCTCATTTAAAGGAGATAACGATTTACTACGAGTATTACTCAAATTATGAACAGTATTTTTATGGTTAGCTTTACCTTTAATTAATCGTTTATTATAGTCGACATCTTTTTTGATTGCTTGTTCGATATCATTCCAGTGAAGCGATTTGTTATATTCGGGAATAACTTCTTTGAGCTTATCAGAATAACTCACTAAATATCCACTGTAATACTTTTCGCCTAAATTAGATCTATTGGCAGGGGACCAATCTTTCATAAACTTGTCAGTAATTTTTTGGGCAACTACTATATGATTAGCAAAATCATATCCGCAATTAGCAGTTAATCTATATACTTCCTTGAAAGTATTCTTCAAGCACTTAGTGATTTCTGTCGAGCTAAAGATATTTATTTTGTTTTCTTCAGCGGTTGAATACAAAGAAATCATATTTCTTCTTACGGTATCAGTAATACTATTAACAAGCAGTCTTCTTTCTTCCTTGTTTGAAATAGCATTCCCTAAAATTTTGCCAATTGCATTTGGCATAAACGGATCTTTAGATATTTTTTCTAACTGCTCGCTTACTTCAATGCTAAAATTAGAGGGGCCTGTTGCTGCAATCTCAAATTCAGCCTCAACTAATTCATGAACGCTTACGCCCGCAAGCTTCATTTCTTGAAGCTTATCCTTATATACAGCTCTAATATCATCCGCAACTTTCTTTTGCTCTAAAATTTGCTTTCTTTGTTCAGATAGCTGTTTATTCTCAATTGCCCAACGAGCTTCTATCTCATCAGCTTTTTTCTTAGCCTCTTCTTCGGCAGGTTTTGTCTTAGCGTCTTCTTCGGCTTTCTTCTTGGCTTCCTCTTCTGCCTTTCTCTTAGCCTCTTCCTCCTCGGCTTTCTTCTTGGCTTCTTCCTCTGCCTTTCTCTTAGCCTCTTCCTCCTCGGCCTTCTTCTTGGCTTCCTCTTCTGCCCTTCTCTGAGCCTCTTCCTCTTCGGCCTTTCTCTTGGCTTCCTCCTCGGCTTTTCTCTTAGCCTCCTCTTCAGCCTTTATGCGAGCTTCCTCATCAAGTCGCTTCTGCTCCTCAATGCGCTTATATTCTGCGATAATATCTACCTTACCCTCTCCGAGAGCCTCGCCCAAATGCTCGTTAGCGTATGCAACGTCTTCCTTGAGTTGGCTTATCTCTTCATCGGTAAGCTTGATATTGTTCTTATCAAGAGCGACCTTAATATTAGCAGCATTACTAATTGCAAAGCCATTAGTGTACTCAGGCTTGCAAGCATCATTGAATTTTGCGGGAGAATAAGCTTTGAGTATTACGTCTGCAAGCTGCTGAGCCAAAGCAAGACGGGTTATCTCATTAATGCCATCATAACCCTGAATATTGCCGTAAGCACGGTAGAATACTTCATTCGACATATAAGACATCATATCGCCAAACGTTCCGTTAAGACGAGCAAAATGCGATGCGTTATCATAGATGCTCGGCATTTCAAACATGATGCCATCAACAAATTTTTGAGCATTCTTGTCGGATTCCTTAACGCCCGCCTTATCAAGGATGGTCTTTACATCGCTTACGTTGGCTTTGAACGCTTTGGTTGCACCGCAAGCATCCAAATACTGAACTCTGTAAGCAGAAATAACGTCTTCTCTGATGTAGTCTGCATCCAATACATTTGCGCCCACCGCTTTGTTTTGGTCAATATATTCCTTAAGCTCTTTTTTACGGTTATCGCTTCTCTTGATATACGCCTCTATCTGTCCGGTTCCCTCTTTACTGCTTCTGCCATAATCGATAATTGCTTCTTTTTCTTTTTCACTATATTGATTATAGACATTTGGATGAGCCTTCGACATGGTATTGTTACGAATTGTTTTGTGTCCCACGATATAGTAGTCAGCAGCATCATCAAACACCTTGGGGACGAATGCAACGGGAGAATAATTTCTCATCAAAACGTCTGCCATTTCCTGTGCCATGAACACACGCATTCCCATTTTTGTATAATCATGTTTTACTGTAAGCCTATATATGTCGATGAACAGTTCTCTTACCATTTCGGTAGCAGCCAATCTGGAATACATATTCGTATTGTTTGCGATGGCGTTTTTATAGATAGCAAGAATCTTTTCTCTCGGAAGCCTGCAAACATCATTAATAAGTTCATCGTCATCTTTTATGTTTTTCAGCTGCTGTCTTACAGACTGAGCTAATTCATTGTTGTTAACGGCATCCACGCACTGCTTGTGCATCCATATATTCACATGAGGAGTGTTATCTGCCGCAATCGCCTCTGCAACATTCTGTTGAACGCTTAATTTACGAGCTTCCTCGACAGAAGGGTCTTCCAAAGCCTTTCTGCGAGCTTCTTCTTCCTCGGCTTTTCTCTTGGCTTCTTCCTCTTCCTTGCGACGAGCCTCTTCTTCCTCAAGCTTTCTCTTGTTTTCTTCCTCGAGCTTTCTCTTAGCCTCTTCTTCCTCGGCTTTTCTCTTAGCCTCTTCTTCTTCGGCTTTTCTACGAGCTTCTTCCTCTTCCTTGCGCCGAGCCTCCTCAAGCTTTCTCTTGTTTTCTTCCTCGGCTTTTCTGTGAGCCTCTTCTTCTTCGGCCTTTTTGCGAGCCTCCTCGAGTTCTCTCTGCTCTCTCTCTACATCATCCACAGCATTGACAAAAAGATCGTCAATAAAGCCATTAACACTTTCTTTCTTCTGTCTTTGCTCTTCTTCGGCTTTTATCTGAGATTCTACCTCAGCCTTTATGCGAGCTTCTTCTTCCTCGGCTTTTCTCTTGGCTTCTTCTTCCTTGGATTTTCTAAGTGATTCATCTTCTATTTTAGACATAGCACCTCTTTTTGCTAGTCTTTCTGCGATTTCGGCAAACTTTTTCAGCTTTTCTTCCTGAGCCTTTATTCTATTTTCCTCTTCTATACGAGCCTGACGAGATTTTTCGATTATTTCCAACAAAATATCTCTTGCAGCCGCTAAATTTTTAGACTCATCATCGATCGCTACGTCAATCTTTATCTCATTTTCTTCCTTTTTCTCGGAGTCTATAACAATAGGCTCATTAACAATAGGCTCATTAACGATAGACTCATTAACGATAGGCTCTTCTACGATAGGCTCTTCTACAATAGGCTCTTCTACGATAGGCTCATTAACAACGGGCGGTTCTTCTTTCTCGATTACATCGTTATTTTCTTCAACCTGTTGTTCCTCGAGTTGTTCCTCATCATCCAACTCATCTATTACTTCATCAACATGAATATCATTTATAATATCAGGGTTCGAAATTGCCAACAGATCTACGCCTAACTCTTCTCTTGCTTTATCAACAATATCCCTTATATCTACTGCGAATATGCCAGGATAATTTGTTGCTAAAAAATCGTATAAGCCGACTTCATTTGATATTGTATAATTCTTAGCAAACTCAGAATATTCCGCACCGTAAAATCCAACCACTGTAAGTTCGTTGAGAACAATATCAGTCATCTTTTGAGCCGCAACGAGTTGATCCTTTGGTCTCAATCTACACCTTTCAAAGCCTTTGTATACCGCATAAAAAATATCGTGGATTGTATCGTGAATTAATGTTTTTAACACTTTAGGATTATTGTCTACTGCCTTAACCTGGTCATAGGTTTTGTTAAGCGTTTCTGATAAACCAATAATAGGGGTTGCAGCTCCCATCAATGCTGTGTACTTGCTTACTGAATAATTCACTATTGGTTGGATTTGACTCCACATTTGATCTTCAATCCAAGCTCGGAGGTTGTAATTATTAATTTTATTAAACTGTTCCGTCGCAGAAAGAATTTTGGGCCGCGGATTTTCTTTTACTATCTCGACAGGCTCGTTATTCACTTCCTCGATTTCTTCCTTGATTTCTTCCTTGATATCTTCCTTGATTTCTTCCTTGTTTTCTTCCTCGTTTGCGATTGCATCGTTGTATTCTTCCATTACCAATTCAAATTCATTGCTATCGGCTTGGCTTATAATAGAATCCTGCGAGATAATATTATTTGAATCAATTTGAGGCTGCGCGTTGCTTAAGGGCTTATTTGCTCCTTCCTTGTCATAGCCGAAAACGGTGGGTATATCACGTTCATCCAAGCTCACTCCGGCATTGATTCCTCTGACAGTTGCTTCCTCATCAGCGGCCATTGCAACTTCGTATGTACTTGTCGGAGTTTTTGACGTAAGGTTTATATCGGGCACATACTGCTTCAAGGTTTCTCTAAGTTCATCGATAAGAGCGGTTCTTGCATCGTTTTCGGCAGAGTGAAACCAACGCCAGAAGACGCCGTGATTTGCCTGTCTGCGTACAAGTGCTTGATACTCAGCGTAAAGCTTTGTTACGTTCTCAGCGAGGTTATTTTTATTATTTATCTCTGTCAACAAAGGATTAATTCTATCGCTTCGGAGATCAACAGCGTCTATTCGGCGCTGACTGTTGAAGGTATCGTTAAGTGATATATCTGTTCTCGGCTTTGCGGTAAGAATGTTTTGAGCCCAAGTTTTGAAAAACGGTCTAAACGACTCAATAGGAAGCTTAGGACTTCCAAGCTCCTTAGCGGTTACAGCAATCAAATAATTAAAAGCCGCTAATATGTACTCATTAGGGTTTACATTTCTTATAAACTCATCGTCCCTAGTTTGAACACGGTTGGTGGTATGCATCATTAAATAAGTGATATCTAAGCTAATCTGAGTCCAGAGGCCTAAGTTAAGTTCACTATTTTCCATTATGTTGTGATCTTTTGCGAATTTTCTAAGCTTTTGCTTATAAACCTCGAGATAATTTTCATCAAGTACAACGCCCTTTTTTATTCTGTTTTCATTGGTGTAATCTACTGCAATAGCAGCGTATTTTTGACTAATAACCATTATTTCCTCTTTCTCTGCGACACATATTTGCGCAGTTTTTCTTTGATGAGGTTATTATATCATCACATGCGTTACAAAAGCGTTACAAACCTTGAAAAAACAAAAAATTCTGATAATTAATTTTTTTGCCAAAAAAAGGCATCGGATTTTTACGGTACACTGAAAGGGGCTTACCTAAACACCGTAAAAAGTATTTGACATTGCCCCCTTTTTCTATTTAAAAATGCCGAACAATCAAGCTCGGCATTTTTGAGTTTTATATTTAATTTTTCTTTAAAGCTCCATATCGGCCATCACTCGGCAACAAAATAAAACGTTCTTCCGTATCTTTCCTTATCATCCGCCTTAATAACAATGCCCGACTTAAGCTCCTTACCGCTTATTTTTTCGCCTGTTGCCACATTTTTATAAATCAAATTAGGCTTTGCTGCAGTTATTTTAAGTCTGTGAAGTCTTTGCTTTTCATCGGCATTATTCTGCAAATATGCAACAAATATTTCGCTTTTCTCGGAATTTGTGATATAGTATGCGTAGCAAGCGTCGGTAGATGGATTTTTTAATCTATAAAAAACTCCGTTCAAAATAAGATTTTCATATTTTTTATACTCCTTTATCTGCGCTCTTATAATATTCTTAGTGCTTTCATCTGCCTTAAGAATATTAAATTCATATCCGAGAGGACCGTTTATCGCCATACGGAAGCTATAATCAAGCATTCTCTCATCCTCGCACTGACCGTGACAGTTTGAAACGTGACAGCTCATTGTAGCCATAGGATATCCGTAGCTGCTACCGTGTTGAATATACGCTCTGTACTTTGCCTCGGTATTATCGCTTGTCCAGATTTGCGTTGAGTATTTCATCATTCCGAGGTCATATCTACCGCCTCCGCCACTGCAATTTTCCAAAATCGCATTCGGGAAACGCTCAATAAACCAACGGTAAAGCTCATACACTCCAAGCATATATCGAAACTGTGTTTCATCCTTGCGCTCTATCGGTAGATAAGGTGAAATTGCGTGAGTAATATTTCTGTTCATATCCCACTTAAAATAATCAATTTCGATATTGGAAAAGCATTTATCGAGGCTTTGCTTTAAATATTCTACAACCTCGGGATTTGCCATATCCAAAACGAGCTGATCTCTTGATAAAAGCACATCTCTGTTAGGGTCACGCATTACCCAATCGGGGTGCGCACGGTATAGGTCGCTATCGGGATTTACCATTTCCGGCTCTATCCATATACCGAACTTTATACCCTTTGCTTTTACTCTTTCAACAAATTTTGCAAGCCCGTCGGAAAAAATCTCCTTTGTGGGGACCCAATCTCCGAGTCCTGCCTTATCGTTTCTACGCGCTCCGAACCATCCGTCATCCATAACAACGGTATCAATTCCCACCGAATGCGCCGCCTCAGCAAAATCAAGCATTACGTTTTCATCAATGTCAAAGTAAAACGCCTCCCAAGAGTTTAAAACGATAGGATGCTCCTTATTCTTAGGCAATATTGCAGAGCGAACAAAGCTGTGCATATTTCTCGACGCTCCTCCTATACCCTTTTGGCTATATGTCATAACCGCCTCGGGAGAGGCAAAGGCCTCATTCGGCTTTAACAAATATGAAAAGCATTCGTCGCCAAGTCCAATCATTACACGCAAGCCACTCTGCTCAAGCTCAAGCTCATCTAAAAAGCTTCCACTGTAAACAAAATTAAAGGCATAAGCATTACCCTTTTCCTCGGTTGCCCTTCTATCGGTTACCATAATAAAAGGATTAAACTGATGCGACGAAGCGCCGCGCCTGCTCGTTATACGGTGAACTCCGCCATATATAGGATTTCTTTTCGCATATCTTTCCTGCGCATATTTTCCGCGAAGCGATATCAAATCATAATCGCCCTTAGGGAGATCGAGAGAAATACTCATAGCCTTAAGTATTTTAAGATTGCTCTCTCCATTATTTTTCAAAACGAAATAGCGCGTTATAACGTCGGTATCATAAAAGACGGTATAATACAAGCAAAGCTCGCTTTTAGTCACCTTATCCTCGCAAACTATTTCAAGCGTTTCGCAATCCCCCTCGGCATACGGAAGTCCCGCTATCGCTTTTCTTCCCGCAAAAATATTAGCGCTCTTAAATATATAATTAGTTACGTCGGAGCCACTTTTTAAATCTAACACACGCAGAGCAGTAGCGCGAAGATCTCCGTAGCCGTAATAAGAAAACTCCTGCTTTAAATTATCCAGAGAATAATATTCGTCGGTCTTTTCATAATACGGTGAAAACGGCACATACTTATACTCATTACAAATCTCGTTTTCCTTTATTTTTTTGCCGTAATAAAGATGAATCGGAACTTTTTTATTGAGAATACCTATGGCGTACATAGTATTTTTTGTTTTTATAATAATTTTATCCTTAATTTTCCTTATAGACATAAAATTCCTCCTATGATTTTATATAAAAAATTATATCATATTTTTGTAAAAAAAGCAATAGTGCGAGAGGTTCCTTTTTTCTTGACTAATCTTATCCCATTTATAAAAAAGAGCTAACAAATGTCAGCTCTTTTTGTATTAAGTTTTTAAAAATCAGCATTTCTTTTTCTTATTACGATTAACAATTAAAATAACCGCGCAGACTATCCCAATAATAAAAGCGGCAACCAAAAATATAATAACTATGCCTGTGAGAGATACTGCGCCGAAGATAAGCATGAAAAGCGGAAAAAATAGATTCCATTCCCTTTCAGGATATTCCGACTCGCAAAGTGAAAATTCAAGCTCTCCACTTGGAAGTCCTCTCTGACTATAAATATATCGGTTTTCATCTTTTTCAAACCCTTCTATATTACTTTCTGTAAGATAAAACGGTGTATTTATATTGATTTCGATTTCATTAAAGCTTGCCCATTTACTTGCGGGAGAAATAAGATATCTGTAACTGTAAACTCCCGGCGTATAACTAAGGTCAATCCAAGGATATATCGGAGCGGTCACAGTATTTACTATGCTTGCCTTGGGCGGTATTGTAATTTCATACTCGTACCAGCGCATACAGCTCGTCATATAATCGGCGGTATTCAAATCAAAGTCTTCGCTATACTCCCCAAAATGTTCATGGATAAAATTATGCTCATCATCGCTCCCCTCATCAAAGGAATCGACAATCGCATTATACCAATCAATTCTTGATATTCCTATATTCTCTTTCCAATCTTTAAGCGCAAGCTCCTCAAAGGTCAAGGTTTCGGTTTCGAGTAGCTCTATATTACCGTTTTTTATTTTATAAAAATCGCTTGTATGACCGTTACTGTAAAATGCCCATTCTGGCTCTTGAGTAAGCGGTTGACCTATTACATAAAAAATAACAGTTTTATCATTCTCTGCCCATGTGCTAAATCTAACTTTTTCGTCGTCTAAATAGCTATATCCGCGATTTGCGGGATATAAGAGCTTACTTTCACCGTTTTTTCCGTTCCAATCGAAAGCAACCGTAGCATTTGGATATACTTTTTCATTAACTCCGTCAATCTTATAGGTGTATTTTGTAACAACCGTATCAGGCGAATAAAAGCTATGAGATACATACCCGTTGCGCAATCTCGAAAGTCCTTTATCTAAATCAAAATTATAATCCGACAAAGTATATCGAACATTCCTTTTCACCGATTTGCCGTCAACGGTTATACCATACTTATCCGTATCCTCGCTTACGTTGTAATCACCGTTATTATCAAGATAAAAATATCCATAATCCGGTTTACTGCCAAACGGAAAAACAAGCGTTGCCGTAACCTCTGTATCGGTAGGATTATAAAATTTATATTCTGCCGTAACCTTAGCGCTATACTTTAAATAATCCTCCTGATTATCGTAATAATCGTTCGGAAATTCAGAAATATCAAAGGTAAGAACCTCACGCTCGACCTCAATAGGACATTCCTTATCAAATGCTACCGCGCCTATAAAATCCGAGCCATTCCAATCCTTTGGTGCAGAATTGGCAAAAATCGGCAAAGACAGCGCCGCTAACAAAGCTATTGCAAGCATAAGTGAAAATATTTTTCTCATATTGTTCTCTCCTTTATCGCTATATATTATCACAATTGTAACACATTTTTTCGAATTTGTCAAGAATAAGTCTAATCTTATTTTAGCAAACCCATCTTCGTTAAAAATAACATAATAAAACAGTTATTTTACGCGGTAATTATATTATTTTATATAAAAATCGCATTAAATTTTTGTGAAAAAAGCAATACCGCACAAGCCCCCTTTTTCCTTGACTAATAAGATTAAATATGATATAATTATATTAATTATATCATTAACGGAGGTCAATATGTTAAAAAGACTTTTATTGATAATTTTATCAATTTTTCTTATACTCGGATACTGCTCCTGCAACTCAGGTGCAAACCAAGAAACCGAGTCGGACACGGTTGTCGATGACGCAACACCTGCGGACAAGGTAGTGCTTTCGGGTGACACACGCTACCGAATTGTTTATGCAAAGGGTGCCGACCCTGCTCCTGCAAAGAAGGTATACAACCGTCTTAAGGCTCTCGATAAAAATGCGCTTAAGGACGATTACTACGTTCTTACAACAGATGAAACGCCCGAGGACAATACCCCCGAAATACTCGTTGGACTTACTAATAGAGCGGCATCCACAGATGCAAAGGCTGCTCTTGCGACATATCTTGATTATTCAATTACCGTTTTAAATAACAAAATAGTTATCTACGCAAACGATGCTCAAAGGCTTTCGGATGCAACTAAATATTTTGCGGGCGAGCTTGTTAAAACCGATTCGGGTATGATATACTACCCCACGTCGCAGGCATACGTCAACACATACACTAAATACCCTGCCCCCTCTCTCAAAATTGCGGGCAACGCTATTTCTAAATATTCAATCATCCTTTCCGCCACCGCCTCGGACAACGAGAAAGCGGTTGCAAATGACATTCAGCACTGGCTTGCGCAAAGAACAGGCAGCCTTTTGCCTATAAAGACCGATTCCGAGTCGGCTTCCGCAAACGAGATAATCATAGGAAAAACGACTCGCTCGGAATGTGACGTATTCAACGATATATACGCTAAAGACGTTTATTACTCAAATAGCATATCAGGCGCAAAGGTATTAATTTACGCGGGAAATAACGGCTCTATCTTCTCTGCGGCGGCGTCCTTTAAGGAAAAGCTTCTCTCTGTTGCCGAAGACAATTTAAGCGAGCTTGACGAAATTAAAGCGCCCTCGATGCTCGACAATAAAAAGGCTATCTTTATCGGTAACTCATTTATTTACTGGGGCGGTTGCGTAACCTTTATTAAAAACCACGGTGAAAACGAGCCTATACGCGAGGCAGGCGGCGATAAGGGATACTTCAACGAGGTCTGCAAAGCAAACGGTGTAGATATTGACGTTTACAACTACACCTACGGTGGAAAAAATCTTGATTGGATATACGATAACAGTCTTAAAACTAAGGATAAAGCATTTTTAGAGTCATTTGATTATGTATTTATTTCCGAGGCAGGACAAAACGATTCCGGCTTTATGGCTACTATGGACAAGATAATAGCGCTTTTCCCGAATGCCGAGGAAATTATATATCTTGCTCATGAATATTCATTCCGTACAAATTCAAATCACATTATAGACGCACTCCCGAAGCTTGCTGACAAGGGTGTTAAAATCGTTGCTTGGGGTGACCTCGTTTACGATATTTATACAGGTGAGGTCAAAGTACCCGATGCGGCACTTACCTATAACAAAAACTCCTTTATTAAAAATTCCACGGGTCAAATGCCCGAGCATGCCGCAGTTACAAGAACTGAGGGTGACGGTGATAACTTCCACCAAAACCCCTTGGCAGGATATATAACCGCGCAAATGTGCTACTCGGCTATTTCGGGAAGCCTCTGCGTTGGTCAGAAGTATGACTTCTGTTGGGACAAAACAATTGCGCCCCAATATGATTTTGACAACTTCGTTGAATGTCAGTATAACAATGGCGAAACAACGAACTTTGTTGAAATTTTCAACTCCCCTGCCGATATGCTTGGAATTCAAAAGCTTATGGATGAATATATGGTAAAGCATAACTAAATAAAAGCATCTAAATATAAAATCACCGCCGTTAAGATTCTTTTTAGCGGCGGTTTTTAAGGAAATCTATGTTTAAAAAAATAATTTGTCTAATACTAACGGCATTTATACTTGTCAGTGCTTGCGCTTGCGCGGATTTTGCCGACAGCTCTCCTACCAACGCTCTCTCCGACAAAAACGTGATACCAAGCGGCGATTTACCGTCAAGCACCGACAAAAAACCGTCCTCCACAAGTGGCACGGATAGCTCCAATAACAAGGAGTCAAGCTCATCAAGCGATAACACTCAAAAAAGCGACTATATTACGCTTGGCGGAAATAAGCCCTATAAAATAATATACGAAACGGGTTATCTTTCTAAAGCAAATACCCTGCTTAACTATTTGAAGGCATTTGACAGTGAGTCGAATTATACACTCGATTCCGACACCGTTATTGATAACGGCTCTTGCGAAATCCTTATAGGTCTTACCAACAGAGATGCATCGAAAAAAGCAAAAGCAAGCCTTTCAACCTATCTTGATTATTCTATTACGGTAGACGAGAATAAAATCGCTATATATGCGAACACCTCAAAGCGCCTCGACGATGCTATCGAATATTTTGCTTCTGTGCTTGCATTTGATAATAGCGGAGCGCTTGCTTACCCTACCGATAAAAACCGCGTAGACGTATATAATTCCTACCCTTATCCTAATTTGAAATTAGCGGGCGAGTCTATAAAGAATTTTTCAATAATCATCCCCGCATACGCCACAAGAGATGAAAAGGATGCGGCGATTGACTTATCGGCTTGGATAGCAGAAAATAGCGGATATATGCCGTCGATTTTATCGGACGCCACCGCACCCAAGAGAAACGAAATAATAATAGGATGCGCCAACCGCACAGAATGCTCGGAATACGGCTCGGATAGTACGCAAAGCATTAGATATTCGGCAGTTATAAAGAATAAAAAGCTTATGCTTTACGCAAAGGACTCTACCGAATATGAGTTACCTCTCAAGGCATTTACCGATAATATAGCACTCACAAACGGCAATTTGAATGAATTAAACGAAATAACAAATTCAGGTCAAATCGCTCCGCCCAATGAAGGTAACGAAGATAATGACGATAACGAAAATCAAGACACTCCGCCTGCCGTATCGCCCAAAAAAGCAATTTTTATAGGAAATTCCTTTATTTATTGGGGCGGTTGCGTTACCTACATAAGTAACGATGCCTCAAATGAAAGCAAACGCGCTTCAGGTGGTGATAAAGGATATTTTAACGAAATATGCAAAGCGAACAGCTTAAATGTCGACGTTTATAATTACACCTACGGCGGTAAAAATCTTGAATGGATATATCAAAATAGGTTAAAAAACATGTCCTCCGCTATTCTCGATGACTTTGACTACGTATTTATATCCGAGGCAGGAGAAAACAACTCAACCTTTAAAGCAACGGTAAAAAAGGTAGCTTCTCTCTTTAAAAATGCCGAGGAAATAGTATATCTTGCGCACGAATATACCTTTTCGAGCAACGCAACCTATATTAAAAACGCCCTCCCCGACCTTGCCGCAGAGGGTTACAAAATAGTTGCATGGGGCGAGCTTGTTAATGACGTTTACAACGGCAGAGTTAAAGTTCCGAACGCAACCTTGAAATACAATAAAAATACCTTTATAAAAAATGCATCAAGCTCCGAAAAAATGAATTCCAATGCAGCGGTTATATCCTTAAGCGGATACGGTGATAGCTTTCATCAAAATCCTCTTTCGGGATATATCACGGCTCAAATGTGCTTCTCGGCTATAAGCGGCAAATCCGCAGTCGGTCAAAAATACGATTTTTGTTGGGATTCGAGCATCGCACCGCAATATGACCTTCAAAGCTTTCTAACTTATCAATACGGAAAAAATCAAACGAGTAATTTTATTGAGGTATTTAACTCAAAGGCAGATATGCTCGGTCTGCAAAGCTTAATGGACCAATATATGGCTAAATATAGCAGATAAAAAGCAGAGGCTATCTCAATCTACTTGAAATAGCCTCGTTTTTTTATGATTATTTACTTATTCCACTTAAAAAGCTTCTTAAAATATCGCTCTTGGGATTACCGAACACATCGCTCGGCGCACCGTACTCCTCTATTATACCGTCTGCCATAAAAATAACCTCATCGGATACTTGACGCGCAAACTCCATTTCGTGCGTAACGACTATCATCGTTCTTCCTAGCTCGGAAAGCTCACGAATTACCTTAAGCACCTCGCCCGTAAGCTCGGGGTCAAGCGCAGAGGTCGACTCATCAAAGCAAAGTATATCGGGTTGCATAGCAAGCGCGCGCGCAATTGCAACTCTTTGTTGCTGACCGCCCGAAAGCTCGCAAGGATAATTCTTCACCTTTTCGGAAAGTCCTACCGTTGCAATAAGCTCAAACGCATTTTGCTCGATTGCCTCGGTTGCCTCCTTAACGCTTGCATACTTGCTATGTCCCGCCTTAATCAAATCCTTTTCGTGTAGGAGCGGAGCAATCGTTATATTATCGAGTACGTTATACTGAGGGAACAAATTAAAATTCTGAAACACCATTCCGAAATACTTACAGTTATTTCGCATAGCAATCTTCTTTTCTTTTTTATCCCATGCGGCATCATAAACCGCATTTCCGTTTATCGATACAGTACCGCCGTCTGCGCTCTCCAAAAAGTTGATACAACGCAAAAGCGTAGTCTTTCCGCTACCCGACGAGCCGATTATCGAAAGAACGTTTCCCTCATTCAAATCAAAGCTTATACCCTTTAAAACGTCGGTTTTGCCGAAGCTCTTTTTAATATCTCTTACTTCAAGTAATGCCATATCAAGTCCCCCTTAAGCCTTAAAATAGCTCAACTTCTTTTCGCAGAAGCCAAACAAAAGCGTAAGTATTCCTACAAGAGCGAGATAAAATACCGCCGTGTAGAACAAAGGCCACATAAGACCGTAGCCCGCATATACCTCTGCCGCCTGAATAAGCTCGGGAATCATAATTACACGCGCAAGCGCCGTATCCTTTACAAGCGTTATAATTTCATTCGACATTGGCGCTAAAATGCGCTTTACGACCTGCAAAAGAATAACCTTAAAGAATACCTGCGTTTTAGTCATACCAAGCACTTGACCTGCTTCATACTGACCCTTTGATATGCTCTCAATTCCCCCTCGGTATATTTCCGAGAAATAACAAGCATAATTTATAACAAACGCAACTATAACCGCCGCAAATCGTGTAAGCAAAGGTGTTCCGAATAAAAATCCCGGAACGTAAAACGCTATTATTACCTGAAGCATCAACGGTACGCCTCGGATTATCCAAACGAAAACCTTTACCGCTGCCGCAAGCGGCTTGAATTTCGACATTGAACCGAACGAAATAACCAAACCTAAAGGAAGCGCCAACGCAAGTGTCAGCGCAAATATTAGGCAGGTCTGCTTTAATCCATTAAGCAAGCTTAACGTAATATCTAAGAAGCCCATTATATTTCCTTTATATAAGTGTTTTGTAAATGTTTATATTATTCGATAGTTTCGCTAACCTTAAGAACGTTCTCAAAGCCGTACTTTGTAGCAATCTCCATAAGCTTTCCGTTAGCCTCAAGCTGCTTTATAGCATCGTTAACCTTTGCAGTGAGGTCGCTACCCTTCTTAAAGCCGATAGCGTAAATTTCGGAGTCAAGCTCAATGCTCTCAACTATTGCAAGATCTGCATAGTCGCCCTTGCCGCAGAGATTCTGTGCAAGAAGAATATCAACAACTATAAAGTCAACTGCGCCTGACTTAACCTCAGGGAATGCCTTAAGCTGAGAGGATGCGGGAAGAACCTTATCTGCATCGGTTGCCTTCTTTGCATAGGACTCACCAGCGCTTCCACCCTCAACGCAAGCGGTCTTGCCCTTAAGGCTCGCCTCGTCTGCGAAGTTAGCTACGTTGTCCTTCTTAACAACGATGCACTGCTGATTAAGCATATAACCGTAAGAGAAATCAACGAGGTCGCTTCTCTTAACTTCCTTACCCGAAGGGTCGGCATCATTGGAGTTTGCGGTAAAACCGTTCCAAATGCAGTCGATAGCACCGGAGTTAAGCTCATTGTACTTCTGAGCCCATTCGATAATCTGGAACTTTACGTCCATACCGATAATCTTACCAACCTCCATAGCAAACTCGGACTCAAAGCCTGTCCAGTTGCCATTTTCGTCTTGCTCGTTCATGTTCTCAAAAATGGTTACACCGCAAACAAGTGTGTTATCATCCTTTGAGCAGGACGACATTGTGAATACTGCGCCTACTGTCATTACAAGCGCAAGAATGATTGCTAAAAGCTTTTTCATTTCAAAATTCTCCTAAAAATGTATTTTATCGCTTTATCGTAGTAAAGCATTAATATAATAACACAAAAAAGCCCTTTTGTCAATAGCTATTTGCAATTTAAGCAATATAATATTATAATTATTATATATTTTAAAAATAAAAAAGCCCATTACCGAAGCAACGGGCTTTAATATTATATAAAAATCAGTTGAGCTCTGCGAAGTACTTGATTGTACGAACCATCTGGCTGGTGTAGGAGTTCTCGTTATCGTACCAAGAAACTACCTGTACCTGATAGGTATCGTCATCAATCTTAGCAACCATAGTCTGGGTAGCATCGAAGAGAGAACCGTAACGGATACCGATGATATCGGAAGAAACGATCTGATCCTCGTTGTAACCGAAGGACTCGGAAGCAGCAGCCTTCATTGCAGCATTGATGCCATCAACGGTAACGTCCTTACCCTTAACAACTGCTACAAGGATAGTTGTAGAACCGGTGCAGGTAGGAACTCTCTGAGCAGAACCGATAAGCTTACCGTTAAGCTCGGGAATTACAAGACCGATTGCCTTTGCAGCACCGGTGGAGTTAGGAACGATGTTCTGTGCGCCTGCTCTTGCACGTCTGAGGTCACCCTTTCTGTGAGGACCGTCGAGAATCATCTGGTCACCTGTGTAAGCGTGAACAGTGGTCATGATACCGCTCTGAATGGGAGCATAATCATTGAGAGCCTTAGCCATAGGAGCGAGGCAGTTTGTGGTACAAGAAGCAGCAGAGATGATCTTGTCATCAGCGGTGAGTGTCTTCTCGTTAACAGAGTAAACGATAGTCTTGAGGTCCTTACCTGCGGGAGCAGAAATAACAACCTTCTTAGCACCTGCGTTGATGTGAGCCATAGACTTCTCTGTGGAGCAGTAGAAACCGGTGCACTCGAGAACTACGTCAACACCAAGCTCAGCCCAAGGGCAGTTTGCAGCGTCCTTCTCTGCGTAGATCTTGAGAACCTTACCGTCAACGGTAATGGTGTTTGCCTCATCATCAGCAACAACGGTGTGACCGTCGTAACGACCCTGAGCGGTATCGTACTTAAGAAGATGAGCAAGCATAGAAGCCTTGGTAAGGTCGTTGATAGCAACGATCTCATAGCCCTCTGCACCAAACATCTGTCTGAATGCAAGACGACCGATACGGCCAAAGCCGTTAATAGCAACTTTTACTGACATAATAAAAATCCTCCATTTTTTATATAAAAAATTTTTCTTTATTATAAGGAATTCAATACTCCTCAAGTATATATTTTATAACATTTTTACAAAAAATTCAAGTGTTTTTTTACATTTTGACAAAACTTTGTACAGTTGCACTATTTTTTGTTTATTTTTTGTCAATAATCATAGATTTTACCTATAATATACACAAATAAATATTTACGCTATAATTATAAACCGAGGTGCTATATCAAATTCGATGTGTATTCTCTTGACAGAATACCCTTAAACAAGCGTTTGGGGAAGAAATTTTCTCTTTCAAGAAAGCTTCTCCCCCGAATAAATATAAGCTATTATACCACGCCCTGAGCCTTCATTGCGTCTGCAACCTTAATGAAGCCCGCAATGTTTGCGCCTGCAACGAGGTCGTCGCCAAGACCGTACTTATTAGCAGCTGCAACGGAGTTTGTGAAGATGTTGTGCATAATGCCCTTAAGCTTTTCATCAACCTCCTCAGCAGTCCAGCTGTAACGCATAGAGTTCTGGGACATTTCAAGACCCGAAACTGCAACACCGCCTGCGTTAACTGCCTTAGAAGGAGCAACGATAACGCCGTTTGCCTTAAGATATGCAATAGCCTCGTTAGTTGTAGGCATATTGGAAACCTCAACGTAATACTTAAGACCGTTTGCAACCATCATTTCAGCTTCCTTCATATCAACCTCATTCTGAGTTGCGCAAGGCATAAGAATATCTGCCTTTACGCCCCAAGGCTTCTGCTTCGGGAAGAACTCTACGCCAAACTTATCTGCGTAGTCCTCTACTCTGTTGCGGCAAGAAGCGCGCATCTCAAGCATAAAGTCGATCTTCTCGGGAGTGCAAATTCCGGCGGGATCGTAGACGTATCCGTCAGGACCTGAAATAGTAACTACCTTTGCGCCAAACTCGGTAGCCTTCTTAACCGTACCTCAAGCAACGTTACCGAAGCCCGAGATAGCGATGGTCTTACCCTTTATAGAGTCACCGAAGTAATTGAGCATTTCAACGGTGTAATAAACCGCACCAAAGCCCGTTGCCTCAGGACGAATAAGAGAACCGCCGTAAGGAAGTCCCTTACCTGTAAGAACGCCTGTGAACTCGTCACGAAGACGCTTGTACTGACCAAAGAGGTAACCTACCTCTCTTGCGCCAACACCGATATCACCTGCGGGAACGTCGGTATCTGCGCCTATGTACTTCTGAAGCTCGGTCATAAAGCTCTGGCAGAAGCGCATAACCTCTGCATCGGACTTGCCCTGAGGGTCGAAGTCGGAGCCACCCTTACCGCCGCCCATAGGGAGAGAGGTAAGAGAGTTCTTAAATGTCTGCTCGAAGCCGAGGAACTTAATAATGCTCTCGTTTACAGAGGGGTGGAAACGAAGACCGCCCTTGTAAGGACCGATTGCGCTATTGAACTGAATACGGAATCCGCGGTTTACCTGTACGTTGCCCTTATCGTCAACCCACGGAACACGGAACTTGATAATTCTTTCGGGCTCTACCATTCTTTCGATAACACCGCTTGTGATGTACTCGGGATTGCTCTCGAGAACGGGCTCGATAGATTCGAGAACCTCTTTTACTGTCTGATGGAACTCAGGCTCGTTGGGATTTCTCTTTTCAACTCTTGCCATAAGCTCATTAAGATACTGAATTTTGAAGCTCATTGTAATACCTTCCTAAAAGTATAAAATTTATTTTTGTTTTAAATTTGCAAGATTGCAACTCTAAAATTTCAAATATCGGAAATATTATACCACGGTCACACCTATATTGTCAATAATTTTGACAAAAAAAGTCTTGGAAAATCCCAAGACTTTTATGTTTTTATATTTTATATGCTCTGTAAACAAACTCGAGAGCCGCTATATTAGCTACTGCCGCATCCGCATCACCGTTCACGTCGATAATAGTATAAGCGTTCTCCCCTCTCGCCTTGCTTGCGATACCTACTATTGCAACACCTGCCGCCGCGGTAATGTCTGCAACGAGAGTATCTGTTGTCGCAGAAAGAACGCAAATTCTTGCCTCTCCGCTACGAGCCATAGATACGTTGGCAAAGTTCACACTGTTTTTGATATTTCCGTTACGGAGAAAATCATCAAGCTGAAGCGCCGCCATAACTGCGCAATTATCCTCCGACTCTGCGGTGGATGCTCCGAGGTGAGGAATAGCAACTATTCCCTCTACGCCAACCGTTTCCTCGGTCGGAAAATCGGTAACGTATTTTGCTACCTTTCCGTCAGCAATTGCCGCTTTAATATCCGCATTATTAACGAGGTCTGCACGCGCAAGATTTATAATCCTTACACCGTTTTTCATCGTTGCTATCGTATCGGCATTTATCATTCCCTTTGTGTCCTTGGTTGCGGGAACATGAAGCGAAATATAGTCTGCCTTCTCGAATATCTCTGCAAAGGTTGCAGCCTTTTGCACCGCAGGGTCAAGCTTCCAAGCCGCATCCACGCTCATAAACGGGTCGCAACCGATAACCTTCATTCCAAGCGAAACACCTGCATTTGCAACGAGCGCACCTATTGCGCCAAGTCCGATAACTCCAAGTGTCTTGCCCTTTACCTCAACTCCTGCAAATTTTGACTTGCCGGCTTCAACAGCCTTAGCAACGCCCTCTGTGCCTGCAAGACTCTCTGCCCATTTCATAGCGCCCGCTATATCACGGGAAGCAAGCATAAGAGCGCAGATAGCAAGCTCCTTAACTCCGTTTGCGTTTGCTCCTGGAGTATTAAATACCACTATTCCCTCCTTTGCGCAACGCTCAACGGGAATATTATTAACACCCGCACCCGCTCTTGCAATTGCCTTAAGCTCTGCTCCAAACTCCATTTCGTGCATAGCCGCCGAGCGAACCATTATAGCCTCGGGATTTACTACGTCGGTTCCTACGTTATATTCATTCTTATCAAGAAGATCGGTGCCTATTGCAGCAATCTTATTAAGACAAAGTATGTTTTTCATAAAAAGCCTCTTTTATTTTAATATTTTAGAAAATTAAATCAAGCGATAATTACGCCTTAGGGTTTTCCTCGGCAAACTTCTTCATAAATGCAACGAGTGCCTCTACGCCCTCCTTAGGCATAGCGTTATAAATAGACGCTCTCATACCGCCGACAGAACGGTGACCCTTAAGGTTCTTAAGTCCCGCCTTTGCTGCCTCGCTTGCAAATTTCTTATCAAAGTCGGCATCTCCCGTAACGAAGGGTACGTTCATCATAGAGCGGCTTTCCTTTTTAACGGGAGCTATATAATAGCTTTGAGAATCGAGATAATCGTAAAGAACTGCCGCCTTTGCCTCGTTTCTCTTTTTCATTTCATCAAGACCGCCAATAGAAAGAATCCACTCATAAACGAGCTTTGCCATATAAATCGTATAGCAAGGAGGAGTGTTATACATTGAGCCGTTCTCTGCCATAGTCTTCCACTCAAGCATTGTAGGCATCTTTTCCTCTGCATAGTCAAGAAGGTCCTCACGAACGATAACAAGGGTAAGTCCTGCAGGAGCCATATTCTTCTGCGCACCTGCGTAAATAACTCCAAACTTGCTTACGTCAACAGGCTCGGAAATAATGCAGGAAGACATATCGGCAACTATCGGAATATCACCAATATCGGGGATATAAGGATATTTCGTGCCATAGATGGTATTATTAAAGCAGATATGCAAATATGCCGCATCCTCTCTTACCATATCCTTGGTAATCATAGGAACGTGGTCAAAGTTATCATCCTTAGTAGTTGCTATACACTTAACGTCATATCCAAGCTTTTGAGCCTCCTTAAAGGACTTGCCCGAAAACTGTCCGCTAACCGCATAATCTGCCTTGCCCGTTCTCTTAATAAGATTAAGCGGAACTGCGGCAAACTGAGTTGATGCTCCGCCCTGAAGGAAAAGCACCTTATAATTGTCGGGAATATTCATAAGCTCGCGAAGCATTCTCTCCGCATCGTTTATAATAGCCTCATAATCCGGAGAACGGTGTGACATTTCCATCACCGACATTCCCGATTCACCGTAACAAACGAGCTCTGCCGCTGCTTTATTAAGAACGTCAATGGGTAGCATAGAAGGGCCCGCCGAAAAATTGTAAACTCTATTCATAGTTTAAAGCCTCCGTAATATATTTTATGTTTAAAATTCAAACATACTTTAATTATACTTTATTAGAGTAAAATGTCAATAGATTTTCCAAAAAAATCTTAACAAAATATCGTAAAAGGCTGAACATAACTTGTCAGCCCTTATAAAAATCAATCATTTTTCCTCTTTTATTGCAATAAGCTCTCTCGCATAAGGCAACGACATTATCCAATTGCAAAGGGTCTTCCACTCGTCAAGCTTATGTGTTCTTCTCGCGTAATAAATATTAATTAAATTCTCATAATTAAGCGTTACAGTACGCATTTGATTATAGCTTGTAGGCAAAAGCTGAATCATATTAAGCCACGCCTGCTTATTATTCTTATCCTCACAGAATTTTATTCTTTCACATTCAAGATAAGAAACAAGAGCATCAAGCGCCGCAAGTCCGCCCTCGTCGAGCTTATCGTGTGAGAAATCATCTCTTTCAAACGCCTTTGCATGTATCTTATGCATAGTTGAGCAAGAATTTGCCACAGTTCCGACCTTATATGTATCAAACTCCTTCCACCAATAAAGCGGAGCAGTTATATCAACCGATACGAATATCTGGCGCAAAAATTTTCTATGGTCGCTCCCTGCGCGCGCAAGTCGCATAGCAAGTCCCAAATCGTTTTCTCCAAAGACAAAATTACCGTTATCATCATAATAGCTATCCATTCTGTCCCAACTGTTCATAGGGTTTCTCGCCCCTCTCATAGCATTGTCAAAATTCATTACCGAGAAACGCTCAATCTTAATCATCCTTAATAATTCTTGCCTCTCTTTCCGTTTAAAATTCTATTCTTTTATTTTTTCCGTTACTATAAATAATATATCATATTTTATTTGAAATGTCAATTTTTATTTGAAATGTCGATTGACTTTTTTAAAATAATGTGTTAATATATAATAGATATATTGTATTTATAGATTATTATTGAAAAGGAGTCTTAAATATGGAATATAAATTTTCCAAAAAGCTTGCCGAGCTTAAGCCGTCGGCAATTCGTGAAATATTTAAAAGTCTTTCCGACCCAACGATAATTTCATTCGCGGCAGGAAATCCCTCACCTGAGTCCTTCCCCGTAGAGGACCTTTCCAGACTTTCTGCGGAAATATTTGAAGATCAGGCGTCATTTGCCCTCCAATACGGAATTACCGAGGGCTACACACCGTTGCGTGAGGCTATTGCAGCACGTCAAAAATCCCGTTTTGGTGAAACAATGGTTAGAGATACCGATACAACACTTATCGTTACGGGCGGACAGCAGGGACTTGAGCTTGCTTGCAAGGCATTTTGTAACGAGGGTGATGCAATAATATGCGAAAACCCAAGCTTTATAGGCGCTCTTAACGCATTCCGCTCAAACGGAGTTCAAACTATCGGAGTTGAAATGGAGGACGACGGAGTTTCTCTTGAAAAGCTTGAGGAAGCCTTGAAAAACACAAAGAACGCAAAGCTTCTCTACCTCATTCCAACATTCCAAAATCCCTCGGGAACATCTATGAGCCTTGAAAAGCGAATTGCGGTGCTTGCTCTCGCCAAAAAATACGGTGTTGTTATTCTCGAGGACAACCCATACGGTGAGCTTCGCTTTGCAGGAGAGGACATTCCCACTATGAAAAGCCTTGACTCTGACGGAATTGTTATTTACTGCTCGTCATTTTCAAAAATTCTTTCTGCGGGAATGCGCGTAGGCTTTGTTATCGCCCCCAATGAAATAGCGACAAAAATGGTTGTCGCAAAGCAGGTTGAGGACGTTCACACGAACCTTTTCTTCCAGATGCTCTGCCACAAATATATAACCACCTGCGATCTTGATGCGCATATTGCTAAAATCAACGACCTCTACCGTCACAAATGCAATCTTATGCTTGAGTGCATAGACAAATATATCCCCTCCGACAAGGTAACCTTTACCCGTCCCGAGGGCGGACTCTTTATCTGGGGTGTAGTTAAAAATTGTGAGGACGCATCCTTTGTCGTTAAAAAAGCTATCGAAAAGAAGGTTGCAGTAGTTCCCGGCTCGGCATTTAACTGCGACACAGAAGCACCGTCACCCGCTTTCCGTCTTAACTACTCCACGCCCTCCGACGAGCAGATAGTAGAAGGAATTAAGCGTCTTGGCGAGGTTTTCGCAGAGCTTTGATATTAAAATTACCCAACATATTTTGGAGGACATATAATGTTTCAGGATAAAAAAATCTCCTACTCAGGTGTTCAACCGAGCGGAAATCTCACTATTGGAAATTACCTCGGAGCTATCCGTAATTTCTCAACCTATTCAGATCAGTACAAGTGCTTTTACTGCGTTGTTGACCAACACGCAATAACGGTACGTCAAGTTCCCGCAGAGCTTCGTAAGCGCACATATGAAACTCTTGCTCTTTATATGGCTTGCGGTCTTGACCCCGATAAGAATACTCTTTACGTCCAATCGCACGTTCACGAGCATGCAGAGCTTGCTTGGATACTAAATTGCTTTACAATGTTCGGCGAGCTTTCCCGAATGACTCAGTTCAAGGACAAAAGCTCAAAGCACGCAGACAACGTAAACGCAGGACTCTTTACCTACCCTACCCTTATGGCGGCGGATATTCTTCTTTATCAAACCGACGTAGTTCCCGTAGGTATAGACCAGAAGCAGCACGTTGAGCTTTGCCGTGATATCGCTATGCGATTCAATCAGCTCTACCCCGACACATTTACAATTCCCGAGCCGATTATCTCTAAGTCGGGAATGAAGATAATGTCGCTTGCAGAGCCTACGAAAAAAATGTCGAAATCCGACGAGAACCCCAATGCAATCGTTTACATTCTTGATGACAAGGACACTATTATCCGTAAATTCAAGAGAGCCGTTACAGACTCCGAAACCTGCGTTCGCTTTGCCGAGGGCAAGGACGGAATAAACAACCTTATGACTATCTATTCCTGCTTTACAGGCAAGGATTTTGCCGAGATAGAGCGTGAATTTGACGGTAAGGGCTACGGTGACTTCAAGCTTGCTGTCGGCGAAGCCTGCGCAGATGCACTCGCCCCCGTTCAGGCAAGATTTAAGGAGCTTGCTTCCGATAAAGCTTTCCTTGAGGCTCAAATGAAAAAGGGCGCTGAGGAAGCCTCCTACTACGCAAGAAGAACGCTCGGCAAGGTTCAAAAGAAGCTTGGCTTTGTAAAGATATAAATTTTAATTTCTTACTATAAATAAATTAAAATAAGAAAGGCTGAATGTTATGGAACAGACAAAAATCAACGAACTAAAGCAGATTGCCACAAAGGTACGCCTCGGCATTCTTGAGGCAACACACGCCGCAAGCTCGGGACACCCCGGCGGCTCGCTTTCGATTACAGATATTCTTACCTACCTCTATTTTGAGGAAATGAACGTTGACCCCAAAAATCCCAAATGGGAGGAGCGCGATCACTTCGTTCTTTCTAAGGGTCATACCGCTCCCGCACTCTATTCGGTTCTTGCTCAAAAGGGATTCTTCAGTCCCGACGAGTTAAAGACCCTAAGAAACGTAAACTCATTTCTTCAGGGACACCCCGATATGAAAGGAACTCCCGGTGTTGATATGACTACGGGCTCGCTCGGACTCGGCTTCTCTGCCGCTTGCGGAATGGCTCTCGCAGGAAAAATCGACGGCAAGTCCTACAGAGTTTACTCGGCTGTCGGTGACGGTGAAAGCCAAGAGGGACAGATTTGGGAGGCGTGCATGTTTGCCGCTCACTATAAGCTTGACAACCTTTGCCTTATTATAGACTGGAACGGCTTACAGATTGACGGACCCGTTGCAGAGGTTATGAATCCCACCCCTCATGATAAAAAGCTTGAAGCGTTCGGATTTAACGTAATTTCTATTGACGGTCACGATTTTGAGCAGATAGACGCTGCATTCCAAGCGGCTCGCGCTACAAAGGGTAAGCCTACCGCGATTATCGCAAAGACCGTTAAGGGCAAGGGCGTTTCCTTTATGGAAAATCAAGTAAGCTGGCACGGAAGCGCACCGAATGATGAACAATATGAAAAAGCGGTTGCAGAGCTTTCTGCTAACGCATAAGTCAAGGAGGATATAACAATGGCAGAAAAAATTGCAACAAGAGAAAGCTACGGTAATGCACTCGTAGAATTTGCCCCTGACTATGATTTTGTCGTACTTGACGCAGACCTTGCGGCGGCTACGAAAACAGGTATATTTAAAAAGAAATATCCCGAAAGATTTTTTAACTGCGGAATTGCAGAAGGAAATATGATGAGCGTGGCTGCGGGTATTGCGGCTACGGGTAAGACGGTTTTCGCATCATCCTTTGCTATGTTTGCGGCAGGCAGAGCCTTTGAGCAGATTAGAAACTCGATAGGCTATCCCCACTTAAACGTAAAGATTTGCGCAACTCACGCAGGAATTTCCGTTGGAGAAGACGGTGCTACCCACCAGTGCCTCGAGGATATCGCTCTTATGCGCACCATTCCCGGTATGGTAGTAGTAAGTCCCGCAGATGACGTCGAGGCTAAGGCGGCGATTAAAGCGGCTCTTGAGTACAACGGACCTATGTATATTCGCTTGGGACGCCTTGCAGTTCCGGTATATAATGATGCTTCAACATATAAGTTTGAGCTTGGCAAGGGTATTTGCTTAAAGGACGGCTCTGACGTTACTATCGTTGCAACCGGTCTTATGGTTGACATCGCAAATAACGCAGCAAAGGCTCTCGCAGATGAAGGTATTAATGCAAGAGTTATAAATATTCATACAATCAAGCCCCTCGATACCGAGATAATTCTTAAAGCGGCTCAGGAAACCGGTGCTATCGTAGTTGCCGAGGAGCATAACGTAATCGGGGGTCTTGGAAGCGCAGTTGCCGAAGCAGTTTGCGAGTCCTTCCCCGTTCCCGTTTTAAGAGTTGGAACTAACGACGTTTTCGGACGTTCAGGCAAGGTTCCGCCGTTGCTCGAAATGTACGGTCTTACCGCTGAAAATATAGTTACTAAAGCAAAGCTTGCAATCAGCTTGAAAAAGTAAACATTAACCAAAAGGGACTGCGTCATTTAGCGCAGAACAAAAACACAAAAAATAAAAATAACAAAAAAAATAGCTTTAACTGTGAATAAAAATCGCGGTTAAAGCTGTTTTTGGTGTAGGAATTTTCGAGATAAACTCTCAAATTCCATTTTTATATATGTTTTTTAGCCGCGCTTTGACTCTCTGGCGTACCTTTGTACGCCGACGAGAACCAAATCACGACTTCTGCATCTGAATGACGCAGCCCCTTTATTTGCATTATTGAGAATTTTGTTTTTTCTCGCGCCTTTGAGCCTTTTGAAGCTCGCGCATCACTCTTTTTAATCTTTTTCTTTCGTATTGTTGATAAAGCTTATACTTAGGTTGTAAATATATTATCTCTACGCAAACGAGAATTACAATCATAAGTATTGCCAAAATCACAATACCGACCTGCGTTGTAACAATCTCGTCCCTTGTCAAATTATTATTATCGATTACTACATCATCAACGTAAATCTCCAATACCCACGATAATTTGTCCATTATGCGATATTCTACGTTTTTCCCGACCAAAAGCTCTGCAAGTTGATCAAGATTATAACCTATATCTTCATATAAATCTTTAAGGAAGTACGGACATACAAGCACAAGCTGTTCACCGTCGGATGTTTCAAGAATAACATTCGGTTTTTTTCCCCCACCGACATAAACCTCAGAAATAGTACCACTTGCAACAGAGGTATTTTCCATCGTTGGGAAGGAATACATATCAAACATATATACGGAGAATAATGTAATCCCCACCATTGATACTAAGGCTATCAACGCCGCAACTATAATGTGCTTTCTAAATTCACTTTTAGTCAATTATTATCACTCCCTTCGAGAGTATTATAGCACACTTTCACAAATAAATCAAGGCAAAGCCTTGTATATCTTAATGATGCATCGCCTGCGGCGATATGATGTTTTTCGCTTCGCTCAAAATGATGTTGCTCCCGTTGGTCGCAATGATGCGATGTTTGCCCAATGTGCCGTCAGGCACACATCATTAGGCGTAACCGTCATCATTGGCGGAGCCAACATCATTTGCCTTAAACGTGATAAAAGGTGTCTAAACAGGGATAAAAACGAACAAAAGGTGCCCATTCAACTTGCGATTTCTGCAATGAACATCATTACAGGAAGCAACAAAATGAATGACGGGGACAAAAACAGGCTAAACTTCAAAACATCGAAAAATAGCTCTATGTTATACTCAAAGCGTGTTCCATTGGTGAATGAAAATGTAACAACTTCGCAAAACACAAAGAAACCTATCATTGTCACAATCGTAAAAATGATTGTTTTGGATTTGGTTAGATCAAAAGGCTCTATTACTCGGTATGCATTCAAAGTAAACAAGAGAAAATCTATAATGCAGATTAACCAAAAAATAATTTTGGAAGGATTTTTAAGCGCAAAATAATAAGTAAAGGATATAGCAGATGCTAAAATTCCAACAATTATAAGAATTGATAGAGGAATATTTTTAAAATCAATTTTCTTCACCTTGAATAATGCACCTCCTTTTCCAATATTATATCATAAAATCATATGTTTGTCAAATGATGCATCGCCTTGCGGCGATATGATGTCATGCTTCACATAATGATGTTGCTCCCGTTGGTCGCAATGATGCGATGTTTGCCCAATGTGCCATCAGGCACACATCATTAGGCGTAGCCGTCATCATTGGCGTAGCCAACATCATTTGCCGAAGGCAAACATCATTCAAAAAACGCACCTTTGCCGGTAGACAAAAGTGCGTTTTTTGTTGGTGGGGGATGGTGGATTCGGACCACCGAAGTCAGTGACAACAGATTTACAGTCTGCCCCCTTTGGCCGCTCGGGAAATCCCCCTTATTCATTTAGGCTCCACTCGGTGTGAAGCCTTTGGAGCTGGTGATCGGAGTCGAACCAACAACCTGCTGATTACAAATCAGCTGCTCTGCCATTGAGCCACACCAGCATCGCAACATATATATTATATCACAATACTTTATTATTGTCAATAGGTTTTTGAAAACTTTTTTAAAAATTTTCATTTTTTATTTTTTATTTTAGGAAAGACCCGAATTATTCAGATCTTTCCTAATTTCATTCTAAACCTTCGTCTAAACGTTGCGCTTAGTCTGTTACGTAAGGAAGAAGCGCTACCTGTCTTGCTCTCTTGTTAGCTGTGTTAAGCTCTCTCTGATGCTTTGCGCAGGTGCCGGAAATTCTTCTGGGAAGAATCTTTCCACGCTCGCTTATGAACTTTCTGAGCTTTGCAGAATCCTTATAGTCGATAAAATCAACCTTATCTGCACAGAAAATGCAAACTTTCTTTCTTCTACGCATCATAGGACGGGGTGCGCGAACTACGTTTTCTGTCTTATTATCCATTACGAAATCCTCCTGTTAATATTAATTAGGGTTGACGGTTTCTTCTCTTTTCTTAATCTGTTCAAAAACAAATCAGAAAGGAAGATCGTCGTCTGTGTTGTGCTCCTCAAAGCTCGGTGTTACCGAAGCTCCGGAAGAAAATGCCGGTGTCTGATATCCGTCAGACATTCCGCTCTCGCTGCGCGAATCAACGAACATAGCCTCATCTGCTACAACCTCGGTAGTATATCTTCTCTGTCCCTGCTGATCCTGCCAGCTTCTTGTTTGAATACTGCCTGTGATACAGATTGCAGAACCTTTTCTGAAATATCTCGCAATAAAGTCTGCGGTATTTCTCCAAGCTACAACGGTAATGAAGTCAGCCTGTGTCTGGCTTTCTCCCTGCTCGTTCTTAGATGCAAATCTGCGGTTTACCGCAAGAGTAAAGCTAAGAACCGAAACACCGTTAGCCGTTGACTTAAGCTCAGGTGTGCTTGTAAGTCTGCCTGCAAGAATAACCTTGTTCAAATTAAGACAAGACATTTTTAATACCTCACTCTTAATTACTCTGCATCAGTTGCTTCTGCGGTAGCCTCAACAGCTTCCTCAGCATCAGCCTTAGCGGCCTTCTTTGCTGCGGCATCATACTCAAGCTTAACCGTCATAGAACGCATAACGGTTTCGTCAATGTTGCAAAGACGCTCGAACTCTGCGGGGAACTCGCCACTTGTCTTGTAAGTAACTACAACGTAGTATCCCTCGGGCATATCATCGATAGCGTAAGCAAGACGGCGCTTGCCCCACTTTGCTACGTCAACGATCTCAGCATTAGCCTCAATCAAAGACACAAACTTGTTCACAGTTGCTTCAACAGCATCGTCACCCTTAGTAACGTTAACAATGAACAGGCTTTCGTAAGAATTGATTACCTTTTCCATGTTTTTACCTCCCTATGGACTTATGACCGTACACTCTGAATTTTATTTTGTACGGTAAGGAGCGGGTATCTAAAGAACACCCGTTACCGAGTAAAAATTATACCATAAAATACTATAATTGTCAAGTGTTTTTGAAAACTTTTTTAATTCTTTTTGCTTTTAATTCTATTTCATAAAATATTATTTTATTTTTCTTGCAATTCCCCTCATTTTTTGATATAATATAGAAAAAAGCCCTATGAGGTATGATTATGAGAATTTTAATTTCGGGCGGCTCTCGCGGAATTGGACGCGCCTGCGTTGAAAAATTTATTCAAAACGGCGATTCTGTCGCTTTTATTTACAAATCAAATCACGATGCCGCGCAATCCGTTGCTGACTCTCTCGGCGCGACGGCTATTTGTGCTGATATTTCAACCCCCGATGACGCAAAACGTGCCTTAAACGACGCAATTAAAGCGTTAAACGGTATTGACGTGCTTATAAATAATGTAGGAATTTCGCAAATCAAATTATTCACCGACATAACCGACACCGATTGGAGCAATATGATAAATTCAAATCTTTCAAGCGCTTTCTATCTCACGCGTGAGGCGCTTCCCTTTATGATTTCTCAAAAGAGCGGAAGAATTATAAATATCGGCTCGATGTGGGGCAAGGTCGGCGCTTCCTGTGAGGTGCATTATTCGGCATCAAAGGCGGCTTTGCGCGGTTTGACTATGGCGCTCGCAAAGGAGGTTGGACCGTCGGGAATTACCGTCAATGCAATCGAGCCGGGAGTTATTGCAACCGATATGAATTCGTCGCTCGGAGAGGATATTCTATCCGAGCTTAAAGAAGAAACACCGCTTGGACGAATAGGAGCACCCGAAGATGTCGCCTCTCTTGCGCTATTTTTGGCATCAGAGGGAGCATCATTCATCACAGGACAAATTATTGGCGTTGACGGAGGCTTTGCAATATGAAAAATCCGAACAATATCCCAATAGAAACCGAGCGAAAATTCCTTATTCATATTCCCTCTTTTGCCGATTTGGAAAAGCAAAATAATTTTAGCATAAAAAGCATTATTCAGACATATCTCCAAAGCGATGGCAAAAAGAATATTCGTGTACGCTCGATCGTAGAAAACAATAATACAAAATATGTAAAAACAATTAAGGAACGAATTTCTACCCTTTCCTGCTACGAGGACGAGAGCGTTATTTCGTATGATGAATACACCTCGCTTTTACTTTTGGCAGACAAGGAAAAAAGAAGCATTCACAAAACAAGGTATTCCTTTGAATATTGCGGACACATTTTAGAAATAGATGTTTATGACTTTTGGAATGACAGAGCTACACTCGAGATAGAGCTTAAGGACGAAAACGAAGATTTTTCTATTCCCTCTTTCATTAAAATTATAAAGGAAATTTCAACAGATAGCAGATATAAAAATACTAATCTCGCAAAAAGTGTGCCATTTGATGAAATTTGACAGCTTTTACTATTGACAAAACAAGCAAAATGTGATAGAATTTTGCAGTACGATAATATGCAAAAATCGCAGAAATGCGTTTTTATAATATTGCGGATGATGCAGAAAAAGTCCAACTTAAAGTACGCACCGCCTCGGGTGTTCTCCCCGTGTAAAAATTGAGAACAAAAATTATAAGTTGCAGGGGTGTTGGAATTGGCAGACAAGCAGGCCTCAGACACCTGTGTTTTTAACATGCGGGTTCAAGTCCCGTCCCCTGCACCACCGGCAGTGTCGGGCCCTAACGTCGGGGACTGGTACTGCTAACTTTTTTGTTCAGCGCCCGATGGTGTAGTTTAGTTATGATATCAGCACCATTCGGCAGTGCCGACAGCCAAACGTCGCTGTCTGTGCTGCCATTTTTCTTTATTTTGTTCCCGATGGCATAGTTTCCTTATGAATACCCGCACCAGAAAAAGACTCCGGATTGATACAATTCCGGGTCTTTTTTTATAAATCCACTACCGTCGATAAAATCGCTATGAAACCCACTACGCCTAACGTTTGGTCAAGTATGGCGAATTTAATTTCATTCTAATAAAGTAGTGTTCTATTATTTTGAGTCTAAAAAATGGGCGATCCCATTAAGCGCAGAACAAAATTACACGAATTAAAATCATATGTAAAAAGAGAATGCCGAAATTTGCCTTCGGCATTCTCTAATTTTTATGTTACTTTTTAATTGCGTATCCGGAAAACGTCTTTTCACATTTTATATTCTTAATGCTTCTACAGTGGTCCACGTCGACCGTTTCCTTGTATTCGCCGCTACCAACCGCACTAAGCGAAACAGTACGGGAAAATGTCTTTTCTACATAACCCTCACTATTGTCCAGTAAAATGTCATATGTCCACACAAAAGTAACCGAGCCATTAAAATAAGAAAATTCTTCATGTCCGTTTATTTTTACGTTTATAGAAAAGCTATTAACGTATCCGTTATTCTCATTAGCGGGTTTAAACGATTCTTCTATGTTTAAATTTGTCACGCTAAGATCAATCTTTTTTCCCTCCTCTATTTGAGGAAAATCATCTTGGTTATCAAAAACCTCAGTGATACTGCAAGACGTCAACGCAAACGAGCTAATAATTGTCGCAATTATTAGAATTGCAGATATTATTGCCTTTTTATTCATAATTGTTCTCCTTTATTTTTACTTTAATTTGTATGCTCCGTATCCTTCAATCAAGCCTACCAAGCCTTCCCTAAAGCAGGTGCTTATTTTATCAAAATCGGGACCGAAAACGTCATTCCATCTTTTAGTTTCTCCGCTGTAAGTATCTTTAATTTTAGGATTCTTTTTGTAATACACTTCAAAAACAACCTTTGCATAATCATTACGTACAAAATCGATAAATTGTTTTTCCAATTCAAGATATTCTTCGCTTTGAATATCTGCGTCTTCATCATACATTGAGTCCAATTTATCCTCTAAAGTCTTATAGATCTTATGATATTCTTTAATTTTTTTATCCATTAATTTGCTCCTATTACAGCGCCACTTGCCGCAGCAGATGTAAAAGTTTCAAAATAAAAATTTCCCATATGCTGCTTGATCCACAACTCCATACCAACTGCTCCGCAGTGTCCAATATTCTGATGAATTTCCTTTGGCATGTAAGATACAGTACCGTCTAAATTCTCGTGAAGAGCTCCGTTTGCACCTAATATTGTTTTCCATTGGGTTGAGTTCATAGTCTTTATAGCATCAGTTACCTCAACGTCAGGATAGGCATTTTTTATAGCTTTATATAAATTTTCCGGTATTTCATTAGGGGCATCAACAAATCTTTTTTTAAGATTCTCCCGTGCTTGAGGCCACATTTCATCTCTAATCGCTTTACTGGTATATTTATTATATGACTTGATAACCTTTACAGTTGGAAAATTATCCTGTCCTGCAATTGAAACAAAATTATTCCACTTTACAACCGGAATTTTCATCCCACCCTCGTCAATATACCCAAGTATATCACCATTTTTAGCTTGGTTGAAGATTCCCTTCAATTTTGTTTCTCCAATTACATTTCCCTTTCCATCCACAACTCTTTCAAGCGCCATTTTACCCTTACCAAATGAATGTTTAAAGGCTTCGTCACGTTCGGCTTTAGTAAGAAGCTTAAAAGCCTTATCCGCTTGTTTGCCGCCCAAATATTTACTATAAAAGATACTTGAATCTGCTTTTTTCTTTAATTTTTGGATACCATCTCCTATCGAATTGCCTAAGCTTGATATAGGCTTTGTAAACTTAGATAAGCTTTTTCTTAATGATGGAGATAGTTTTTTAGCTATTTTTCCCGCAGATTCCGAAAGGCCTTCGCCAACCTTCGAAGCTACCGTTCCAAGCCCCTTAAAACCAGCGCTTAAAGCAAGACCAAGGCCAAATCCAACTCCAAAATTCTTCATTATTTCTTCGCCACTATCACCGTCAATCCAAGAAGAAATTCCGCCCTCTATTCCTCCAACAAGACCGTCTAAAAGCGAATCTACAATAAAATATCCTGCACCGCTCATAACGCTTTGTAAATAAGGACCCACCAAGCCGCTAAATGCACCTGAAACGGCTGAAAGCAACACCTTTGACCAAGTGACCTCACCAATTGCCTTGCCCTCGACGACCACCTGCATAAACACATCAATTGCCGCTCCCGTTACTGCTCCTGAGAGTGATGACAATCCTGGACATGCTGAAAAAACTACAGAGCCTACCATTCCTGCTATCGTTACTATCGCGCACGTGCCACCTATTAACCATTTTGCTAACGCCGTAGCTTCCTCAGGTGGAGCTTCTTGTATATTAACGATAGATAATCCATCGGGGGTAATCTCAAAGCAACTCTTGGGGTCTAAGCTCTTTGCGGCTTGAATTAAAGATTCAACAGATAAGCCTAAAAAAGTTTCCTCCTGCATTGTCTGCAAATAAGAAATTACCGCATCCTGTGAGGTGTATGCAACGGTAACCGTATCATACTCATAAAAATTTTTGTTTTGCGCCTCAATATAAGCATTTATTTCTCGTTCAAGTTCATCATAATCTATTATGTTTGATAAGCTAACCCCCGTTATAGGTAGGTAATTTCCAACATTCGGGTCATACACATACCTTGAATCATCATACGAATATATAGCACCGATAGTAACGTCACAAGCCTCGCGACGATACGGAACGCCGCTATACATAATCTTTCCTGTTTTAGAAATACCGTATTTCAAATATGTGCCATACACAACACAATGATCGATATATTCGTCGCTTCTGTAAGTCCAAACGAACGCTATTTCATCATCGCTATACTCCATATTATTGATATACAAGCCACAATCAAATTCTTCTTCAGGCACATCGAGCTCGCTCGCTCCGGGTAAAAATCCTGCGCTAAAATAAGCTTTAGTTTCATCGTCATTTGTATAACATTCAGAATAATCTGTATAAGCTAATCCATAAATAAAAGTACCGTCAGAAAGTTGAACGTAAGCTGGAAATACATCATAAAGATACTCTAACTTATTTATCATAAGTCCGTATACGAATGTTTCAAGATCTCCAATATAAGCATCCGGATTCATAGAAAACAAGTTTTCCATGGGTTTGGAATCCATGTCGCTTATTTCATCATCTTCTTTTTCGTTATCCTTTTGGGGCAAATCGCCGTTTTCCTCTTTTTCGTTATCCTTTTGAGGCAAATCTCCGTTCTCCTCTTTTTCGTTATCCTTTTGGGGCAAATCGCCGTTTTCCTCTTTTTCGTTATCCTTCTGAAGCGACTCGATGATTTCCGTCACGATTTCCGTGATTTTTTCATCGGATATAGTATAATCTATATCGTCATCACCGTTTACGCTATCAGGGTCAAAGCAGCTTACGAGGGTGGTAAAAAGTATTACCACCGTCAGTAAGAGCGATAAGATTTTAATAGTAATTTTCATAATTACCTTCCATAAATTATCTTATATTTCTTTGCGTTTGCGACAAACAATTGCGGGTAAAAGCGCAACAACTATTAAAAGTATCACAGATATTTTAGCTGTACTTCCGCAACCGCCGTCTTCCTTTTTAGTTGTATCCTTACCTACACCATCACTCGTTGAATTTGAATCCTCGGTATCATTAGATGCTTCATTGGATGTTTCTTTTAAGATTTCATCCGTAGCTTCATTTGTTGGGTCATCTGTAGGATTGATTATAGGAGCGTCTGAAGGCTTATCCGTGGGGTCATCCGCAGGCTTGTTTGTAGGTTCGTCCGTAGGCTTATCCGCAGGGTCATCCGTCGTAGGCTTATCCGCGGGGTCATCCGTCGTAGGCTCGTCTGTGGGGTCATTGAAATCTTCATCTGAATCATCAGCAGCATATCTTATATTAGCTATAATCTCTACGCTATCCTCTCTTTGAACAACAATTGATGCTTCAGTAAATTCTTTTCCCTCATATATCCAGCCTAAGAATTCTCCACCATCCATCAATATAGGATCAATTAATATATGCTTTTCACCAAAATTAAGAGTTACTTGCTGCAAAATCTTACCGTTATTATCCTTTATAATCAACGTTACAGGCTTTGGCTCCCAAACAGGAGTAAGGGTGATGCTTTCAACAAAAGGTGCAAATTCTATCACGTCCTTGTATACGTTACCTACTTCATCCTTAAAGCCTCTAAAGTAATAACCGTAACGCACTAATACCGGTAAAGTGAGCGTATCCTGTGTACAAGGAACAGTTATTGTACTAAGTCCTTCCGTTCCCTCACCCGTAAACAAAACTGAAATATAGTATGGAGTTTTTATAACAAAATTAATTTCATAGCTATATCCGAATCTGTTTATAAAGATTATCTTATAATTTCCTATATCGTTCCAAGATTTACCTATTATATCATCATATAAATACAAGGTTTCCTTACCGTTTGCAACAACCTTAACCATTCCATATGGGTCAAACTCATCATCTACCCAATCAAACGAAAAAGCATTTACTTCAAACTCTTTAACTGTAGAAGTCTGCGACACCGCCGACGTTTGCTTTTGATGATTCTTGAAATAGGTTATCGTCGCCGTTACAGTATTAACGTTTTCTCCGATATATATTGCCTGATATTCGATTTGATCACCATACACCGTTGCTTCTCTTATAGTAATAACTCCGGTTGCGCAGTTTGCGGCTTGAAGCTGTGCTGCAACGCCTTGTCTATGCTGTATCGGAATTTCCTTGCCTGTCGAATCAATAATAACAACAGAGTGTGAGTCATAACCGTTTGTATCCTTTACAAACTCAAAATCAGTTACTCCGGAAAGCACCTTGCCATCAAGACCGGGAATTAAATATTGATATTTTCTTAATGCTATTATTGGGAGCTCGGTTTGACAAAGTACATTTATACGTTCTTCATCGCTTCTAAACGCCACAATACTCTTTAAAAGCTCCATCGTTCTCAAATTTTTATAATCTTCGAGATAATCGGAATGAAGCGTAAGATAAGTAAAATCATCTGTCAAATCAAAGTAAAGCGTTTGAACGGCTTGTTCTGCAAAAAAGTTTGTTGCATCGGTTATATCCCAAAGAGAGTTATACTGCTCCTTAACACCCACCTTAAGCTTTCCGCTATATCTAAAGGATCCGTCTGCCTGCTTCTCAACACATCCCTTTTCATAATTATATGCAAAGTCAAATGCGTCTTTATAATTAGAAAACGCAATAGTTATATTTCCGGGTCCTGCACTGCTATACGTTACTCCATAATATTTTGGAAAATAATCGCTGACATTGTTCGTAACAAATTCGGCAAGTTTATCCTTATTTACTTGAGGACCGGGAGCTGTACCTTCCTCAATTAAATTAAATCGATAAGTTATAATAAAGGTATCGCCAGCAGGAGTATCCGTCAAGAAGGTTGGATTATTATAAAACTTTGCCACATACTCACCGGGCTCTGTCAAAACAACATTCTTAAGCTCTCTATCTCCCGATATTTTAACGACCGTTTTCGTGGTTACATTCTCTATAGTTCCATATATAGCAGGATATTGCGCCTCAATAGCCCCAATGTTATAGCTTGATAAACCACCCTCAAATTTTGGATATTTGCCTTCCCAGAATATACGTTTACCCGTTATAAAATTATTTGGAAAATAATAATTCTTTATCTGTGAGCTTGAACGCATTTCAATATAAACGGTAATTATCTTTTGCTCATTTCCAAAACGCTGCGATATAATAATATCATATTTTCCTGCAGAGGTAAACTTACCATCCGAGGGAATATCAAGCTTAGTACCGTTATGCAAAACCGTTACGTTCACGGACGCCAAAGAATTGTCGACTTGAAATCCAGTATAAGTCATAGAATTATTAACAAGCGTTTCTGCTCGATAATATTCTTCGAGATGTGCACCGTCGTCAGTTCTAACGCCCTCTCCGAAAGCATTATTTACGGTAGAAAGATTATGAATTGTTACCGCATTAATATTTTCGTTACAAAGATAAACCACACTTTGTTCTCTAAAGATTTTATCCTTAGTTTTAGTAGTATCGAATCCGAATAAATTCTTTTCTATAAAAGTGTGCTTAGCCTCATAAACATAAGTAACACGAACATAAATACCGCGGTTAAGATCCGCTCCTGATGGAGCATATATCTGTACGGTATTACCGCTACCGTAGTGTGTTCTGAAATTGGTTGTAAACAAGCCGTTTGCATATTCCTGACTATCGACTCTTTTCCAATCCGACGCATCGTAAGATTTTTCTACGATAAGTAATCCACTTTGGATAGCCCCTGATGAAATGCCTTTATATGTTCTTTCCGAGGAGGCATTCAAAACGCAATTGTTAGTGCCTTCAAAAAAAGAATCCTCGCATAATGTTAAAGCAATAGTAAGCGGTTGAAGTGAATTAGATGTACTACTTGCAACCGCTCCCGCACTTTCATAAAAGAACGCTTTAGTGCTGTTACTATCATATGTAACACTCACCTTAGTTGTTGGTAATACAGTGCTTGCTGCCCAATTTTCTTCCCACTTCGTAGTATCCTTATCTACGTGTTTATCATAGTCACCTTTTAATTGTTCCTCTACCGATGAAGGAAATTCAAATGATGACATTGCAGCTCTTTCGCTATTTTGAAGCAACGGAGCTTCTTCGAATTTATTCGCTAATTCAAAATCGATCATTTTATTTTTTTCTTGTTCATTGATAACAACATCATTTCGAAGATTATCCACTTTCTCAAGTTTATTGTTTTCAACAGACTCATCCGCATAATAATCTGATTTTACATCAGAATCAACTACTGTTGCATCTTTCAATAACTCATCCATCGGAGCTTTTTCTTTCGAATATAGCATATTCGGAGATAAGCAAAAAATTACCGACGTTGTAATTATCAACAATGCCATAACTAATGAAATAAATTTTAACCTACTGTTTTTCATAAATGACCCCTTTATTTATTAATTATTATTAGATTCTAAATTTAATAAAAGCTTTTTTACCGTAGTAATGACTTCATCTCGTAGCCATTGTGGCTCCAGCACCTCACACTTATCGCGAAATCCAAGAATGAATGAAATTATATCGTCCTTATTTTGCATTTCTACCGACAGAATAGTTGTACCAGAATCGATAGATTCTACGGTTTGATTTTTTCCGTAAATTCGTTCCTTAACAAGCATAGCAAAGTTTCCCGTAAGCTTTAACTTGATAGGATACCACTCACCATTGTTCTTCATACCATAATCGTCTATGTAATCGCGCTCGTCAAAGGTACTCGGAATTGAAACGTATGAACGGTTTGTAATTCTAAAGCCTTGTATTCTGTTTAGTTTAAAGTATCTTATATCTTTTTTTAGCTCGTCATATCCAATCACAAACCAAGAATTGTTATACATATAAAGCTTGTACGGATGTAAGCTTCGGCTTGTAACCTCATTTTTTAGCGAAAGATATTCAAGCTCTATCACCGTCGCCGTCGCTATGCATTGTGAAATCGCAAAATAACGTTTTTCTATCTCTCGTTGTGGCATTGCGAGAGGAAATCGGTTTGTAACTATCGTATTTTGCGGCACATCGATTTGCATTGTTGAAGACGATATCTTTTCCATCGCCTCGGAAAATCCCTTTTTATACATAAAATCGTTACGCGCCAAAAGATATTTATATCCCTCAAAAAGAGCACGCTTTTCGTCCGCAACGAAATTAAGTGCAGGTAGCATAATCTTTTTGGGCAAGTAATATCCGCCCGAGGGACCCCGTATGCAAGAAATCGGATAGCCCGCATTTATCAATGTTTCCTTGTATTCAGGGATATTTCGTTCGTTCGTATTAAGAATATCCGCAAGGTCCTTTATTTTTACAACTTCACTATTGTTAAGAACCTGAAGCATTTTAATACACTTTGCAGTTTTTGATTTATCGGAGTAAGATTTTTTAGACATTTTGATTGACTTTCTCCTATTTTTTAATTATATTAAAATATAATTAAGCCTAATATATTTAAACACATCTAATTTTATCAAATAATACTACATTATTTATGTATAAATAATATTTTTAACTTAACAACATAAATAATGTTGGAAACTTTGATAAAATATTTATGCCGCAGGAAAAAACTGCACCCCCGAAGGAGTGCAGAAAAATGTATCCTTCTTTTGCGCAAACGCGCTTAGCTGCTACACAATCTCGTTCCGCAAGGTATGAGAAAAAGAGGAAACACTTTTTTCATAAATATTGTTTCCTGCGGTAACTTGTTTATGCGATTGGGTAGCATAAATATTATATTACTATTTATTATTATTTTCAATAGTATTTTTATTATTTTATTAATTATTTCGACAAAAACACAAAATCCCGTGGTAAATTCTAATGCAAAAATAACTTAGTTTATAAAGAATAATCTATTTCCTATAAAAAATGAAGCAAGCATAAAAAATGTTATCAAACAAATCCAATGTTAGAAATGCAAAAAAAGACCTTGCCTCTAAACCATAACGGCTTGGATTACAAGATCTTTTCAATATGGAGTGTTGCTTGCTCCATTGTATAACCTCCTATGCAAATATATAATTATATTATATTTCTTTTTTTCGCAAATATCAATAGGTAAATTTCATATTGACATTATGCTATTTTCATGTTAAGATATACTTGTATTATGATAAAAATAATGGAGAAATTTTATGTTTGGTATTGATGTAACACCTTATGATAAAAAAATATGGGAAGAAGAGCTTTGCGACTTTCTCCCCGACAAAATATTTGACGCGCATATGCATATTTGGGAGCCCGGCACTCGTAAAGTCGGACAAAAAGGATGCGTAACGTGGACGTCGCTTGTAGCTCCCGACATGACTTATGAAAATATGGTTGAGACCTACGCAAAGGTATTCCCCGGTAAGACGGTAAAACAAGTGCTTATGTCATCTCCCTCCTGCAATCTCGAATTAGGTAACGGGTATGCAATCAAATGTGCAAAGGAGCACGGTCACCCCGCTCTCTATTGCACAAATTGGGACAGCGACGAAGCTGAAATATTTTCGGCATTCAAAAAAGGCTTCTGTGGAATAAAGCCTTATCAAAACAATTCTCCATCCTATATTCCTGCGGCAGAGGTAAGAATATTCGACTTTTTAACTCCCCGTCAGCTTGAATTTATGAATAACATTCACGGAATAGTTATGCTTCACATTTCGAGAAACCTCCGTCTGCGCGACCCAATAAATCTCGCTCAGCTTATGGAGATCGACGAAAAATACCCGAACGCAAAAGTAATCGTTGCTCACGTAGGACGCGCTTATATTCCGTCCGACGTCGGTGATGCATTTGAAATATTAAAGCATAGTAAAAATCTTTATTTTGATTTTTCAGCAAACACATCGGATTATGCAATGCAAAAGCTCTTTGAATCGATAAGCTCTGACCGCATTCTTTTTGGTACAGATATGCCCATCTCCAAGATGCGTATGTATCGAATTGAAGAAAACGGAACCTATATGAACGTAGTACCGAGAGGACTCTACGGTGACGTTTCAAACGACCCCCACATGAAAGAAAGTGATGAGGAAAATATAACCACCTTTGTTTATGAAGAGCTTCTTGCGTTCAAAAGAGCCGCAAACGCCGTCGGATACACACGCGATGACGTTGAAAAACTTATGTATAAAAACGCTGAAAAACTCTTTGATTGTAAAATTTAAATAAAAACGAACGAAAACAAACAAGACCAGCACTCTGCATTACAAAGCGAGAGGCTGCGTCATTCAGATACAGAAGTTGTGATTGGGTTCTCGTCGGCGTACAAAAGTACGCCAGAGAGTCAAAGCGCGGCTAAAAAACATATATAAAAATGGAATTTGAAAGTTTATCTCGAAAATTCCTACACAAAAAACAGCTTTAACCGCAATTTTTATTCACAGTTAAAGCTATTTTTTATTATTTTTATTTTTGTGTTTTTGTTCTGTGCTAAATGACGCAGCCACAAAGCAAAATTATTTTGTTTTTTTCTTTTTACAAGCGCACGCAAGACCTATAACGCCTACCGTAGCGATTGCAGACATGGCAACGGTCGACTCGCAACCGCTCCTTGACTCAGAGGAATCGTCGATTTGCTCCGTAGCCTGCTCATTATCATCGTTCTCCTTGACGTTCTCGTTTTCCTTTATAACGTCATCCTCCTCGTCAACCTCAATCGGAATATTGACCTCGAGCTTTGACTCTGCCTCGACCTTAAGCAAGGGTACGTTTATCGCGCGAAGTGCCTCAAGACTCTCTGCCGCATTTATTTTTTCAACTATTAAATCATACTCGGATAAATAAATTTTATAGGATATAGGCGTAAAGACCTTGCCCGCATTTTCTCTTTTTGCACTGAGAATATGCAAAGCGTTTGCCTTAGCGTCATCAAGCAAAGTAACGAGCTTAGACTCGGCAACCGAAATAGCATTAACACCGCCAAGCAACTCAAGAGCCTCAATGCTTCTCGCACCGTCGATATCCGCCTTAATCTTCTCTATATTCGCTATGTATTCGGCATAGGACTCTGCGGTATAGCCCTCAGGACCTTTAAAGAGAATATCAATAATTTCTCTTATTCCATTCTTTGCCGACTCAAGCTCTGCCTCCTCGGGAGTTTTGAGCATTCTGAGCGACTCGGCATAAATTTTAGTAATCTCAATCTTTTTATCTGCGTCAGCGCCCGAAATAGAAGCATTAACGAATGCCGTAACTCCCACATTCATCTCTTTTACCGAATACTCGTCAAAGGCGCTAAAATCAATTTTTGGAAGAAGGTCTGCCGCATTCGGATTTTCACTTATTTCATCGTTTAAATCTATCTTTAACGAAACGTCAAGCAAGACAGTATCAAGCGTCAAATTCTCGTTTGAAAGAGCGGTGAGTCTGTATGCGTTATCGGTCGAAGCAACAACGTTTCCGACAACGTAAAGCTCCTTACACGATGCATAAACGCTCTCTGCCGCACCGAAAACAAGCGCCGCTTGGTCGTCAGCAATTAAGTCTATATTAAAATAGCAGGAGAATATATCAACACCGTAGCCCTCCTCAACGTATCCTATAACGCCTCCGACAGACTTATCGTTTGCGAAGAAGGATACCTCAATAGGCTCAGCTCCACCGACAACGCACCCATACATTTCTACGTTACCCTTACCTGCGCCAAAGAAAGCGCTCGCTATTCCGTCGGCGCATACGTTTTTTGACGATAGGCAATATTCAAATAAAATATTCTCGCTCGTCGCATTACCCGTGTCGGCAACAAAGCCGCCCGCAATCGCTCTGCCGAAAATTATTCCGTTATTTACGCAATTATAAAAATGTAGATTATTAGTACCGCTTGCGTTTATTGCGTAAAATCCCGCGGCAGTGCCACCGAGAATATTAGCGTTATTTACGCAATTTATAAACTTAATATCCGCGCCCTCGCCTTGAAGAATAAAGCCAGACGCAACCGTTCCATTATCGGTCATAATAGTTTTAACGTAATTCGTTACGTCACTGACGGTAACGCTTCCCTTAGCCGTACGAGAAAGAGGAGCAAAGGACTCTACACCGCCAACGTCCGAGCCTTTTATGCTAAAGCCCGAAACCGTCGCTCCGTCAAGAGTATCGAAGATTGAAGAATAAGCAACCGTCACCGTGTAACCGTCACCGTAGAGATAACCGCTAAATTCACCGTAGGAATCAATTAGAGTTATATTATTAGCAAGAATATAGCTGCCGTCGCTCTCCATAGCCATAAATTCCTCGGGAGTGCTTACCGATTTAAGAGTAGATACACCCTTAAGCATAGCCGCAACAGCCTCTGCCTCGGAAATGAGGAGCTTTGAATTGCTAAGCGCCGCCTCTGCCGCCTCAATTGCCGCAGAAAGCTCGACTTGATTGTGTGTTTTTTTGGTATTTGAATATTTAAAATAATTATATAGCGCCTTAATCTCAACGGTATCGGCCTTTTTCGCCTCAAGCCTTATAAGAGCATCGTCAAGCAGGGACATCGCTTCAAAGATAGAATCGTAATCCGCAGACTCGTCCTCTAAAATGCTCTCCGCCGCCTCAATCGCAAGACTTAACGCCTCGACGGTTTCGTCGGTGTAATCGGTAAGAATAAGCGAATTAGCGGTGTTAATGCTCTCTATAAGCGAGTCGCGAACGCTTGGTAAATCCTCTGTCGGCTTCCCCACGGCATCGGGAGTTACCTCGGGGGCAGCGTCGGGAGTGTCTATAATTTTCTCGGCAAAGACCTGACCTGCAAGCATAAGCGAGGAAAGCATCATCGCCGTAATAATAAGAACCGAAATTATTTTTTTCATATCTGTTCTTCCTTTTTATAATATAATAACCTAAACGTGTAAATCATAAGCTTAAAAAATCAACTGCTTTATTGATTTTATTATACCATACATTTGACAATAAATCAAGTAAAAGGCTTCTATTTTTCATAACGAACTCTATATATCCATCGGTATCTGCTCCAACATCATATATAGAAAAAAACCGTTCAATGAAGTATTTTCGTTATTACACCATCATTCAGATAGCTTTTCATGTGAAATGCTTTTCAAGTGAAATATTCGGCTTACGCCGAATGTGAAATAATTTTCTTGCGAAAATTGTGAAATATTGCTCCTTCGTCGCAATGTGAAATGAAATTTGCCCACATTCGCGTTAGCGAATATTTCACATTTGCGGAGCAAATATTTCACAGCGAAGCTATTTCACTTGCCCACAGGGCAAATTTCGTTGAAAAAAGCACTTGCTACGCAAGTGCTTTTTCTGCCTTAAACGTGATAAAAGGTGTCTAAACAAGGGTAATCGCGAACAAAAGGTGTCTAATAAAAAATCAACTTTTATTTGAAAACTTGTTAAGATACTTTTCAAGCTTTCTCTCAATGAGAGGAGAATATTTTTTGTTCAATGTTTTGAAAACAAAGTGTGCAATAATTTCTGCTACGATAAATAGTACAATATATCCTCCAATGGAAATTGCATAATACTGCCAAGGATAAGAATTTAAAAGACCTATTACAATAAATAATGCGGGAACGGCTAAAAACTCCGCGATATCGCATATTATCATTATCATTGTACCAATAATACCAATGAAATGTAAGAATCGGTTCATTATTGCACCTCCTTTTCTATTATTATATCATAAGTCTTCGTGCTTGTCAAATGATGCATCGCCTGCGGCGATATGATGTTTTTCGCTTCGCAAATATGATGTAGCTCCTTCGTCGCAATGTGAAATGAAATTTGCCCACATTCGCGTTAGCGAATATTTCACATTTGCGGAGCAAATATTTCACAGCGAAGCTATTTCACTTGCCCACAGGGCAAATTTCGT
>JAZRGA010000006.1:0-5260 GCA_045643945.1 Eubacteriales bacterium | reverse complement strand
AGTTTATGTTAAGTATTTTTTGCTACCTTTTTGTAAAAAGGTAGCGCCAAAAACTTTCAATCGGTGGATGTTTTAAAGAACATCCTGCGCTCGACGGATGAACAACAGATGTTCGCACTGTACCCACGGAGGAAAGTTTTGCACAAGCTTTTACAAAAGTTTCCGGGTTTGGGCGGAGCCCATAAAACGGCGTTTCTTTTTGCTAAGCCTTTTTCTTTGCGCCTTGTGTGTCAAAGAAAAAGCGGATAAAGAAGTTAGTTTGTTTTAAGAATTTTTGCTACCTTTTTGAAAAAAGGTAGCGCCAAAAACTTTCAATCGGTGTTATTTTTAATAACATTCTGCGCTCGACGGTCGAGCCAACCGTGTTTGCACAAATCTTCTCATACAAGATGTATATGCTTTTGTAGGTACGGTTATAAAGCACTGATTAATAAAATATACTTTAAAAGCCTAATAATATTCTCATTCTCTCCGCACTTCGACCTTATTCGCAAAACGGTGGTGGTATAATAAACGCAAGGTAATGTTTCACGTGAAACGTGTAGCGCTAATCTCTTGATGTTTAAATGTTTCACGTGAAACCTACTCACGCACAAAATTGATATTATGTTTCATGTGAAACAATCAAAGGCTGCTTGTTATAAATGTTTCACGTGAAACGTTATGAGGAGGTTAAAATGTTTGATAAATGGTTTAATAAGAGTAAAAATGCTTCAAAATCTCAAGAAATCGGCAATAGATTGATTGAGAAATGCTCTGTATATTATATATCCTGCGACGCCATAAGAGCCAACGCTATGCGCTCGCGATATGATTTTGATGAGGACAAGCTTGTCAATCTCGCCTATTCGATAAAGCGATACGGGGTTATCGAACCGATTATTGTTAGAGAAACCGATATCGATGATAGCTATGATTATGAAATTGTATCGGGCGAGCGGAGATTGCGCGCGGCAAGGCTTGCAGGACTTAATTTAATTCCGTCTATTATTATTGACGTTACCCAAGAAATTTCCGCAGAAATGTCGCTTACAGAAAATATACAATCCGAGCCGCTTAATTATTTTGAGTCCGCCGTTGCTTTAAAGAGGCTTAAAGATATCTACGGTGAGGAATTTGCAAATATTGCAACGAGATTAACGGTTTCTCAATCGGAGCTTGACAAAAAGCTTAGCTTATTAGAACTTAATTATAACGAACGGCAAATATTGTTAAATATGAATGTCAGCGAGAAAAATGCGCTTGGGATTGCTCAAATCAGCGACGTATCGCAACGGCATAGGATAATTGAGTCGATTTGTGGTGAGGGACTGTGCGAGAATGCTATCGAGGAACGCATTAGCGAGCTTAGCGCCTTTGATAGCAAATCAAGTGCAAATTTTGAGCTGCCACGTGATTTATCTACGGCTATTAAAGGAATTGTTAGCAGGGTTGAGTTTTTAAACCGCAGAAAAAAGCGTGCAGAAATAAAGCTTTTGCAATCTAAATCTCATATTACCGCAACTATTAGGATAAAGCTTTGATGTTTCACGTGAAACATCAAAAAATACTAAAAAATCTTAAATATCCGCTTGCATTTATTGAATAAATGTGCTATAATATTATTCGTATAATTATAATGAAAAAATAGTTGAAAGGACTTTAAAATGATGGGTAAGATAATTGCTTTTGCTAACCAAAAGGGTGGCGTTGGAAAAACCACCTCTTGCGTAAATATCGCCGCTTCATTAGGTATTCTTGGTCATAAGGTTCTTATTATCGACCTCGACCCTCAGGGTAATACCACAAGTGGAGTCGGAATTTCCAAAAAGGCGTTGAAGGGCTCAACCAAGGAGCTTTTAAACGGCTCTTTGCCTCTTAACGAAATAATTGTAAGCACCGCTTATGAAAATCTTGACGTTATCCCCACAAACACCGCTCTTGCGGGCGCAGAATTTGACCTCTTTGATTTTGAGGATAGTGAGTTCCGTATAAAGACCGCTCTTGCCGAAATTAAGGATAACTACGATTATATTCTTATAGACTGTCCTCCCTCGCTCGGAATGCTCACTATAAACGCATTTACCGCAAGTGACGGTGTAATAGTTCCTATGCAGTGCGAATTCTATGCGCTTGAGGGACTTTCTCAGCTTATGGTTACAATTAACCGTATTAAGAGAATGTATAATCCCGATCTTTCGATAACGGGTATTCTTATCACAATGTATAACGGACGCTTGCTTCTTTCTATGCAGGTCATCTCCGAGCTTGAAAAGCACTATGAGGATAAGATATTCAATACCAAGATTTCGAGAAACGTAAAGCTCACCGAAGCTCCCGGCTTTGGAAAGCCTGCATACTACCACGATAAAAGCTCTAAGGGCGCAAAGGAATATATCGAGGTAGCTAAGGAGCTTACTACGAGAATTTAAGCTTTTGATATTTATTTTAATTAAATTTTAATTAAATTCGAAATTAATAAGGAGATTTTTATGGCAAACAAGAAACCGTCGGGGCTTGGCAGAGGACTTGGCGAGCTGCTTGACGATAATACTCCCGATGTGCGTGAGGGAAGAAGTAAGGTTACCGTTGAAACTAACGGCGACGTAATTAAAATAACGCCCGAGGGAAGTGCAAACGGCTCTCCTAAGGCTCTTTTTGAAACGCCAAAGAAAAATAAAAGCGTAAAAGCGAATTTCAGAAAATAATGCGTAAAGCGCAAGCATATTGCGTTATTACCGTTTAAATTTCTATTACGCAAAATTATGAATAAATTATGAACGAATATTATAAAAGAAAGTAAAGGAAATAACAGAATGGCAAATACTAAAAAACCGTCGGGCCTTGGCAGAGGCTTTTATGATATTTTTAACGATAACAATCTTGCCGACGCTAAAAAGGGCGCGGCAGAAATGGTACGAATTTCGGCAATAGACCCCCGTCACGATCAGCCGAGAAAGACCTTTGAGCGTGAGGCGCTTGAATCTCTTGCGGATTCTATTGCCGCTCACGGAGTTCTTCAGCCTATTATCGTTCGTGAAAACCCCGTTGCGGAGGGTACTTACGAGATAATTGCGGGCGAGCGCAGATGGAGAGCCGCTAAAATGGCAGGGCTTTCGGAAATTCCTGCGGTTATTTTTGACGGTGACGAGCTTCACGCAGCTCAGGTCGCTATGATAGAAAATATTCAACGTGAGGACCTTAATCCCGTCGAGGAGGCTCTTGGCTACGGTGCGCTTATCGACCGCTTTGGGCTTACTCAGGATCAGCTTGCAAAGCAGGTTGGAAAGAGCCGTACTACGATTACTAATATGCTTCGCTTACTCGATCTTCCCGATGAGGTGCTTGAGCTTCTTCGCTCGGGCGAGCTTAAGGAGGGTCACGCACGCGCTATTTTGGGACTCGACGACGAGGCTCATATGATACTTTTGGCTAACCGTACCGTTGCCGCAGGACTGTCTGTTCGTGAGGTTGAGGCGGCTGTAAAGAGGATGAATGCGCTTGCGGAGGAAAAAGAGCCTGTTATCGAGGATGCGTCGAGCGTTCAGGTAAGACTTCATATGAAGGAGCTTGAAAAGCGCGCTATGTCCTCGCTTGGCAGAAAGGTGCGTATTTCACGTTCAAGCCGTAAAAAGGTCGTTGAATTGACCTATGACGATGATGCCGATCTCGAGGCGCTTCTCACTGCTCTTTGCGGAAATACGATTTTTAACGAGCAGTAAGCCGTCGGCACTTGATTTTGATTTTTTAATATTTTAAATAAAAAAGATTCAAAAAAGATATCAGAAAGGAATTTTAATTATGCTTGATATTAAATATATAAAAGAAAATCCCGAGGAGGTTATTGAGCGCCTCCGTATTAAGGGTAAGGATGCAAAGGACGAGATAGAGCAGATTCTTGCGCTCGATAATGAGAGAAGAAACCTTATTGCCGAAACCGAGGCTATTAAGGCAGAGCAGAACAGAACTAACAAGCTTATCCCTCAGTACAAAAAGGAGGGCAAGGACGTTAGCGAGATATTTGCGCGTATGAAGGAGCTTTCCGCAAAGACTAAGGAAATCGACGATAAGCTTAAAACCGTTGAAACGCAGTTTACCTCGGTAATGCTTTCGCTCCCCAATCTTCCCGACAGAGATCTTTTGGCGGGCGGTAAAGAGAATAATGAGCCTCTCCGCTTCTTTGGCGAGCCTAAGGTCTTTGATTTTGAGCCTAAGAATCACGTTGACCTTTGTACCGACCTCGGTCTTATCGACTACAAGAGAGGAACAAAGCTTTCGGGCGCAGGCTTCTGGATATATAGAGGAATGGGCGCTCGTCTTGAGTGGGCTCTCCTTAATTACTTTATAGATACACACCTTTCAAACGGCTACGAGCTTGTACTCGTTCCTCATATGCTTGGCTATGAGTGCGGACTTACCGCAGGTCAGTTCCCCAAGTTTGCAGATGACGTTTACTGGCTTGAAACCGCAGAGGACGAGCGCCGCCGCTTTATGCTTCCTACGGCTGAAACCGCACTCGTTTCGCTCCACCGTGACGAAATTCTTACCGAGGCGGATCTTCCTCGCAAGTATATAAGCTACACTCCTTGCTTCCGTCGTGAAGCAGGCAGCTACCGTGCCGATGAGCGTGGAATGGTTAGAGGACATCAGTTCAATAAGGTTGAAATGGTTCAGTACACTCTCCCCGAAAAGAGCGATGAGGCGTTTGAGGAGCTTGTTGCTAATGCCGAAAATCTTGTAAAGGGTCTTGGATTCCACTTCCGCACAGTTAAGCTTGCGGCAGAGGACTGCTCGGCTTCTATGGCGCGTACCTATGATATCGAGATAAACATTCCCTCGATGAACGGATATAAAGAGGTTTCCTCGGTATCTAACGCTCGTGATTATCAGGCTCGTCGCGGTATGATTCGTGTTAAGCGTGATGCTACGGGTAAGCCCGAATTTGTGCATACTCTTAACGGCTCGGGTCTTGCTACAAGCCGTATTCTTCCCGCGCTCGTTGAGCAAAATCAGTTAAAGGACGGCTCTGTTGTAGTTCCTGAGGTTCTTCGTAAGTATCTCGGTGTTGATATTATTAAAAAGTAATATATAGAGTTAGTTGGTGCTAAGGATTTTTGCTACCTTTTTGAAAAAAGGTAGCGCTAAAAACTTTCAATCGGGGAAAATTTAAATAACATAGTGCGCTCGACGAATGAACGCACTATGTTCGCACTGCACCCACGCAGGAAAGTTTTGGTCAAGCTTTTTCAAAAGCTTGCGGGTTTGGGCAGAGCCCATAAAA
>JAZRGA010000005.1:0-17917 GCA_045643945.1 Eubacteriales bacterium | reverse complement strand
TTTGGATATTTCCAAATATACGCATTATAACTTTACAGAAGCCGACGGCGCAAACGCAAACTTTTCGAATTTCGCACTTGTTGCCGACCTTTCGGACTACAAAAACGATGCAAATCTCGACGTTATAATAGCGGCAGTGCCCACTGAAAACATTAATTACAGATGTGAGATAGTTCGTATAATTAACTTTAACCAAATAAGGAATTACGTGACATTTCCTGCGGATTTTGTTTCCGATATTGAGGTTAATGACCCTAATAACACCAATTACGGAACAACTTATCTGAACGCTCACCGCAGAGAGGATGGAGACTCCGCATATAACAGCACTAAATCGAAAGCTGAGGCGGAAAATTTCACATTTACTAAGACTTGGAATATTTCCGCGGATACTCCCTCAGCCACAACCTCATATTCGCGCATAGGAGCTATATCTTATGATTATAAGGATATAAAGGTTGCATTTTCCGATTTTCCTGTTAAAACGCAGCTTTCAGTTGCGGGTTGGGCTATTGTTGAGGGAGGTGTTCAGTCTTATTATTGGTCTGCTGATTATGGTAAGACTTGGACTCAATGCTTAGGTTCACCACGCACACGCCCTTTAATTAATGACGTTTATAAGGGCGCTTATTACGATGGAAATAGTGCGTATCCTGCTAATGATACTACTATCGATAATCCACAATATCCCTCGGAGCTCGAAAAAAACTATGATTTCCGAGATTCATGGGACGGTAACTTTAGTGGTGCTTTAACTAGTAGTCCTGGTAGTGGCTCAAAAATTACCGCCGACCTTTCGAATTACGTTGGCGAGGTTGTTGACGTAATCTTTGCGGCAAAGCCTGTCGGAAGTGACGTTTACGTTCCCGTCGGAAGAATTGACAACGTAGGCGTTTACGGTGAGGACGGACTTTTCTGGTCGAGAGTTAGAGAAGTAAAAATTGATGATGTACATGTTGAATCAACCGAAACCCATGTAAGTCCGGGCCAAACACTTAACAACCTGAAGGATAAGTGGAAAAACTTGGCTCAGGAGGGAGTTACTGATTATAGCTTTTATGAGCCGTGGAACGTAGATTACCGTAATGCGAGATTTTTCAATGATAAAACGAATTTAGTTGAAAGCGGTGGCAAGATAGAAATAAACGGCTATATGTTCTGTATGGGAGGTGTCGAACAGTATAAATACTCGCTTGATGGCGGTGAAACTTGGAATGTGATAAATCATACGCTTAAGAATATTAAAGATACCTATTGGGGTGGCTCGAAAGAAACGTATGCAGACTATCTCTACGAGGGCTTTAGCACAGAAAGAGACGGAGCTAACGGCTTTTATTATTACATAGATCAACAACATGATGAAGAAGGTCCGACAATGTCCTTTAATCTCCCTGCGTTGCCTGCAGGAGCGGAGCGAAATCTCTTGGTGGTTGCAGAAAGCACAAATAATAAGCTTATCCCCGTGCTTCATATTAAGCTTAAGTTTAAGTATGCCGACGGTAATACTATGCAGTATGGATATCATAGCTCTGTAAACAGAACAGACCTTACAAAGCTTAATGCGGGCTACGTTTCAAATGAGCAGAATTGGAGCTTTACTCCTCCTGCAAATGCTACTTCAAATGCTACCACAAATAATGTACTTGACAGAATTACTATTCCGATAGATCCAAACACTCAACCGGGCGAGTATCAGCTTAACTTTACACATAGACTGAAAAACGAGCCTCAAAAAGTGGCAAAAACAGGCAGGCAAATATATACTGACAGTGGATCAACAAGCAGTCAAAGTACGGTTGATGTAAGCTTATCTGTTGAGAAGACACATTTTGTTGTAGGCGAGCCGATAAAGGTTAAGTTTAATTATAATTATAATAAGAGGGATGGAGGAGCTGGAGATGCTTCGCTTGGAATTGTAAGTGAGGATTGGGAGATGGATAATGGTAAGCAATATTCTGTATGCTACCACAACGGTATATCGTGTTTGGAAAATAAGGATAAAAAAGAAAGAGTAATTGAAAATGTATATAAAAAAGGAATTTATACCTTTAGCTCAAATGTTGGATTGCCGAACTATACGTTAGGAGATAATTTACCTGCTGGAACTTATTCGATTTATTTTGTGAGCCGCCAGAAGTCTGTAGAAGCTGCTAAAGCCGATCCTGATAAGTGGCTGTTTGCTAAAATTACAATCTATATCCACGATCCTGATGAGGAAATAACGTTTTCTGCCGTACACGATGAGGGAGAGGAAACTTATTTTTCAGATAGGTCGCGTCAGTTTGTTGTTGGTGGAACTGAAAGTAATAATAAGTTTGACAGACAGAACGAGCTTCTCTATACGCTTACCAAGCCTTTTGAAAATGACGATGAGAGGGGAATAAGTGCTACTGTTAATATTACTAAGGAAGATGTTAAGAGAGGCTATTTAATTCTTGATGTAGATTATACTAAACTGCTTTCTAAGTCAAAAGATCCTCAAAATTCTTATGCTTCCAGTGAACATGTAAGGCTATACCCCGGAGTAAACTACAATATAACCATAAGATTCGGTCAAACTCCGTTGGTTAAGAAAGCGGAAAATATTAGCACTAATATCCCATTCGCAGGCTCAAGTACGGGTTACGGCACGACTACTATGAAGATTCCCGTGAGCGCGGAAGGAACGTATGACCTTAGCTTTAGCGGTTATCTTAATTCGGCGGTAATTCATCATGGATTTGACCGTGGAGAAACAACTTGGGAATATCCAAAAGGAAAGTTAAATACGCTTGAAATAGATTACACCGGAGCTGCTATGTCGTTGCCTAAAACGGTATACACGGTAGGCGAGGATATTCCTGTAAGTTACTATGCTAAGGGGTCGGTTGCGGCAAAATCTCTGGTTAAGGAGTCGGGTAACCTGCCATGGATCGGTATGTATGAGCATAATACGAGGTCAAATCCAAGTACCAAAGAGGAAATTGAAGCAGGAAGACACTACGTTCAACCTGACTCATCGGGCGTTAAATATATATCTACCGCAGGTATCAAGCCCGGAGTTTATCAAATCTACTTTAGAGATAACTCGGCAATGCTATTCCACGATGATACAGTTACTAATGAATATTGGTGGCAGTATGATATAGTTCATCCGATTACTGTAATTATTACAAATGCAGAAAATCCTATTACCAATGCAGGGTTTGAATATGATTTTCTTAATATTCCATATGTATCCAATAATACTGGAAAGCCAAATGGATATTCTACTGGAACTGTAAAATTGATTAATCCAACGGATTTATCTCTTGTCGATAATATATTCTATCAAGGTGATAATATATCTGTTAATATTGATTTTACGCAAGGCGGAGGATTAGCATATTATCGATTTGTTTTGTGCAAAGCGGATGATATGGCTCACAACTTTGTAATTCAAAAAGAGGCAAAACAAGGTGTTAATACCTTGAAAACTTCTAATTTTGCTTACGGATCGGATTATGAGCAGACGGATAATTCTGGTAGCGAAAAGATTCCTCCCGGAAGATATGTCTTGTATTTGATTAATAGTGGAAGCATAATAGGCTCTCATAATACTGGACGATTATACGCCGCAATAGACATCACAATTCTACCCTCGACTATGAAAACTGCACTTAAGGGCGCAACTCAAATTCACTCTCTTGAACTGAAAGAGGGCAATATTGTTGCTAAACCGCAAGATGTGACGCAGCCAACTTCGATTTCTGACCCATTCAGCTATTACAATGTTAGCGGCACGTTTACTGTAACTCAACAGGACGTTGAGCGTGGATATGTGATATTTGAGTATGACTTTTCGGGTCTTGGCTCAAGCGTCGATTTAAGCTTTGTCATTGATAAATTTACTGTGACAAAGAGGGAAAGTAGTTAAAAATTTAAAAAACGACAGTTTTTAAGAACGGAGGTAAAAATCTCCGTTCTTTTTTTGCTATTTTTATTTCTATTACTATTGAAAAAATCCTCTCTATATGATAAAATATAGTGAATGGATAATTTATTTAAGGAAATGATAAAATGAGTACGAAGATTAGAGAAGAACAAAGAAAAAAGGCTACACCTCCGCGCCCTAAAAGGGTTGACAAGGCGGTTATGCCCGGTCCTACATATTTTGTTATACTAACCGTTACCGTAATTCTCTTGCTATCCTTTACGGTTGCATTCTTTGCGGTTTTTGCAAAGCAAAGCTCGAGCGGTAATACTAATATTGATATCCCGTCAGACAATCCCCCCTCAAACAATTCAAACAAAAATCCGGGCACTGTTATCGGAGGTGGCTTTAGCGTTGGGGGCAACTCCTTGGGCAAGACTCAACCGAGGCGAGCAAGCTACGTTAGCAGCACCTCGTCGAGCGCTGAAAGAATATCCGACGAGCGCAACGTCGATAACGTAATTCTCGTTGACCTTGACTCCTATGAGTCTATTGTTGAAAAGTCTGCGGATACTACTATTTATCCCGCCTCGATGACTAAGGTTATGTCGCTCTTGGTTGCCTGCGAGAATATGAAAAGCCTTAATACAAAGCTTAAGGTGGCTAAAAAATACGTTGATTACGCATACAACGTAGGCGGCTCGCTCTTTGGAATCAAGCAGGGCGATGAGCTTGACACTCAGGACCTTTTATACCTTACCTCATATTATTCCGACACGGTGGCGGTTCTAATGCTTGCCGACCATATTGCGGGAAGTGAGGAAAATTTTGTTAAGCTTATGAACGATAAGGCTCGCGAGCTTGGACTTAAGGACACTCATTTCGATAATTGTACGGGTCTTTTTAGCGAGGACAACTACACCACCTGCCGAGAAATGGCGGCGATAATGGCGTATGCTCTTGACAATCCTCTTTGCAAGGAGCTGCTTACAAGCACCAAGCCCTATAAAATTCTTATCGACGGTGAGGCGGCGTACACTCTTTGGTCGCCCTCGTGGTACAGAGAAAGACTTTCAAGCAAGCCAAAGCTTAATACCGTTACCGTAACGGGTGGAAAAACCGGCTACATACCCGAGTCGGGGCATTGTTTGGTTTCAACCGCGATAGGCTTGAGCAGCGGTAAGCGCTATATTCAGGTCGTTGTCGGTGACAATAAGGCAGGCGAGGACATAAAATACGTTTATAATAATTTTGCTAACTGATTGGATATAAATAATTAATATGAAATATAAAGTAAAGGATTACGCTCATATAAAGGAAGAAATCGAAAATATGAGCGTCGAGGAGCTTCTTCGTGCGGTTATTTGCCCTGATATAAGGGCTAACGGCGAATTGAAAGAACGTACCGGCTCGGTCTTTATACATCCTACCTCGGCAGAGGAGGCTTTGGCGGCATCCGAGCGCATAAACGAGGATAAGTCGCATCCAACGCTTATTGCATCCGATATGGAGAATGGAGCGGGATTTGCTATAAGAGGCGCGACTGCGTTTCCCTCAATGCGCGCTATTGCTCTTTCGGGTAAAAGCGAATATGCATACGAAATAGGTGTTATCGCCGCAAAGGAGGCTATGAACGCAGGCTACCACTGGACCTTTGCGCCCTGCGTTGACGTTCTTGGTAATCCTTACAATCCTCCTACCGCAAACCGTTCTGCGGGAAATGATGCCGATGAGGTAATAGAATATTGCGGCGCTTATATGTCAGGCTTGCAGGATACCGGACTTATCGCTACACTAAAGCATTTTCCCGGCGACGGATATTCTTATGACGATCAACACGTTACGGTAACTCATAACCCTCTTTCAAGGGATGAATGGGATAAAAGCTACGGAAAAATTTATTCTACGCTTATCGAGCGAGGCGCTATGGCTATAATGCCTGGGCACATCTCGCTTGCGGCTTACGATGAGCCTGATGAAAACGGAATTTATCCCCCTGCCTCGGTTTCTAAAAGGCTTCTTAACGATTTGCTTAGGAAAAAGCTTGGCTTTGAGGGAATAATCGTTTCCGATGCGACTAATATGAGCGGATTTTGCGGATATATGAATCTTTATCGCGCCTCTTGCGCTTTTCTTGAGGCGGGCGGAGATTGCTTACTTTTTATGCATGAGAGCGATTATTTTCACAGTGAAATGAAAAAGTGCATAGAAAAAGGATATCTTTCGATTGAAACGCTTAAAAACAGAGCGTATAGGATGAAGTGCTTTGCTTATGAGTATTTTGAAAAGCATCCCGTAGGTAAAAAATACGAGGTTGATAGGAGTGCATCCGATGCCTTGGCTATGGAGGTAACGAAAAGAGCGGTACGGATTACCCGTGATAGGCAGAAAATACTTCCTTTTGCGGTAAATAGCAATACTCGCATTGCGCACGTTACAATAGCAAATCCTTGGTCGGGAGATTACGGAATTCCCGAAAATCTTGTAAAGCGCTTACACGAATTAACCGAAAATATCGACGTATTTACCGACCCAGGACCTAATAAGCTTCTTGAAATAGCTAAAAGCGGCGATTACGATTTGATAATATGCTCGGTATTCGAGGGGCCCGCGTGGGGCATTAATACCGCTAAGCTTGCAGGACCTGCGGCGAGAAATATGATGTGCGGTTGGATGAAATACGGTACGCCCGTTGCGTTTATAACCGTTAACAGTCCCGCATTTGCAAGAACGTATGAGCCTACCGTCGACATCGTAATAGAAACTCACGGCTATAATAAATATACGCTTCAAGCATTACTTGATATTATTGTTAAAAAATAAAGGCTTCTGCGCAGAAAAGCTCGACCTTACGCTTTGGGGAGGGCTTTTTGCTTTGCTATGCCATTCAATGCTCGGAGGATTGAATTATACTGTATAATTATACGGTTATGCAACGAAATGAGCGGATTTATTAAAAAAGTATTGACTTTTTATTCAAAAGAGTGTATAATGTAATTTGCATTAAAATAAAAAAACAAAAAACAAAGGAGAAAAAACAATGAAAAAAATCATTAGTTTTGCGCTTGTTGCCGTAATGCTTCTTTCAAGCCTTTTTGCTTTTGCGGCTTGCGGAACAACAAGTAAGAGCAAGGTTAAGGTTTATGAAAGTTATGACCTTACCGCTGAAAAGTACGCATTTGCGGTTGCAAAGGAAAACACCGCGCTTAAGGATGCCGCTAACGAGCTTCTTGCAGAGCTTAAGGCAAACGGAGAGCTTGATAAGATAATCAACTCTTTCTTTGACGGCAGTGCAACCTTTACCTACGCAAACCCCGTTGCATCTGTTCCTACCGGTGCAGAGAGAGATAACTACCTTGTAGTTGCTACCAACGCATATTTCCCGCCCTTCGAGTATTACGAGGGTGATAAGCTTAGCGGCGTTGATATGAAGATCGCTTCGCTTCTCGCAGAAAAGCTTGGTAAGACTCTTTATATCTACGATATGGAGTTCGATTCGGTTATTATTTCCGTTAAGAACGGTAACTCGGATATCGGTATGGCAGGTATGACTGTTAACGAGGAAAGACTTAAGTCTATCGATTTTACAAGCGAGTATTATGAGTCCGCTCAGGTTCTCGTTGTTCGTGAGGACGATACCGTATTCGCTGATTGCAAGAGCGCAGACGATATTATCGCAAAGCTTAAGGCTCAGAACACCGAGTTCAAGGTAGGTACTCAGAACGGTACAACAGGTTATATGTATACCGCAGGCGACGAGGGCTTTGGCTATGACGGCTTTAAGAACCTTACCTGCAACGGTTACACCACCGGCGCGCTTGCAATTCTTGACCTTGCAAACAACAAGGTTGACGCTGTAATTCTTGACAAGCAGCCTGCAAAGATGATTGCTGCAAGCACCAATAAGTAATTTATGGGCGCAGCTTGGGAAGTATTTGTAAAACAGATGATCACACTCGAGGGCTACAAAAAGGTCCTCGAGGGTCTTGGAAATACCGCTCTTATTGCGATTTTCGGACTTCTTATCGGTATGGTCATCGGTTGTCTTTTGGCAACCTGCAAAATATTGCCTAAAAGCTCGGTTATAGTAAAGATACTTTCGGGAATTTCCGACGTTTACGTTGCGATATTCCGAGGAACGCCTATGGTCGTTCAGCTTCTTTTGATACATTTTGTTCTTTTCCCACTTATAGGAATACAGATGCCCACGATTTTAGAGGCAATACTTGCGTTTGGATTTAATTCGGGCGCTTACGTTTCGGAGATTATGCGAGGCGGTATTCTTTCGGTTGATATAGGTCAGACCGAGGCGGGACGCGCGCTTGGACTTAACTACGGTCAGACGATGATGCGTATAGTTCTTCCGCAGGCGATAAAGAACGTAGTACCCACCCTTGGAAACGAGTTTATAGCGCTTTTAAAGGAAACCTCGGTTGTAAGCTTTATCACCGTTGTCGACCTTACAAAGTCCTTCCAGAACATAGCAAACAGTACCTATGAGTATATCATTCCGTACATAGTTCTTGCGCTGGTATATCTCGTGCTCGTCCTTGCGGTTACGGGCGTTATAAAGCTTATCGAAAGGAGGCTGCGCGCAGGTGATAGACGTTAAAAGTGTATATAAGAGCTTTGGCGAAAAGGAAATTTTAAAGGGAATCTCTTGCACGGTAGAGCAGGGAGAGCGAGTTGTTATAATCGGACCCTCGGGTAGCGGAAAATCGACGCTCTTGCGTTGTATGAATTTGCTTGAAACACCCGATAAGGGCGAGATTTGGCTCGACGGAAAGCTTATAACACCGTCGGACGAAGCCTTGCACGAGGAGTTTTTCGTTGGCGGTAAGCTCGATAAAAAGCTTAAAAAGGCATTTGAAAAGGAAATGTCACTCAATATAAATCTTGCCCGTCAGCAGATGGGAATGGTTTTCCAGCATTTCAATCTTTTCAACAATCTCACCGTTTTGCAGAATATGACGCTCGCACCCGTTATGCTTGGCAGAAAGACTAAGGCAGAGGCGGAGGCGCGTGCGATTGAGCTTCTTGAGAGAATAGGACTTCTTGATAAGAAGGACGAATATCCCGCAAAGCTTTCGGGCGGACAAAAGCAGAGAGTTGCGATAATTCGTGCGCTTGCTATGGACCCGAAGGTAATGCTTTTCGATGAGCCTACGTCGGCGCTCGACCCCGAAATGGTAGGCGAGGTTCTTGACCTTATGAAGGACCTTGCAAAGGACGGAATGACAATGGTAGTCGTTACGCACGAAATGGGATTTGCGCGTGAGGTTGCGGATAGAGTGATCTTTATGAACGACGGAGTTATCGGTGAAGAAGCACCGCCCGCAGAGTTCTTTGGAAACCCAAAGCATCCAAGACTTGTGCAGTTTTTGCAGAAGGTGTTATAATTTAATAAAAATAAAAAAGAGGGTGCCTCAAACGTAAATTTGAGACGCCCTTTTTAGCTTGTGGAATTTTATTGTGGCAAGATGCCTGAGCCTTTACAGTTCGGACAAGTTGAAAAACCGATACCTTGATTTGGAACAAGACCTGCTCCGTCGCATACGCCGCATTCATTTTTGTTCTTTTCATCAGAATAACAAGTTTTTATTATGAACAGTGGAATGATGATAATGGCGGCTATTATTATAGCGGTTATAATTTTAGTTAAAATTTTAGTTAACTTTTTTGTAGGCTTTTCAAATTTTTCTTCTTCTGCTTTCATATTTTTCGATACATAATTGATATTTCGTACCCTGCTTGGATTTACGTTAAATAATTCATTGATTGTTCGAAACATAAGAGTAATGTTTAAGCTGTTTTTGCCGCAATCATATTCGTTATGTATACTTTCGGATTTTATATTAACATTTGAACTTGATTCACCTACGGATAAAATTTGAATCGTAATTTTTTCACCCTGTGTTTTTATTGATGGATGTGTAATAACACTAATTTGTAAGCTATTTTCATCCGGTATGAAATTTGCAAAATTTTCGTTTCCTTTTAATGAGTTAGATAAAGTATCGTAAATTTGTTGTGCGGGTAAGCTATAATTTTTTGATTTTTGTGAAGTTCCCATTTTTATTTCTCCTATAAATAAATTTTTCGGTGAAAAATAAAAAGGTGCGCCAACTGAAAGTCAACGCACCGAAAAACGCAAACTCCAATTGTCGCCAAACAAAACTCAACAAGTACAAAGAAAAAAATCCTGTATCCCACCAAGCGAAATTTGCGTTTTTACCAAATTTAAAGGTGGAAACAGAAAAAGGGACAAAGCCCCCTAAAAATAGCGGATTTCCTTTGAATACTTGAATATTAAGTTTTGTTTGGCACAATTATTATAGCACATTTTTCTTTACTTGTAAATATATATTTTAAAAAATCTCGACCGCAAATTTAACGGTCGAGCGCACTGTGTAAGAAAATGAAAATACTCCAGTTGTAAAGTTCTTTGAAAGGGGTGCGGGGAAAAGCTTTCTTTTAAGAAAGTTTTCCCCGCGTAAAAACATTAACTATCACTTATAAATCTTATACTTCAATCTCAAATTATCGGCAATCATCGCGATAAATTCGCTATTTGTGGGCTTTCCGCGGTTAGTTTGAATTGTGTAGCCAAAATAGGAATTTAAGGTGTCGATATCGCCTCTGTCCCACGCTACCTCGATTGCGTGGCGAATTGCTCGCTCAACTCGGCTTGTGGTTGTTTGGTATTGCTTAGCAACGGTGGGGTAGAGAATTTTTGTTACCGAATTTATTATTTCTCCGTCGTTTACCGTTAGCAAAATTGCAGTGCGGAGATACTGATAGCCTTTAATATGAGCGGGTACACCTATTTGATGAATTATCTTTGTTACCTGCGATTCCATATCGGGAGAACGCTCTATAAGCTCGTCTGTTCTATCTCCGCCGTTGCGTGTGGCGGTAAGCGAGAGAATGTGACGGCAAAGGCTTTCTATGTTATACGGCTTTAAGAGGCATAAATCCGCTCCTGCGTTCGCCGCCTCAATAAAGGTGCTTTGCTTTGAAACTGCGGAAACAACTATCATAGCGGGGAGCTTGTCCTTTCCAAGATTTAAGCCCTTTGCTTGATTTACAACGCCAATTCCGTCAAGGCGAGAGAGCCAAACGTCGATAATTGCTACGTCGGGATGATGGCGTTCTATCATTATAAGTGCTTCCTCACCGTTTCCAGCCTCGATAATCTTTTCAAAGCCTGCTCTTTTTAATTCTCCTACAAGCGCGCCTCTGCCTATACGGTCATCATCGGCGATAAGTATTTTGATTTCGTTTTGCATTTTAAAATTCCTCCTAAAAAATGGTAATTTATTCAACATCCATATTTTACCATATTTCAAAAGAAAAATCAAGAATTTTACAAAAAATTCCAATTACAAATATTAACGAAAAAAATTGGAAAAAATTGTAATTAATACACAAAAATCACCCAAAGCCTAAAAATTGAGCTTGGGTGATTATGTTTTTAATTGCAGAAGTATGTAATTATAGGTCGAAATGCGTCTAAAAAGGTCATAAGAGTCTTTTAATCTAAAATCTGCATTGAAAATTTTGTTCTATCTGCCTTTGCGCCTCGAATTTCGACCACATAGTCAAGCTTTAACGAGCCAACGCCAAGCAGGGAATTGGAAACCTTTATAGTACGAACGCAGACCTCAAAGGGCATAAACGGAGTTTGGTAAAGGCAGTGATGGCGCTTACCTTCCTCGAAAACGAGTGTGGTTGAAACCAAGCCCTCGCGTATCATAGTTAAAACGGTGGGGTCGGATTTTAAAAAGGTAACGGTAGTAACCGAGCCCTCCATACCTGTTGCTTCGCTTTCATCATATGAGATAGAAATTCGCTCTCCGTCATCGAGATAGCTTCCTATCGTGTTAATATCCAAAATATCGGGCTCGGGGGATTCCTCACTCATCGGCAGATCGTCAAAGTCGATATCGTCATTAGAAAAAAGAGAGGCATCTACATCGTACAGTTCCGAATGAATTTTTATTCTTACGTCTTTTTTAATTTGTGACACTTTTAATGCTCCTGAAATTATCTTTTTTATTATTTTAACATTTTTAAGACTAAAAGTCAATAAATTTTGATATTTCCTTTGACATAAAGCAAAATAAGTGGTATAATAATATCAATAATTTGTTTATGGGAGAATTTTATGAACGTTTCTTTTAGAATAAAGCAGCTTATCGATTATGCGCTCGAGAAAAAGCTTATCAGTGAGTATGATAAGGCGTATTCTGTAAATTTATTGCTTGCGGCTCTTGGAGAGAGCGAGTACGTTGAGCCTACCGAGGAAGTGGCTTCTGAGCCTATCGAGGATATTCTCGGTGCGCTTTGCGATATAGCGGCAGAGAAGGGCTTGCTTGAGAGCAACAGTGTTGTTTACCGTGACCTTTTCGATACGATGCTTATGGGACTTATTACGCCCCGTCCGAGTGAGGTAATTCGCGAGTTTACCGCTCGCTATGAAATAAGCCCGAAGCTTGCTACCGATTATTTTTACGAGCTTTGCCGTAGCAGTGATTATATTCGTACATACAGAGTTAAAAAGGACCTTAAATGGACTTATAACGGAAAGTACGGCGAGCTTGATATAACCGTTAATCTTTCAAAACCCGAAAAAGACCCCAAGGCGATACCGGCGGCAAAGCTTTTGCCTCAAAGCGGCTACCCTAAGTGCTTGCTTTGTCCCGAGAATGAGGGATATGCGGGTAATGCGGCAAGACCTGCGCGCCAGACCTTGCGTCTTATTCCAACCACTCTTGCGGGCAAGCAGTGGTATATGCAGTATTCTCCTTACGTTTATTATAACGAGCATTGTATAGTGCTTTCTAAGGAGCATACGCCTATGAAGATAGAGAGGGGCACGTTTGAGCGCTTGCTTGATTTCGTAGACCAATATCCTCACTACTTCCTTGGCTCAAATGCAGACCTTCCGATAGTTGGCGGCTCAATTCTTTCTCACGATCATACGCAGGGCGGATGCTATACCTTTGCTATGGCAAAAGCACCCATTGATACGCCTATAAAATTCGCTTCCTATGATAACGTAGAGGCGGGCATAGTTAATTGGCCTATGTCGGTTATAAGACTTCGCAGTGAAGATAAAAACACCCTTTGCGAGCTTGCCGATAAGATACTTGCAGCTTGGAGAGCTTACAGTGATCCCGATGCATTTGTGTTTGCCCAAACCGACGGAGAAATGCATAATACTATTACTCCTATTGCGCGCGTTAATGACGGAAAATTCGAGCTTGACCTTGTTCTCCGTAATAATATTACCACCGACGAGCATCCGCTTGGCGTTTACCATCCTCACGCTGACGTGCATAATATTAAGAAAGAAAATATCGGACTTATCGAGGTAATGGGACTTGCAGTTCTTCCCGCACGTCTTCGTGACGAGATAGCCGTTATGTGCGATTACGTTCTTAGCGGAAAGGACTTTGCCGAGAATGAGTCTATCGCAAAGCACAAGGCTTGGTTTGAGTTGTTTAAGGATAATTATTCATTTACCTCCGATAACGTAGAGAAGATACTCAAAACCGAGATCGGACGCACATTTGAGCGTGTTCTTGAGGACGCAGGCGTTTATAAGCGCACTCCCGAGGGAAATGCCGCTTTCCTTAGATTTATTGATATTGTTAAATAAAATAATGATAATAATATTAAAAGCCTCGTTTGGCGTACCTGCGATAAAGCAGGTACGCCGTTTTGGTTATAAAACAACTATTATTCGTTATTTTAACAATTGCTCAACTGTGAGTTGATATGCAATCCGAACAAGTTGTTTACTTCTTGCTGTTTTTGTGATATAATTTAATCACAACCGAAGAGCTCACGGTGAAATTCGGAAAGGAAATTTGATTATGAAAGAAATTAACATTTCAAAAAATATAGCAGATCTCAGAAAACGTAAGGGCATTACCCAAGAGCAGTTGGCCGGTGCTCTAAATATTTCTCCCCAAGGTATTTCGAAATGGGAAACCAATACATCTTTTGCTGATGTGCAAACGATTCCTCTGATAGCTACATACTTTGAAGTAAGTATAGACTATCTTTTTTACGGTGAGGACTATGCCTATAATGATATCTACAATAAGGTTTTTGACAAAGTAGCAGAACACGCACAAATGAGTATGGCATCTTATGAAGATGCTCTAAAAATATTCGCCCCTGCTCATCACGGTATTTCTCGAGGCAATCTCAGAGGAAAAAATACTGAAATGCATGATGAGCCTGCACACATTTCTAACGAAAATGGTTTGTCACTCTTATCGGGCAAGGGATATGGCGCGCTTGTTACGAGAGAGTTTTTTGAAAACGTGAACCAAGAGACGGTAGAATTTGCACAAACAATTCTCCCCACTCTTTCAAAGAAAAACAATATCCTCGTTTGCTTGGCTATCATATCTATGAGCGACATCACCTTTGGAGAAATGAAAGAAAAATTGAGTTTTGAGGAAAACACATTACGTGAAGCTCTTGACGAATTGATTGCTGTTAACGTTGTAATTGAAAAGAAATCCAAGCATAAATCTTTAGGCTTTACCTATGAGATCAACGAAATGTATCATACTTGTCTGTGTATTCTTTTTGCAACTCTTGAAATGCAACGCTATTCTTTAAAAGGAATTTCATGTTGTATGGGATACGGTGATTATCCTATACAGTTTTAATTTTTGCCCCGCCTCGTGCGGGGCTTCGCTTTTGTGTCCACAAAAGCAGTGCTTGTCAGGAAAAGAAGACGGACTTTCGGGACTTTTTTTATGTGAAAGAAATTTTTTAAATGTGTTTTGACTGTCAAGCGTAGAAATTATCGCAAAAAAATAATCCCCCCAGCTTCAAAGTTCTTGAAGAATGGGGGTTTGTGGGAAGAAAAGCTTCTTTTAAAAAGTTTTCTTCCCCGCTTTAACATAAACTAAATTCCACAATCCCGCTTTTTCTTTGGCACGAGAGGCGCAAAGAAAAAGCTTGGCAAAAAGAAAACGCCGTTTTTTATGGGCTCTGCCCAAACCCGCAAGTTTTTTGAAAAAAACTTGACTAAAAACTTTCACGCGAGGGTACAGTGCAAACATTGTGCGTTCGAGCGTTGAGTGCAGGCATTATGGCAAAAAATAATCCCCCAGCTTCAAAGTTCTTGAAGAATGGGGGTTCGGGGGAAGAAAAGCTTCTTTTAAGAAGTTTCCTTTCCCCATATATTATTTTATTATTCAACCAAATTACTTAAGCATACCCGAGAGAGCAGACTCGGCAGAAGCGAGAGCCTCGTCAACCTTGGATATATCCTTACCGCCTGCCATAGCGTTATCGGGACGTCCGCCGCCCTTACCTCCGCAGATGGAAGCAATAGAGCTGACGAGCTTTCCTGCGTGAGCGCCTGCCGCAAGAGCATCCTTGCCTGCAACGGAAACGAAGTTGAGCTTGTCACCCGATACGACTGCGATAATTGCAACGGTATCGGCATAATTTGCTTTAATATCGTCTGCAAGAGCGCGAGCCGCATCTATTTGCATATCGTCAAGGCGAGCCGCAATAAGCTTTACAGAGCCAACGGCTTTAGCACTTGCGAGAATACCGTCAAGCTTTGTTGAAGCAAGCTTTGCATTAAGCGATTCGATTTCTTTCTTTGCGCTTGAAAGCTCGTTGTTAAGAGCTACTGCCTTCTTAGCGATATCCGAAACGTTCTGAACCTTAACGGCACTTGCGATATCGGAAAGGAGAGCATCTTTTTGAGCCATAAGCTTAAGCACGCCAAGACCCGTAACTGCCTCTATACGGCGAACGCCTGCGGCAACGCTTGACTCGCTTACTATCTTGAAAAGACCTATCTTACCTGTATTGTTGCAGTGAGTACCTCCACAAAGCTCGGTAGAGAAGTTGCCCATTTTAACCATACGAACGGTAGCGCCGTACTTTTCGCCAAAGAGCGCCATAGCACCCTCAGCGCGCGCGGTTTCTATATCGGTTTCCTTAGTAATTATTTCATTTGCAACAAGGATATTTGCATTAACAATAGCCTCAACACTCGCTATTTCCTCGCTTGTGAGAGCCGCAAAGTGAGTAAAGTCAAAGCGGCAAACGTCCTCGCTTACATAAGAGCCTGCCTGCTCAACGTGAGAGCCGAGCACGCTTCTGAGAGCCGCCTGCAGCAAGTGAGCGGCAGAGTGGTTACGGCAGATTGAGTCACGTCTTGCGTCGTTAATATCTGCGCAAACAGTGTCGCCAACCTTTACCTCACCGCTTGCAATCGTACAAACGTGAATGAATACGCCATCGGTTTTCTTTGTATCGTAAACGGTAGACATAAATCCGTCGGCATAGATAGTACCTGTATCGCCAACCTGACCGCCGCCCTCTCCGTAGAATACGGTTTTATCGAGAATTATCGAGCAGTCGCCCTCGTTTACGGAGTCAACGCTTCCGTTATCGGTGAGAATAGCGATTACCTTTGCATCGGTACGGTAGCCCGTATAACCAACGAACTCGGTTTTAGGAAGGTCGGAAAGAAGTGACTTTGAGGACTCGTCCCAACCGCCAATATTCGCTCTTGCATCTCTTGCGCGCTGTCTTTGCTGGAGCATAAGCGACTTAAAGGTTTCCTCGTCTATCATAAGATTGCTTTCTGCGGCAATCTCACGAGTTAAGTCGATGGGGAATCCAAACGTATCGTAAAGCTTGAATACCTCCTCGCCCGAGATGGTATCTGCGTGGTCGGAGATAGCTCCGCGGATAAGGTCGGAGAGGATAGAAAGACCTGCATCGATGGTTGCATCAAAGCGCTCCTCCTCCATAGAAATGACCTTAAGAATATAATCTCTCTTAGCAGAAAGCTCGGGATAAGCGCCACAGCTTTCCTCAATAGAGGTAGCAACGGTTTCGGTGAGGAATGCTCTGTTTATTCCAAGAAGCTTACCGTGACGGCAAGCGCGGCGGATGATACGGCGAAGAACGTAGCCACGGCCCTCGTTTGAGGGAATTACACCGTCGGAAATCATAAACATAGCGCTTCTTGAGTGGTCGGTGATAACACGGATAGAAATATCGTTCTTTGCATCGTTACCGTAGGTCTTGCCCGAAATTTCGCAAACCTTGTCGATAACCTTGCGGATTGTATCAACCTCAAACATATTGTCAACGCCCTGCATAACGCAAGCAAGACGCTCAAGACCCATACCGGTATCTATATTCTTTTGGGCAAGCTCGGTGTAGTTGCCGTTTCCGTCGTTGTTAAACTGAGAAAATACGTTGTTCCAGATTTCCATAAATCTGTCGCAATCGCATCCTGGCTTACAGTCGGGCGAGCCGCATCCGTACTTGAGTCCTCTGTCGAAATAAATTTCAGAGCAAGGACCGCAAGGACCTGAGCCATGCTCCCAGAAGTTATCAGCCTTGCCGAGTCTTACAACGTGAGCAGGGTTAACGCCTATTTTGTTTACCCAAATTCCGTATGCCTCCTCGTCCTCCTCATAAATAGAGGGCCAGAGAAGGTCGGAGGGGATTTCAAGGGTTTCGGTTAAAAACTCCCAAGCCCACGGAATAGCCTCCTCCTTAAAGTAATCTCCAAAGGAGAAGTTTCCAAGCATTTCGAAAAACGTACCGTGGCGCGCGGTGATACCAACACGCTCAAGGTCGGGGGTACGAATACACTTTTGGCAGGTGGTAACACGCTTGCTTGGCGGTATTTCCTCGCCTGTGAAGTATTTCTTCATAGGAGCCATACCCGAGTTTATCAAAAGAAGGGATTTATCGTTGATCGGTACTAACGGGAAAGAGGGGAGTCTTTTATGTCCCTTTGACTCGAAGAACGAAAGATATTTTTCACGAAGTTCGTTTAGTGACGTCCATTTCATAAATAAAATGCCTTGCCTTTCAAAAAATTATCAAAATATATCAATATATTATATCACTAAAAATAAAATATGTCAATATTTTTTATTACAGTTAATTTGCGTTTGAATTCTTTATAGCTTAAAAATATAAAAAAGCAAACACAAAAGGCATAAAACCTCG
>JAZRGA010000004.1:0-5955 GCA_045643945.1 Eubacteriales bacterium | reverse complement strand
AAGCTTGACCAAAACTTTCACGCGTGGGTGCGGCGCAAACATTGACGCCTCGTAGGTCGAGCATATTAATTTTGACAAAAAAATAGCCCCCACGTTTCAAAGTTTTTGAAAGATGGGGGTTTGGGGGAAGAAAAACTTTTTTTAAAAAGTTTTCTTCCCCCGTAAAAATATAAAATATAATTAAAATCAATTATTCTTCATCGTCGATATCTCCCGAGGCTTTTCTCTCGAGAAATTCGTTCATTGAAATAAGCACCTCGCGAGGCTTAGTTCCGTTAGCCGCGCCAACGTATCCTTTATCCTCCATAAGGTCTATAAGCTTAGCGGCTCTGCCGTATCCGATGCCGAGTCGGCGCTGAAGAAGTGAGGTCGATATCTTGCCCGATTCAATAGCAATTCTAACCGCTTCCTCAAATTTCGAGTCGCCACTGCTAAAGCTGTTATCCTCCGTATCCTCGGAAATTATATCTCCTTTCTTTGCTCCGATGCTCTTAGCACTTGATTCCATAGTAGAAATAAAGGAGCTATCGTATTTAGCCGAGGAATTGTTAGCCTTAACGAATGAAACTATATCCTCAACCTCGGAGTCGCTTACAAATGCGCCCTGAACACGCATAGGCTTGCTTGCGCCAACGGGAGCAAAGAGCATATCGCCTCGACCGATAAGCTTTTCTGCGCCTGCCATATCAAGAATAGTTCTTGAGTCTATCTGCGAAGCAACAGTACAAGCTATGCGCGAGGGGATATTCGCTTTAATAAGACCTGTAATAACGTCAACCGAAGGACGCTGAGTACCTATTATAAGGTGTATTCCTGCCGCTCTCGCCTTTTGCGCAAGTCGGCAAATGCAAGACTCAACCTCTTTTCCTGCGGTCATCATAAGGTCGGCAAGCGCGTCAATAACTATAACTATCTGAGGAAGCTTTTGCTGAGTGGGGTCGTCTGCGATGGTTTCGTTATATCCGTCGATATTACGAACGCCCGCGTTTTCTATAAGCTCGAAGCGGCGCTCCATTTCAACAACCGCCGAGGCAAGCGCTCCAGCCGCCTTTTTGGGGTCGCTTACAATAGGCGCGTAGAGGTGGGGAATATCCTTATACATCGCAAACTCAACCTTTTTCGGGTCGATGAGTATAAGCTTTACCTCCTCGGGGCGCGCTTTATAAAGCAAGCTTATTATAATACAGTTGATGCATACCGATTTACCCATACCCGTAGCACCCGCTATAAGAAGGTGGGGCATTTTCGCTATATCGAAGCATATCGGGTTACCGCCTATATCCTTACCAAGACAAGCGGTTACACGGCTCTTAGATTCTGTAAATTTGGGACTTTCGATAAGATCTCTGAGGTAAACTATTTCGGGATGACGGTTAGGAACTTCAATTCCCACCGCAGGCTTATTGGGGATAGGCGCTTCTATTCTTACACCTGACGTAGCAAGGTTAAGAGCAATATCGTCAACGAGGTTAGCGATTGATTTAACCTTTGTTCCAACCTCGGGCTTAAGCTCGTAGCGTGTAACCGTAGGTCCGCGCGAATAGTTGATTTCACGGATTTGAACGTTAAAGCTCTTTAAGGTATCCTTGAGTATTTTTGCGTTTTCCTGAAGCTCTGCCTGCATATTGGGGTCTGCGGCATTTTTGTTTAACGAGAGCTTATCAACGGGCGGGAAAACGTAGGGGAGAGCAATCTCCTCTTGAATTACCTCCTCCGCCTTTTCGGGAAGTATTCCTTGCATATCTGCGTCAAGCTCGTCCTCACTTATCTGGGAAAGCTTGATGGGCTCGTCGTTAATATTATCGAAAATATTTTCAACGCTCGGTGCGCCGTCGATAACCTCGTCACCGCCGAAGTCTATTCCGAAGCTTGTGTGACTGTTGCCGTAGGGCTTGGACTCGGCAAGGATTATATCATCCTCGTCAATGGGGGCGCTTCCCACGAAAAACATATCGTCATCGTCGGGAATTGCGTTATTATAAACGTTGTAAGAAGGATTATATTGATTGTTATATCCGCCACGTGGCTCTTGCTTAAAGCCTTGCGTTCTTTGATGAGGAGGAGCAGGCTGAAATTCATCCTCGAAATTATATGCGCGAGCATAAGCCTTTGCCTCACGCTTTTGATTAGCAATGTGAACGCGTTGATGATGCTTTTTAGCTTTTGCAAGCTCTCTTTCGCGGAATTTCTCCATTCTTCGTTCGTCCTCCTCGGGGTCGAAATCGTCCTCGGCGGTTCTCTTAAATTCACGTCTGAACTCGACCTTATCGTATATATGCTGAGGAGTAAGACCTATAATTACCATAAATACAAATACGAAAGCGAGAATGAGAAGAATGAGCGATATTACGTTGTGGAAAAGCCCGAAAAGAAATGCGAGCGCTCCGCCAAATGCACCACCCGAGATAAATATTGAGTCGACCGTTGCAGCCTCCCAAACCTCTTCGATGTAAAATTCGGTTATATCGTTATTTATATTAAAGAAAATTCCGAAGATTACCGAAAGGATAAATATCTCGACAAAGCAAAGAATTGTTCTTAGCTTCGTGCGCTTTACCGCTTGGCAAAACGAGCCAAATCGCTCTGTGTCGCCGGGTCTATACCTTAAGTGGAGCATGCTCCAGCACGTTCCCGTGAATAAAAGCACTAATGGCAAAAAGTTTGCCGCTCCGCCAAAAATTCCGCGGGTTGCGTTGCATATTAAAATTAATGCGGGCTGGTCATTTTGGAATATATCCACAAAAATAAAGCAAAGCTGTATAATCATAGCCATAAATATAGATATATACGGCAAAGCAATTTGAAGTCCGGAGCGCTTCGGTATCGGCGTTCCTTTCTTGCCCGAAGGCTTTTTCATTAATATTATCGGATTTTTTTCGTCGTTCATTTATTTTATACCCTCTAAAAATCTTTGTGTGTTAAAAATGCACACATTTTTGTTTGTTTATTGCTTACATTTAATCATAATTAATTTTATTATAGCACATTTTTCTTCAATATTCAATATATAAATGCTATTTTTTATAAAAATAAAAATAAAAAATAAAGACAAGGCTCGACAGTTATTTCAATACATATTTGTTAAAATATGGTAAGATATAAATAAAATGCCTTTTTTGTAATTAAATCGGTGGAAAGTGGTGTGAAAGTTAATAAATAAGGCTTTAAATGAATGAAAAAGGCTTTTAATGGTTAAAAATGGATTAAAGTGGGTGAAAATACTTAAAAAGCGAGGATGTAACGGTATGGAAAAAAGAGAGGGCGCTATACGGGCGGAGGGTTCTGCCGTTGAGGGGTATAGCGGTTATAATTTAAGAAAAACGGTGAAGCGTGTTGCTAAGTGGGTAGGAATGGGTGCTTGCGCATATTTTGCGGGGCTTTCCGAGCTACCGTTTGGCGCTCGACCCTTTGGCGTTGCTTTGCTTGCGGCGGCAGGAAAGGAAAGCGCTTTCGTTTATATCGGGTTAATTATTTCTGCGTTTGCGACTCTTGAGCTTGACGAAGCGATAATTTACTTTGCAATTTATAGCGCATTACTGATTCTTCGAATATTTTCGTGGGTTGCAGTGGAGCTTCGTGACGGAAAAATGGTTGCGCTTGGTGGGAAAAACAGAAAAAATAAAGCGCTTTACGGGATTTTTGAGGAGCGAGTGGGGCTACGGGTAATCACCGCCTCGATTTTTGGACTTGCTCTCGGTATAGCGATACTTCTTTCGGGCGGTATGCTTTATTACGATTTATTTGGGCTTTTAACGGTAACCTTGACAGCGCCGCTTACTTCATTTCTGCTTTGCCGTTACCTTGCGGGGCGTGGGCGTAGGCTTAATCAAAATAGCAGGGAATGGGTAGGCTATGCTCTCGGAGCGCTTGCGCTTTTTTCGATAACGGTTTACGGAGCGCGTGAAGTAAACGTGTACGGAGTGTCTGTGTCGGTTGCGCTTGCGCTTATTATAACTTTTTACGTCACCCGTCGGTACGGTGTTGGCTACGGCTCACTTGGCGGACTTTTTATGGGACTGTGCTATTCTCCTATGCTGTCGCCAATCTTCGTTATATCCGCTCTTTGCGCGGGAGTGCTTATGCGCTTTTCCGCCTCGCTTGCTTGCTTTGCGGCATTTTTTGCGTCCTGCGCTTGGGCTTTTTATGTTCAGGGAATATCGGCGCTCCTCGGAGTTTTTGGCGGAATACTCTCGGCGTGTTTGCTTTATTCGGTTATTCATAAGGCGTTTTTTGCCGACGTCGAGGATAAAAGCAACGTAAAGCAAAAGGCTACCGCAAATCCAACGCAGGCGCATATAAAATGTAGGACCTTGCAGAGCGGTGCGCTTGACGGAATTAAGCTTTACGATATGAATTTGAGGACCTCGGCAATAAGCGACGGTCTTTATCGCCTATCTTTGCTTTTCGATGAATTAAAGACTAATAACGCCTATTTTAACAGTAGTGAATTTAATATTGAAAATTATAACACCGCTTTCGGGTATGACGTAAGCGCTCCCGAGTATCGGGCGTTATCGTCATTACTTGTAAAAGCGATGGAAAATAAAGAGGACGATTATTTGGTTGATAGGGAGCTTTCCGATAGACTTTGCGGAGTATTAACCGAATTAAGACTTGATATTTACGGAGTGCTTGTTTACGGTGTGCGTAAAAAGACTGTATATTTAAAGTCGGAAAGCAGGGAAAAGCTTACTCTGGGAGCGCGTGAGATATTTGATGCAATAGCGCCTCTGCTACCTTTTTCGATAGATTTTGATACTATTATTATTCGACGTGACGGTGAAAACCGAGGAGTGATGCTTATTAGCGAGCGTGAAAAAAATTCAGCTTCGGTAATCAAACGAAAGGTGAATGCGAGAGGAGAGGCGGTTTGCGGAGATAGCGCGGCTTCGTTTAAGAATAAGGATAATCGCTTTTTTGCACTTTTGAGCGACGGAATGGGGTCGGGGCGTACCGCTTCTGCTATTTCAGAAATTGCGGTCGGATTTTTTGCTAATATGCTGAACGTCGGAGCGCTTGACGAGGACCTTGTTGATATGATAAATAGCTTTTTGTGCGCTCGGTTTCAAAAAAATATAACCGAATGCTCGGCAACGCTTGACCTTTTTGAGCTTGACCTTATGAACGGTCGCGCTAAATTTTATAAATGCGGTGCCGCTCCGAGCTATATTTACCGTAGAGGTAGGCTTTTTAAGCTTCGCTCCGAGTCTATGCCAATAGGTATTCTTGATGATGTTGATTTAAAAAAATATGAGCTTGAGCTTTCTCGCGGCGATGTGGTTGTGATGGTTAGCGATGGAGTAACGGGCGAGGGCGGAGAGTGTCCGTGGCTCTTTGACCTTCTTGCGCAAAATCTTCCCAATAGAGGTCTTGAACTAACAGCCGACCTTATCGTTAAATATGCGACCGCTAAAGGCTCGGGCGACGATATCACCGTGATGATTGTTAAGGTTGATTGAATAAGTTTAAATAAGGGAATTTATTTTTCGGGGAAAACTTTCTTAAAAGAACGCTTTTCCCCGTACCCCTTTCAAAGGGGGCTGCGTCATTTAGCGCAGAACAAAAACACACGAAATAAAATTAAATAAAAATCAGCTTAAACAGTGAAAACAAGCATGGTTTAAGCTGTTTTTTGTAGGAATTTTCGAGAAAAATCCCTCAAATTCCATTTTTATGTGTGTTTTTTAGCCGCGCTTTGGCCCTCTGGCGTATCTTTGTACGCCGACGAGAACCAAATCACGACTTCTGCATCTGAATGACTCAGCCCCTTATTTTTTTTGCCGTAATAAGTGCGCTCAATCGGCGAATAATTGATGTTCGCACTGCACCCACGCAGCAAAGTTTTGGTCAAGCTTTTTCAAAAGCTTGCGGGTCTGGGCAGAGCCCATAAAAACGGCGTTTCTTTTTGCTAAGCCTTTTTCTTTGCGCCTTGTGTGTCAAAGAAAAAGCGGAGTA
>JAZRGA010000003.1:0-3110 GCA_045643945.1 Eubacteriales bacterium | reverse complement strand
ACCAAAACTTTGCTGCGTGGGTGCGGTGCGAACATTGTTGGCTCGACCGTCGAGCGTAGAATGTAAGCTAAGACAATCCCCGATTAAAGGTTTTCTTACTACCTTTTTTCAAAAAGGTAGCAAAAAATCCTAACACAAACTAACTAATTTAATTATCCGCAAGCGCCGATTTTAAAACGTCTTGAACGGTGTCGCAGGGAATAAAGTTGAGATGCGCGGTAGCCTCGGTATCACATTCGTCGAGATTGCGCATATTGTCGCGAGGGATAAGAACGTCTTTTATTCCGTAGGAATATGCCGCCATAGTCTTTTCCTTAAGTCCTCCAATAGCAAGCACCTTTCCGCGGAGCGAAATCTCGCCCGTCATAGCGACGTTGCGCTTTACAGGTCTTCCCGAAAGTGCGCTGACAAGTGCGGTAACTATCGTAACGCCTGCGGAGGGTCCGTCCTTGGGAGTTGCTCCCTCGGGGAAATGAAGGTGTATGTCTTTGTTTTTATGGAAATCGGGGTCGATACCGTAGTCCTTTGCAAGCGAACGAACGATGCTCACAGCAATTTTTGCCGATTCCTTCATCACGTCGCCAAGCGAGCCTGTAAGCTCAAGCTTTCCGCTACCGTCAAGAATTGCCGCCTCTACCTTAAGAACGTCACCGCCGACAGAGGTGTAGGCGAGTCCGTTTACAACTCCTACCTCGTCAAGGTCGGAAACCGTTTCGGGTATTATTTTGCGCGCACCGAGATAAAGTGAAACGTCGGCGGCACTTATTTTTATGCTTTTGAGCTTTTCATCCTCAACCAATCGACGAGCCGCCTTTCTTGCAAGCTCTGCGATTTTGCGTTCGAGCGAGCGTACTCCCGATTCGCGGGTGTAGAAATCGATCAATTCGCAGATTGCATCATCCTTGATGTTAAGTAATCTTTTGTTGAGTCCGTGACGCTTAAGCTGCTTCGGGATAAGATGATTTTTTGCAATTGCAAGCTTTTCTGTGCGAGTGTAGGTGGTAAGCTCAATAACCTCCATTCTGTCAAGCAAGGGCTTCGGAACGGTGTCGAGCGTATTTGCCGTTGCGATAAACAGACATTCCGAGAGGTCGAGCGGCATTTCAACAAAGTGATCGCGGAATGTGTGATTTTGCTCACCGTCAAGCACCTCAAGGAGGGCTGAAGCGGGGTCGCCGTGGGAGTCGCGAGTAAGCTTATCTATTTCGTCAAGAAGCATAAGCGGATTTTTACTCTTTGCTTCGACAAGCGCATTAACTATTCTACCTGGCATTGAGCCGACGTAGGTTTTTCTGTGTCCTCTTATATCTGCCTCGTCACGAACGCCGCCAAGCGAAACGCGAACGTATTTACGCTTCATCGCTCTTGCAATAGATGCCGCAATCGAGGTCTTACCCACACCTGGAGGGCCTACAAGACAGAGAATTTGATTTTTAAGCGAGGGATTTAATTGCTTTACTGCTAAAAATTCGAGTATTCTGTCCTTTACCTTGTTGAGTCCGTCGTGGTCTGCGTCGAGTATTTTTGAAGCCGCCGCAACGTCGAGTCGGTCGGTGGTTGAGGTCTGCCACGGAATTTCAAGGCAGGTATCCAAATATGACCTGATAACCGATGCTTCAGACGAGCCGAATGGCATTTTCGTAAGTCTGTCAAGCTCCTTTGCAAGCTTTTCCTTAACCTCGTCGGGCGCTTTAAGAGAGAATATTTTATCGCCGTATTCGTCGATGTCGTCGCTTTCGCCAAGCTCATTTTTTATAACGCGTATCTGCTCGCGAAGGTAAAATTCCTTTTGATTTTGATTGAGATTTGAACGGACTCTTTTGTGTATCTGAAGCTCACATTCGAGAATTTCCGCTTCCTCCTTAAGAAGCGACATAAGAAGCTCTATGCGCTTTTTAGGGTCGAAGCATTCAAGCACCTTTTGCTTATCCGAGGGCTTGACGAGCATATTTGACGCAACGAAATCAGCAAGCAGGGCGGGGTTTTTAATTCCCTTTGCCGCCGACGTCATATCGTCGCTTACCGAGGGAAGAAGCTTAGAAAGCTCCTCTGTTTGGGTGAGTATAGCTCGGCATGCGGCTTGATTTTTTATCGAATCGTTTTCGAGGGGCGTAAAGGTTCTTGCCGTTGCTCTTGCGCAATAGTAGGTTGCAAATTTGTCAAAGCTGATTATGCTTGCGCGAGAGAGTCCCTCGGTGATTATTCTCATATTACCCTCGGGATTTTTAACCGATTGCTTGATTTGTGAAACAGTTCCGACCTTTGCAAGCTTTTTGGGGTTTATGCTTGAGCTTGAAAAATCGGTAAGTGCGCATATTATTACGGGCGTGTCGGTTTCAAAGGCTGCTTCTGCCGCCGATATGCAAAGCTCGTCCTCAATTTCAAAGCTGAGGGTTACTCCGGGAAACGCTACTGCGCCTCGGAGCGCTATGACGGGGAGTGTTACCTCCTCTGTTTTTTCTATGTATTTTGCCATTATTTTTTCCTTTTCCTGATATTTTTGATTGCTTTGTTATTTTTTGATATCTATAATTGCTTGTTTTTGGTATTTTTTAAAGCTCGAACGCATTTTTTGTTCGATTTTTTCATCAATATATATTATATCACTTTATTATATCATACTTTTTCTGATTTTGCTATACTTTTTTTCATATTTTATTGCTTTTATAAATAAAACTTTAATAAGGAGGGCTTATCTTCTAGTTTTTATGTGCCGATCATAAAAATAAACAAATTTTTGCGTCGCTTATTATGCACATCTACGAATTGTTGTTTTTTAGGTATGACATCTATGTCACAGTATTATAAAAATAACACAAAATTAGTGCCCCAAATGGGTGATTTTTTCTATTATGTATCTTTTTTGACGAAATTTTTGTTGAAAAATCGTGTAAAATAGACTATTTACAAATCGCGTTTTTTGTAGTATAATCATAAATGCTGTAGGCGGCACCAACTCCACAGCGTTACGCACAACTGTCTTTATCCCCTGCGGAGTATCAAGCTCATGATACCAACGCGCTTCGGATAAACTTCCGGTTGTGCCTTTTTTATGGTTAGATTGTGTTAGGATTTTTGCTACCTTTTTGAAAAAAGGTAGCGCCAAAAAC
>JAZRGA010000002.1:0-8476 GCA_045643945.1 Eubacteriales bacterium | reverse complement strand
TATATCCTCTATATCGTAATAGAGTCCGTGTCGGTATGCGGCATAATTTCTAAAATTATCGCAAAACTCCTCAAGCGTTACGTTCTGCTTGTAGCTTGAATGTCCGTAGCCGTTTCGCTTTCTGTCTATTGCGCTAAGCATACAAAAGCGCTCGCTTGTTGAGCTTTCTGCGCTTACGCTTTTTTTAGCTTCGACTTGATTGCTTTGAGGAATCTTTACCGATATAGCTTCAGCGGCGGATACGGAAAGCGCCTCTACGTCATTATTATCATCCTTTGACTTTGAGAAAATTACCGATACCACTAAAACGGCAATTATTGCAAGTATAATAAAAACATATACTATTATTGCTGTTTCGGAGGTAAAAAACGTTAATATATCATCATAGGACACACCTAACGCACTACCGCCAAAGCGGCGAATTATGTCTAACATCTGTTGACCTCTCCTTATTACCGTTATTTTTTAAAGTACCGTTGTACCCGACGCTCTTATTGCGGAGCGCGAAACCTCTATATTTTCTTCTCCGAATATCATTTCAAGCTTTTCGGAAAGATTTTTAGCCTCGGTATTTTCAACACCGTTAAGTGCAACAACCGCAGACGGAATAACTCTTGCGCTCAACGCTCTGTCAAGAGCCTCACCCTCATTTCCACCGCAAGCACTGAATACCGCATAAAACTTCTCTATGGAAATACAAACTCTGTTATTCAAAAGGTACGGTGTACTGCTTCTTACAAAGTCGGTAAAGGAATCCACCTTTTTCCACACACCCTCGGAAATACCGTTGGTAGCCTTTATTTTATCGAGCATATAATCAAACTGATAATAATTAAACGGCGCTACGGAAATCATTGTTCTCGTCGGAACTGCTCCGCTATAATCTATCTTTATCACCGAAGCAAGCTCGGAAATATACGAGGGGATATTCTTAAGACTCTCACCCATACGAAGATTTAAGAAGAACCACAAATTTTCGGAGGGCTTGAATTTTACGTTCTCACCGTTTTCGTCGACAGCATCTATAACCGTTGCATTTCTGGGATTGCGAATATATCTCGCAAACGGTACGAAATATTCGGATATCTGCGTAAAGGTAACGTCGCTGAGCGCGGCAATATGTACCTTGGATTTTTCCTCAGATGAGCGCTCAATTACGTTTGCAAGAGCGGTTTTACGCTTTTCTCCGCCAAAGGTCTTATACAAAGCGCTATTTTCGTTAACGTAAGTATGGTCAACAACGTCGACGCCAACGGTAGTTCCAAAGTATTCGGAAATAACTCTGAGCGCCGAAGCAAATGCATCGTTTGTCATTCCCTTAGTAATGATAAGTCTTGACGATGACATAGCCGCAAAAATTTCTCTTGCAGAGCTCTCGTCAAGCTTATATCCTCTCGAAGCGGCAAAGGCGATAAACTGCTCGGACGCATCCTTAAATGTAAGGTCTTGATTTACATATTCAAGATAATTTTCACCCTTTGCCTGAACGGGAGTCTGCGCCTTTTTCGCTGCGCTTCCCATCTTATCAAACTCATCTGCAAATACCTGAGCCGCGGAAAATTCGGATATATTCTGAGAATCCTTAAATTGCTCCTTGTTTGCCTCATTTATCATTTCTCTTTCGCTCTTATGAAGCTTGCCTCTGTCAAGTCCCTCAAGAATAAAGAATACTACGCCCGCAACCGCAAGAATTGCCGCAACAACGGTGAAAAATATTCCAACACTTCCCGCCATAGGTGAAAAAACAAACATCGCGATTGACAAAAGCAACGAGCCAATACCAAAAATTATATTTCGTGCATTCCTTTTCATAAGCTTATAATCTGCCTCCAACGTAAATCTATCTGAAATAATATTAGTTACGGACTGTAAATAATCCGAAGCGCGCTCATTGACGTTTTCAAGAGTCGCATTTCCAAGCATTATCTTATGCGTAAGCTTTATATCGCTCACCGAAGTACCGATGTAAAGAATGTATTCTCCCTCTTCAAACGCCCACTCTCCTCTCACACTGTCAAAGCGCTCCAAATTGTCAAGCGCAATCGAAAGAGTCATCGTGGAATCGGGCTGGAGAGTTATTTTTTCAAATCCCACAAGCTCCTTTTTAGGACTTAAGCGATTTGATTTTTTCAAGCCGACGTAAAGCTGAACAACCTCGGTTGCAACGCTCTTTCCCTTGTTTTTAACAGTGAATACAACGCTATTTGCTTGTACAGATATATTTGAATATTTGAATTTAGCGTTCGATACACCAAATCCAAAGGGATACGCAACGTCAAATCCTGCCGTATCGTAATATCTGTATCCCAAAAACGTACCGACTCTTGCGCTCGGCAAGTCGAGATAATAGCTTTGCTTTTTATCTATAAGCTCGGTATTTCTGTAAAGAGTGTTTGCAAGTCTTCCGATAGCCTGAGCCTTACCCATTATAATATCTATTGCCGCCTCTGCGCCGTATTTTGTATTGAGCGGCGCTACCAACAATGCATCGACTAATGAGTCAAATGTGGTATCAAAGGAAAGATTGCTCGAAACGACTGCAACTATCTTCTTTCCCGCCTTATGAATTGCTTCAAGAGCCGCAAGCTGATTTGCGGGAAGATAAAGATTTTGCGTTTTTATCATCTGCGCTTCCCTATTAGGATTAGTTCCCATAAAGAGAAATACAGTGTCAACGCTTGCAAGTGACATCGCAAGCTCTGGCAAAAGGCTCTCGCTTCTATCCTCACACATCGAATATCCGCGTAAAAATCCCGACGCAACGCAGCCTTGATTGCGCATATAATACGCCAAATCGTTGGCTTTATCCGAATTATCGGTTTCTTCACCGTTATAGTTTACAATAATATCACCGACAAGTCCTACAACAGTTCCCGTCTTTAGCGGTAAAATGCCGTTTTTGTTTTTTAGCAAAACAGTAGACTCATAGGATGCGTTTTTTACAATGGTTGCACTTGGAGTATAGGAGCTTAGCTTGCCCTTATAATCCTTAGCGCAATCAAAAGCAAACTCAAGCACTCTATCGACCGCCTCGTCTATCTTCTCAGGCGGAAATGCACTGCCGTTTTCTATTTCGGCATCAAGCTCGCAAGCGCTTACCTTACCCTTAGATATCTCATTCTTCAAGCGCTTATATCTGTCGGTTGCCGCCTTTAAAACAAGCTCCGAGCCGTCAAGACATATATGCCCCTTAACTATTCGGGCAACGGTATCCTCGGGGATTATATTCTTACACAAAACGTAAGAGCCTGCTACCGCCTCGCTTACCTTATCGGATATTTCGGTGTTTACCGTTTCGTAATTTCTTACGTCAATATCGGAGCTTACCGCAAATCCGTTGCATTTCTTGTTTTCGGTAGCCTTTTTAAAGGGTCTTATAACAAACTCATTTATTAAGCGCTCGTCAACCGTCTTATCCAATCTTGAAACGTCATTAGCGTCAAAATAAGCACCGTCGACAACAACGCCCATACCCGTTTTTCCTATTGCTAAAAGATATTCCTCTGTCAGCTTAGAGGAAAGATACGGGTCCTCCGTGGTTGCGATATCATTTAAATTTAATTTTGCAACAGGGCTTGGAACTACCACCGTGCTTGTCCCATCGACAGACATTCCGACGGCTATATCGCTCGCAACCTCGGATATAACTTTTTTATTCCAGGAATTAGCCAATGACGCAGGACTCGGATAAAGCTCACGCTTGTAGCCCTCAACGTATGAAAGCTTAAACGTAGGAACGCCAAGCCTTGCATATTCGTCGCTCTCAAGACATCTTACGTCGGTAAGTATCTTGATTTTTTGCGCCTCGCTAAGCCTCTCTATTATGAATTTATGCTTTAACATACTTATCTCCTAAATATTTAAGCCTTCTTGCTATCAAAAAGATTTGTTAAAAGCTCACCTATCATTCTAAAAAAGCTTGCAAGAGCCTTTTTAAAGATATCCCAACCAATTCGTATAGCTTCCTTGATGACGGGTAGAACCTCCTCATAGAAGAAGGGCCAGATAATTGCAAATGCAATTAAAATTATTGCAAAAACAAGTATCAACGTCATATATTTAGCCTTTTTATTGATTTTAGAGCGTTGCGTACAAAAGGGTTTTCTCTTTATTACAACATTTTTATTTTCATTTATCGGATATCTGACAAATCCCTCTCCGTCGTGAGCCTTATATTCATACTCGCCCGAGAATGCCGACACCATTCTGACCTCGAAATCGGCACATATATCGTCAACCCAGAAGCGCTCGTTAGGCGAAAATACCTTTCCCGACATAGCGTAAATGCCCTCAAGGGTTATCTTTTTTCTACGAATTTTCTCTCCGTAGGAATTTTTCTGTATCAACCAAAAGCTTATAGCGGTAAGGTTAATTTCCGAGCTATTGAAAAATCTCAGAAGCAAGCATTTTTTACCGTTTTCACGCGCAAAAATATATTCCTTTACCTCAATCGGAAAGGCTTTATCAACGTCGCCCTTGTATAAGCCCTTTGAAATTATCTGCAATTCACTCATTTGTTTATCACCTTTTTCACGTTTCTACGGTAAGCGAGAACGGTAAGTCCCGCAACGGTTAGGGCTATTCCTAAAATAGCAAATATCATTCCCGTAACACTCGCAAGTTGAATTTTTATTCTAAGCGCGTTAAAAAGGATATCCTTTGCTAATACATATATAAGAGTTCCCTCAAGCGCAGTAGCAAGAGCAATAACCGTAGCGCACACAACGTAGCGTACGGGTGAATATCCAAGCAAAATACTGTTAGAATAATATCTATCATCGGCTCTGCGCAAAACAAATCTAACGTAGGAGGTTTCGGGCGGTAAAGCCACCGACTCGGTATAACAATCTTTACCAAGCACCTCGCTCACACCGATAACGTCGATAAGCTTATTATTTACGTTAAAGGCGTATATATCGTATCTAAGGGCGCTAACGTAAGGAGCAGCCTTACACTTTATATACTTATAACCGTCCTCTGTATAAAGCGCGTAGCTGCTAACGTACTCTCTTACACTAAGCTCGGTTTCATAAAGCACGCATCTTCCGTTAGGATAAGTAAATCTCTTTAATCCTCTGTCGCAGGTATTTTCACCCTTAACCCTCAATTTCATTATAAAATTAGGGATTACCGAGGAAAAAAGGTAGATGTATAAAATCATACTTATAAACAGTAATAAGCCCTTTGCTATGTAAGTAACAATAAATTCTATATTCATTCCTACCACCAAATTATCTAAAATTTATATCGATTACTATTATCAAAAATCAACTTAATAATTATAACCGTGAGTTTCTTCCTCATAAGAAGGTTCATCGATAAGCAAATCATTCTCGTCAACTACACCGTCGCCGTTTTGGTCACCGATAATATCACCAAGCTCGCCGTCAACGATGTCACCAAGCTCGCCGTCGATGATATCACCAAGCCCGCCGTTTTCATCATCAGTGCCTTGCGGAGGAGTCAAAATATCGAAGGGAATATTGGGCGTCGAATTCGTTTCCTTTTTCTTTACCGAATACTTATCCCAGAATTCCTTAAGGTCGTCAACGGTAACCGCTTCTCTATGGTCTACAAGCTCATCAATAAGTCGCCTTGCAACCTCATTCGCAACGTCATCGCCAACGTCTATACCGTATTTATGGATATAATCCTTAGTCAAATTAGTAACGTAATCAAGCCGCTCCTGACCGTCAAGATTCATAGCATTGTTAAGAGTATTAGTTATATCGCCCATAAGCGTTTCATAATTTTCAAAATTAAAGCTTTGAAGCGCCGATGCTATCGTCTTCACGCCCATTGTATCTATATCAAGTGATATTCCCGCCATTCTGGGATTTTTATTAAGCTCTTGCTTTATAAGCTCAAACGCCCCCGTTGATTTAGCCTTTTCTACCATCTCCTTATAGTTTTCCGAAGCGAGAATACCGTTTTCGTAAGCTATAAGATATACGTTAAGAAGCGATGAAAGGTCAGCTCCTACCGTATCGGGCGTGCTTGATTTACAAACGTAAAGCATTTTATCAAAGAAGGATTCGCAGGTCTTGCCTACCTTAGGCTTTGGATTTCCCTCATATTCCTCGTCATTAAGCCATTTTTTGGCAAGAACAGGAATAATATCCGAGGTTGCCGCTTTAAGCGTTTCGGCTTTGTCAACCTCACCTCCCAAATCTCTAAGCATTTGCTTTTCTTCCTCGGTTGCGGTGTCGATGCGATTTAAGTAATTATCTATTAAAAGAAGATTTCCCGCCGTCTTGAAGGTGTTTTTTAATTCTCTGAGAAGTCCGAAATAATTATCGTTCAAATCGGAGGATGCAACCGATGCGTAAATAATATTTCCTCCGCAATAATAAACAAGGTTACCTACAAAATCATTTGAGCATTTATCAAAATAATCAACCGCGCTCTGCTTTATTTTCATATTAAAAAGCTTCGGCTGCTCATTCATATTTTTAAAGGTATTTGTAACAGTTTTGAGAGTTCCCATCGCAGGAGATATAAAAATCACCACGGCAACAAAGCCGCACAATGCGCCTAGCAAGCCGTTTGTAAGCTTAGGACTTCTTTTATAGCGAGGCGACTCCTCACTCTCATATTTTTTGTTTTCCTGCTTTCCCTCGTTTGCCTTGTAAACGATTTTTACTACTATCGCTATTATAATACGCATTAAAACAAATACGAGTAAAAATAATGCAGGCGCTATAATCGAATCGGAATAAGCAAACAAAATATTCTCTATGCTTGGAATTTTCTCTGCTATTTCGGAAATATCAAACATCTTGGTTATAAGCCTTAAGACGTGTCCCGCAAAAATATCGGAAATAAATCTCGTAGCTATTATCGAAAGAAAGGTAGCCAAAAAAAGCGATGCAAGAGTTACCAGAGTTTTATTTCGTCCCCTGCGTATCGCCCTTACGACTTCTATTAGAATTATAAGCGCCGCTACAAGCAAGACGGCTACAGAAATCAAATTGAAGGTCATTTTCTATCTCCTATTCTATCTTCTATTATGTATTCAATCAAAATTCAAGCCTGCTCATCTAAAATTATTTTACACTTACAAGCGTCGTTATCCTTAATTATCTCAGAAGCCGAGGGAACACGTATTTCTCCCGACAAAGCATTTTTTATACTTATAATAGGCGTACTCAAGGTAGCGTAAACCTCGGAGCGCTCAAATGCAAGGTCTGCACCGTGCATCTCGCAATTTATAAGCTTTAAATTTTTACAATAGCAAAGCGGTTGCGTACCGTATATCACACAATTTTCAAAGGTGACATTCTCACTATACCACGCAAGATACTCACCCTTTACCACACAGTTGCGAACAATTACGTTTTTTCCGTGCCAAAACGCATCCTTGGTTTCAAGAACGCAATTTTCAAACACCGCATTATTTATGTACTGAAAGGAATATTTACCCTTAAAATTAACGTCCTTAAATTTAAGATTTTCAGCTTTAAACATAAAATATTCTCCCTCGGCAACCGACGAAGAAGCCTCTACGTTTTTCGAAAACCAACCAAATTCGGTAGAAAGCACGTCCACGTTTTCAAGCAATACGTTTTCACATTCTCTTAACGCCTTAATTCCGTGCATTAAAGAATTTTTTACCGTAATATTTCTTGAATACCACAAAGCCGCTCTGCACAAGGGAGTCATTTCACAATTATTTATAACAACGAAGCTATCATGCCAAAAAGGATAGCGCAAATTAAAATAGCAGTCCTCTGCCTCTATATTTGCACTTTCCTTAAAAGCGCTTTCGCCGTCTGCCTCGCCATCAAATTTACAATTTATTACCTTTACGCCCTGACTTCCGTAAAATGCTCTTTCGGCATCAAAGCTTTGATTTTTTACTATATCTACTATCTGCATACTAATACCTTTTATATTATTACTTCAAGCTATCGGCAAATGCCGTTGCAAGGGCATCGCATCTTTCGTTATACGGATGTCCTGCGTGGCCGTGTACCCAAATAAAGGTAACCTTGTGAATATTTATCAATATGTCTATTTTCTGCCAAAGCTCGACGTTAAGAACCGCAGACTTATCCGCCTTTTTCCATCCGCGCGCCTTCCAAGACTTAAGCCACCCTTTATTTATAGCATCGGTCAAATACTTAGAGTCCGACGTCAAAACTATCTCACAGGGCTCTTTGAGCGCCTCCATAGCCGCAATCGCAGCCATCAGCTCCATTCGATTATTCGTAGTTTCCGCCGCGCCGCCGCTAAGCTCCTTTTCAACGTTGCCGTAAACGAGTATCGCACCCCATCCGCCAACTCCGGGATTTCCACGGCATGCACCGTCGGTGTATATTTCAATTTTCTTCATTAATAATTAATACCTTCTACACTTATTCACAGTAATTGTATCACACTTTTTATTTTTTTACAATACTTTTAACAAAAAAAATCGGGGCTGACTTAAAAATCAGCCCCTATCCAATCTATCTCAAGCAAGGTTACTTGCTAT
>JAZRGA010000001.1:0-16788 GCA_045643945.1 Eubacteriales bacterium | reverse complement strand
TTAAGCTGTTTTTTGTAGGAATTTTTCGAGAAAAATCTCTCAAATTCCATTTTTATGTGTGTTTTTTAGCCGCGCTTTGGCCCTCTGGCGTACCTTTGTACGCCGACGAGAACCAAATCACGACTTCTGCATCTGAATGACTCAGTCCCCAAACCCCTTTAAAAGAACTCTCCGCGGAGGGTTCTTTTTTTGCTACAATGAGTGCGGCTAACGAATGAACGCAGAATGTTTGCACTGCACCCATGCATGAAAGTTTTGGTCAAGCTTTTTCAAAAGCTTGCGGGTTTGGGCAGCGCCCATAAAACACCGCTTCTTTTTCACCTTAGATTAATTGCATAATATATAAAAAAGCTATCTGCAAATTGGCGCAAATTACCAAAGATTATTTGCGGTTGCTCAATTTTGTTGACTTTTCGACCGATTTTATGGTATAATTTTCTTGTATGGACAAAATAAAGAAAAAGAGGTAAAAATATGAATAAAAGAGTAATACGAATATTATCAGCTTTGCTTTGCTCTTTGATGCTATTTTCGGGATTTGCTATTTATACGTCGGCAGAAACCGTTACTTACAGAAAGGGCTCGAATGATGTTTCATCTGCTTACAAGGGCTCTCGATTTTATAAAAATCTAACTAAGATAGAGCTTACGGGCGACGGTGTTACCGACGTTTTGGCGGTTGCGCTTTCGCAGATAGGATACACTGAGGGAAGCAATCAAGAGGGCTTCAACGGCTTGCAGAATACAACGGGTAATTTTACGGAGTATTGCTACAATATGGGCTCTGTTGGCGGTTATTCATACGCTTGGTGCGCGGCATTCGTTTCTTGGTGCTTACTCCAATCACGTTGCACAGACCAAAATACGCAGGGTGCGTGGGCGCGTAACCATATGGGCGATAAAAATTATATTTGGCGTGAGGTTGGATGTCCTAAGTGGTATGAAAACCTTAAAAAGTGTGGCTACGGTCACGATGCAAGCAGCAGCTACACACCTAAGTCGGGCGACCTTGTATTCTTTAAGGGTAGCGGACATATAGGAATTGTAAGATACGTTAAGGACGGAACGGTTTACACGATAGAGGGTAATACCTTAAAGAGTGGCTTTAATTCAGAGGGCGGCGGTGTTTTCTGCAAGAGCTATGAAAGAAGCTATTCGAATTTCTTGGGCTTCGGCTCTATGCCTTATAAGACTAATGATAAGGCTAATAAGGTCGACTATACCGGAGCAAATCCCACTGCGGGACTTTGGATAGGCGAAAAAGAGGTATATCTTTTTGAAAGCAAGAGTCTTAGCGGCTCGTCAACAAAAATTCCTAAGGGAACGTCCTTTGAGGTAACTAAGGTAGTCAGCAAGGATTGCTTTGAGGTAAAATATGACGGCAAGACAGGTTACGTCGGTGGAAACGCTAAAAGCTCAATATATCAGTTTACGTCTACGTCATCTGCGAGCGCCGCTCCCGAGGAAACCGAGGCTAAGGTCGTTCCGAATAAGTATGCCGTTAACGACGATATAAAAAAGGTTAAGGAGCATATCGGTAGCGGTATTAGCAAGTTTACGCTTGACGGTGCAAAAATTAAAGAGGTAGACACCTTTGAGGTGAGTGCGGGTCAGAAGCTTGGTATCGAGGGCTTTGCGGGATTTTCGGCTTACATAAAGGAATTCGGATATTATTTTGACGGAAACGCAGAAGGTGCGGTTTGGGGAATAAATCCTAAAGAGCCGAATGCAGATGCCAAGAAAAAGGCGGGCGATAAGGCAAAGCTTTTTGATATAGAAGCCGATACCTCTACGCTTTCAAACGGAGCGCATACCGTTACATACGTTGTTAAGCTTCTTAATAACAAAACCTGCGACCTTGTAACGCTTAATCTTAACGTGGGCGGCTCGGTTGACGGCTCGGAAAGCTCGTCGGAAACGGGTGAGGGCGGCGACGGATGCGGCTCGACTATTGCGGCTGGATTTGTATTACCAATCACCGTTTTTGCGGGTGCAATACTTTCTAAAAAGAAAAAGCACGATTAAAAATTATTTCTTTGCGAAAGCCTTTTTATAAAGAAATATTTTCACTATTCTAAAAAATAAATTTATACTTGGCGGCCTGCGATAACGTGGGTCGCCTTATTTTAGTCAGCAAGCAGACTTCTATGATATCCTTGACGGTATAGCTTGCTCCTTGAGGTAACTCCGTTCGGTCTTTAATTTTACCTCCGCAAATTCAATAAAAACAGTTGAATAAATTAGTGCATATTTACGAAGATTTTTTGTCGCCTCGGTATTTTATTGACATTCCGTTAAAAAAATGATACAATAACTGTGTATAGAGTTAATTTTTTCAAATTTTAATTTGTTAAAAGGAGATATAAATATATGAAGAAAATAACGGTGCGAATATTCAGTATATTGCTTTGCGCATTTATGCTGTTTTCTGTGCTTACGATAAATGCTTCTGCGGAAAAAATTACATACGCAACGGGAGCGGCAGGCGTTTCGGATGCTTATAAAAATTCAAGATATTATAAAAATCTTACCTCGATAGAGCTTACGGGCGACGGTGTTACCGATACTCTTGCGGTGGCGCTTGCTCACATAAGCTATTCCGAGGGAAACGGCACGTCGGGCTTTAACGGAACACAAAACGGTAGCGGAAATTATACCGAATTTTGCCGTAACTATGGCGAGGGCTCGGCTTATGCTTGGTGCGCGGCTTATGTTTCGTTCTGCTTATTCCAATCCAGAGCAACCACAAGCACGTCTAAGCAGACGGTATGGCGTGATATTTACTGTCCCCGTTGGTATCAAAATATGAAAAATGCAGGCTACGGACACGATGCGAGCAGTAATTACACTCCCAAGACGGGCGACTTAGTATTCTTTACAGGTGGCGGTCACATTGGTATAGTTCGTTATTGCAAGGACGGAAAGGTTTATACCATAGAGGGAAACACAAGCGGCGGAGCATTTAACGCAGAGGGCGGCGGTGTTTTCTGTAAGAGCTATGACAGAGATTATTATAAATTCCTCGGATTTGGTACTCCTCCGTATAAGGCTAACGATAAGGCTCTTAAGGTTGACTATTCGGGTGCTAACCCCACCACAGGACTTTGGATAGGCGAAACCGACAAAAATCTTTACAAGACCACAAACCTCAGCGGAAACGATTACACGGTTATTCCTTACGGCACTGTGTTTGAGGTAACAAAGATAATAAATAAGACCTGCTATCAGGTAAAATATAACGGACAGACGGGTTATATGGTAGGAACGGGCGGAGCGCCTATTTATCAGTTGACGTCGACAAAGGCAGCCGAGCCTGAGGAAACTCAAGCGCCCGTTGTTCCAAATAAGTATGCAATTAATTCCGACCTAAAGAAGGTTAAGGAGCATATCGGTAGCGGTATTAGCAAGTTTATGCTCGACGGCACAAAAATTAAAGAGGTAGACACCTTTGAGTTGAACGCAGGTCAAAAGCTTGGTATCGAGGGCTTTGCGGGATTTTCAACTGCAATAAAGGAATTTGGATATTATTTTGACGGCAACGCAGAAAATACAGTTTTAGGCTCAAAGGCAAAGACACCGAATGCCGATGCTAAGAAAAAGGCGGGCGATAAGGCAAAGCTCTTTGATATAGAAGCCGATACCTCTACGCTTTCAAACGGAGCGCATACCGTTACTTACGTTGTTAAATTCAATAACGGCAAAACCTGCGACCTTGTAACGCTTAATCTTAACGTAGGTGGCGTAGGAGCGGGCGGCTCCGTAGTTGACGGCTCGGAAAGCTCGTCGGAAACGGGTGAGGGCGGCGACGGATGCGGCTCGGCTATTGCGGTGGGAGCTGTATTGCCGATTGCTATCGTTTCTTGCGTAGCTATTATTAAAAAGAAAAAAGAGGATTGTTTTATCCTTGATAAAGATATAAGGGGGTTATCTCAAAATTATAACGAGATAGCCCCATTATGCTCATTTATGCGTATTTAAATACAATAGATATAACAGAAAGATATAAAATATAAGAGGTAGAATTATGCAAGTAGATTTGCCGAGATTTCATTGGCTTATAAGCCCTAACGAGGGAAAATTCGTTACTAACGTATATACGTCATCGCTTGGAACTGTATCCGACGGCGGTTGTCTTGGTACTAAGACCTTTAATTTTAAGGTTTATGCCGATACGTCGAGCGGTGAGGAGGCAAGCTTTAAGCTTGTTGCGGAATCATATATTATTCAACCGTGGAATATGGGAGCGGAAAAGACGGATTTTGAGCGCGCCGAGTTTGAATGCTCGGAGGATGGCGTAAGAAAGGCTGCGGAATGGCTTTCGGCAACATCCTCAAAATACGGATTTTAAGGAGAGCTTTTTTGCGGTATGGATTTTGATAAAACGGTCAGTCAAATCATAGACGGATATGAATTAAAATACGGAGCCTTGCACGGTAACGAAAATATATTTTTTATTAAGTGCGGAGCGGGCGGGTCGATACCGGGTTATGATGAAAAATATTTAAAAATCGCTCATAGGCTTCACGATAGGCTCGGAGCTACCGTAATATGCTCGGCATATCCGTATCCGTCGGAGGAGTATTTGCTTGAATATGACGTGGATTTAATAAATAAATTTATATCAAAATTCAATTTCAAAGCTAAGCTTAATTTTATCGGCTCATCGCGCGGAGCATATGTGGGTCTTACTTATTTCAGTAAAAGGTTTGATTTTTCAAATATGCTTCTTGTAAATATGCCTCTTATGATAAATTTTCATAAGTCGATTGAGGCATTAAGCGAAATTTCTCAAAAGCGAGTGATATTCGTCTACGGTGAGCATGACCCGTCGGCATCTTATATTCCGTACTTGAGGCTTCATCACGGAGAGATATTAACGGTGAGCGGTGCTGACCATACCTTTACGGATATGACGGATGATTTTATAGCGTTGAGTGATTTGATTTAATAATATCAGATAATGGAGAGTGTGAATATGAGTTTTGACAATGTTTTTCTTGCGGAGCTTTTAAATAGAGCGGAGCAAAATGATGCGGAAGCTCAATATGAGCTTGGAGAGGCATATTATAAGGGCGAGGGCGTCGAAAAGGATTGGGTCGAGGCGGTGAGATGGTACAAGCTTTCGGCAGAGCAAGGCTACGCACCCGCTCAGCATAGACTCGGATATTGCTATAATCTTGGCGAGGGTATAGAGCAGAGCTACGAGGAGTCGGTAAGATATTACAGACTTTCGGCAGAGCAGGGCTACGCACCCGCGCAAAACGGACTTGGATATTGCTACGGATTCGGCTTGGGAGTTGAAAAGGACTATCAAAAGGCTTTCGAGCTTTATTCACTTGCGGCAGAGCAGGGATTTGACAAGGCCTTGCATAATCTCGGTTATTTTTACAGTAACGGGCTTTACGTCGAGCAGGATTTGGCTATGGCGGCTCGATATTATGCTCTTTCGGCAGAAAAGGGACACCCGCCCGCACAGTGCAATTTAGGTAATTGCTATTACTACGGTAGAGGCGTAGAGCAGAATTTTACCGAGGCGGCAAGGTGGTATATGCTTTCGGCAGAGGGGGGCGTTGTAAGCGCTCAAAACGCTATTGGAAACTGTTATTATTACGGTGAGGGCGTTGAGCGGAATTATGACGAGGCGGTAAAATGGTTTTCCCTTGCGGTAGAGAAAAATCATACCGCAGCTCAAAGGAATCTCGGTATTTGCTATTTTTACGGATATGGCGTAGAGAAAAATTATGATGAGGCTGTAAGACTTTATTCTCTTGCGGTCGACGGCGGTGACGAGGATGCTCAATTTTCCCTCGGTCTTTGCTATTACGGTGGATACGGAGTAGAGAAAAACTACGATGAGGCGGTAAGGCTATGGATGCCTATTGCCGAGAATGGAAACGACAATGCGCAATATTCGATAGGATTTTGCTATTACAAGGGTCAAGGTGTCGAGAGAAATTTCGGTGAGGCGGAGAAATGGCTTAAAAAATCAATAGAGCAAGGAAATAAAGCGGCGGAAAAAGCGTACGGCGATCTTTGCGAGGAAAGACGGATTTTAACCTTTATGTATTTGCTTAAGCACGCAAACGAGGGTGACGTTGAGGCACAGTATAGGCTTGGAGGCTCTTATTTTTGCGGCTACGGTACCGAAAAAAATGAGGCGGAGGCTATAAAATGGTGGAAGATTGCGGCAGAGAACGGCTACGCTCTTGCTCAATACGACCTCGGTGTTGCGTATGAAACGGGAACGTGCGTCGAGCAGAGTAACGAGCAAGCGATGAAATGGTATTTGCTTGCGGCAGAGCAGGGAAACGTATCTGCACAGTTTAACGTCGCTAACTCTTATTACAGAGGAACGCTTACAGAGAAAAATATTTCCGAGGCAATAACATGGTTTGAGCGGGCGGCGGCGCAGGGTGAGCCCGATTCGCAATATATTTTGGGCTTTTGCTACTGTCACGGAACGGGAGTAGAAAGAAATTTGGAAAAAATGGTATATTTCTGGAGGCTTTCGGCAGAGCAAAATAACGTCGAGGCGCAGTTTAACTTAGCGGTTGCGCTCGAGCAAGGTGACGGATGCGAGCAGAACTTTACCGAGGCGGTAAAGTGGTACACTCTTGCGGCAAATGGAGGCTCGGCGAATGCGCAGTACAATCTCGGAATGTGCTATCAAAGAGGAAAGGGCGTAGATAAAAACGATGTGGAGGCGCTTAAGTGGTTTTCTCTTGCCGCAGAGCAGGGAGATGCTTTTGCTCTTTATGGAGTTGCGGATTATTATTATGAGGGTTATATCGTTGAAAAGAATTACGAAAAGGCGATAGAGCTTTACAGAGAGTCGGCAAAAAGAGGATATCACAGAGCGCAATATAATCTTGGAATTATTTATTATAACGGTGAGGGCGTTGAGAAAAATCCGAGCAAGGCGGCGAGCTGGTTTAAGCTTGCGGCAAATCAAGGTCATCCGCAGGCGCAATATAATCTCGGAGCGCTTTATTATAACGGCGACGGTGTTGAGCGTGATTTGGATGAGGCTAAAAAATGGTTTAGGCTTGCGGCGGATAACGGCGACCTGAGGGCTAAGGATTTTTTTGAGGGTACAATTAGCTGAGATTAGCTTTGTAGCTTGCCTTGAATAGCTTTTATAATATAAGGGGTACAAGAATGAGTAAGGATTTATATACGTTTGAGAAAATTGAGGCGCTTTTTTTGCGTGCCGAGCAGGGAGAAGCCGAGGCGCAATACGATATCGGCGAGTGTTATTATAACGGTAATGGCGTTGAAAAGAATTTTTTTGAGGCGGTGAAGTGGTATAAGCTTTCGGCAGAGCAAGGCTACGCACCCGCTCAGAACAAACTCGGATATTGCTATAATCTTGGCGAGGGGGTAGAGCAGAGCTACGAGGAATCGGTTAAATATTACAGATTTGCGGCAGAGCAGGATTATGCTCCCGCGCAAAACGGACTTGGTTATTGCTATCATTTAGGCTTGGGCGTAGAAAAGGACGTCAAAAAAGCGTTTATACTTTATTCCAGAGCGGCAATGGATGAGCTTCCCAAGGCGTATTTTAACGTTGGCTTTTGCTATGAGCGCGGCGAGGGCGTAGAGAGCGATATTTATGACGCTATGTATGCGTACAGGCTTGCGGCAGAGCGAGGATATGTGCCTGCGCAGTGGAAGCTTGGAAAAATCTACTATGACGGTATTCGAGTAGAAAAAGATTACTATGAAGCAGTAAAGTGGTTGAATATGGCGGCAGAACAACATCACGACGGCGCGCAAAAGCTTCTTGCGGAGTGTTATTATAACGGTTACGGTGTAGATACAGACTATCGCAAGGCGTTTGAGCTATGGAAAGCGCTTGCGGAAAAAGAAGATGATGAGGCTCAGTGCGCAATCGGTATATGCTTTTATAATGGTCAAGGCGTTGACGAAGATTATTTCGAGGCGGAAAAATGGCTTAAATGCTCGTTAAATCAAGGAAACGTGGTAGCAAGGGATGTTTATAACGATTTGATAAAGACGGTATATATTTCAAGCTTTGAGATACTTAACGCAGATTCACCAAAGGATGAAGCGGCGGATTTATATATCGAGGGCGTGTGCTTTATAGAGGGTTATGACGAGAAAATAAATTATCCGATGGCAATAGAGCGCTTTTTGGCGGCGGCAAGGCTTGGACACACCGACGCACAGTTTATAGTTGGCGTAGCTTATGAAAAGGGTATGGGAATAGAGCAAAATATCGATGAGGCTGTAAAATGGTACAGACTTGCCGCAGAGCAAGGGCACGCAAGGGCGCAGTGTAATCTTGGCATTTGCTATAAAAACGGATATGGCGTTGAAAAGAATGATATTGAGGCGTTAAAGTGGGTCAAGCGCGCCGCAGACCAAGGCGATGAGAAGGCTAAAAAGCTATATCAAAAGTGGCTTTGAGGAGATTAAAAAATAACGCTTGACTTTTGATAAATGTGTGATATAATCAAAATAGAGATTTTTTGATAAGCTTTGGAGGTTATATTTTATGAAAAAATCAATTTTAAAAGTATTAAGCCTATTGCTTGTATTTGTTTTTATGATATCTGTTGTAGGATGTAATAAGATAGTAAGCGATAAAGGCGATACAGACAAGGGCAGTGAGCAGATAACTCAAGAGGCTACCGATAAGCCTACCGATAATGCTACCGAAAAGCCTACCGATTCGAAAAATGATGACGAGGATTCGACCGATGCTCCCGATGACGGAGAGCCTGAAACACCCGACGAGCCCGAAACGCCCGTCGAGCCTGAAACGCCCGTCGAGCCCGAAACGCCCGTCGAGCCTGAAACGCCCGTCGAGCCTGAAACACCCGTCGAGCCAGAGCCTTCCTATGCAAAGAGCATTAACTGGAAGACCTTGTATGATTCGGGACTTATGAAATCGCAGTGGTGGAATGACGTAAGCAGTCAGCAGAATGATTATACCTCGGTTTATAACGTAACCGCAACCGATAATTCGCTTAGCTCTAAGCCTAAATCGGGCGGAGAAAATCGCGCTTATTATTCGACTGAAATGTATACCATTGATAGCACTACGCATTATGAATATACGTTTGAGGCAAAGAACAATAGAGCTAAGGGTTATGCAGGTGTAATATTTGCATACGATACCGCGGGATTGCTTCCTTATTTTGCATACGGAGAGTTTGATAATAGCTCCGACAAGGGAAGCTGTATTCATATTCGCTTTAGAAAGGGTCATTTCGATACCTCAAGCTATAGCTGCGCGGTAAATTCCGACGAGGTTACGGCAACGGTAAAGCAGACTGACGACGGATACGGACAGTTTAAGATTATTTACGAGGGATATAACGTAAAATTCTGCTATCTTAACGAAAACGGTCAGTACGTTCAGTTGGGTAGCACGATAAGACTTCCCGCAGGCTCAAAGATCTGTCTTGGAGTATTTAGCAGAGAGGGAAATACTGCTGAGATGCGTACGGTATCGCTAAGAAATTGCGTTATTACTCCTAAGAGCGACTCGGCTATTGCATATCTTAGGGACGGTGCCGTTTCAACCGAAAAGAGCTTCGACCTCAGAATAGGCACTTATAATATATTCCACGCAGAAAAGGCGGGATATAATCTTAAAAAGCTTGCCGACAATATAAGCATTAACGGCTTGGATATAGTAGGTCTTCAAGAGGTTGACCACTTTACAAAGCGTAACGGCAACGTAAATCAGACGGCGGAAATCGCTAAATATTTAGGATATAAGCACAGAGTATTCTTTAAGGCAATAGACCACGATGGCGGCGGCTACGGACTTGCTATTATAAGTAAATATCCGATAGTAAAGCACGAATTAATAAAGCTTTCCTCGGCATCGTCAGAGCAGAGAATACTTGCGCACGCAGAGTTAGACGTTAACGGAACAACGGTTCATTTCTTCGTTACACACGTTTCTTACGACGGTGAGAGCGGAGGAGCAAGCCGAACAAAGCAGTTTAAGGAGATAGCAAATAAGCTCGCAAATTATGATAATTTTATTCTTACGGGAGATTTTAACACGAGAAATCTTGACGAATATAGCGTTATCAAAAATGCCGCGCTTATTAACAGTAAGGAAAATAACGTTGTAACCTATCCCGACGGAAGATCTCCTGTTGATAACATCGTTTATTCTACGTCAAGCTTTACTGGAGGCACGCCTAACGTAGTTACAAATAGCTACTCCGACCATTATATGCTCTGGTCGACGCTTACTTATAAAGGATAGTCTAATTTAATGCTATAAAAAATTGAAAAAAGGTATTGACAAAACGCGGTATCGGTGTTATAATTCTCTTGTAAATTTGAATATCACAAAAGACTTTGATGAAGACGGTCGGAGTGTGAAGCTTGCAGAGAGTTGTCGGTTGGTGCAAGGCAATAACAACACATTCCTTATGACCTATCACTTCTGAGTCGGAGGACCGAAAGAGCAAGAGCTTCAGTAGACTCCTTCCGTATTGCTGCGTAAAGGCAAAGGGCTTGTCAGAGCCTGAAAGTGACGAAAAATAACGTTTTCGTAATTTGAGTGGTACCGCGGGTTATTAACTCGTCTCAAGGGTTTTCTTTTGGGACGAGTTTTTTGTTTTATTCAAATCAGTAACCATTGAAAAAATATGAACGAAAGGAATTGTGCAGAATGGATTACAGTTTGAAAGAGGTCGCAGGTAGAATCAAGGACCTGCGAGAGGCAAAGGGCTATACTCCCGAGGAGCTTGCAAGGCTTACGGGCGTGTCGGTTGAGGATTATTTGATACTTGAAAAGGGTGAAACCGATTTTAGCTTTACTTTTATTTATAAGTGCGCAAAGGCGTGTGGAGTAGAGGTAGTAGATATTCTTGAGGGAAGAAGCTCTACGCTTACGTCGTTTGCTATTACAAGAAAGGGCGAGGGACTCAAGATATTAAAGCAGCAGGGCGTTGAGTATAACAACCTTGCGCCTAAGTTCAAGGATAAGCTTGCAGAGCCGTTTCTTGTAAAGTTCCCCTATATTCCCGAAGAACAAAATGCTCCGATAAAGCTTAACTCTCATAACGGTCAGGAGTTTGACGTTATAGTTAAGGGCTCGCTTAAGGTTCAGGTAGGAAATCACGTTGATATTCTTAACGAGGGAGATTCGATATTCTATAATAGCCTTATTCCTCACGGAATGATAGCGGTAAGCGAGGGCGGATGCGAGTTCCATGCGGTGGTTCTTAATCCGCAGGACGGACTCGTTAGCGAGGAATATCCCGAAGCTCCTATCGTTACTCAAAAGGCAGTTGAGAAAAAGACCGAGGAAAAGACGGTTGCCGATAACTTTATCGAGTCTTATTATGATGAAAACGGCGTATTCAACGGAATTAAATTTAAAAATGCCGATAAGTTTAACTTTGCATTCGATTGCGTGGACGCTATTGCGGATAAGGACCCCGATAAGCTTGCTATGATGTGGGTCGCAAACGATAAATCTGACCGCAAGTTCACCTTTAGAGATATGAAGCGCTATTCCGCTAAGACGGCAAACTATTTTGAGTCGCTCGGCATTAAAAAGGGTGATACGGTAATGCTCGTTCTTAAGCGCCATTATCAGTTCTGGTTCTGTATGCTTGCGCTTCATAAGATAGGCGCTATTGCAATTCCCGCTACAAATCAGCTCGTTGAGCATGATTTTGATTACAGATATAAGGCGGCAAGAGTAAAGGCTATCGTTTGTACCGCAGACGGAGAGGTTTCGTGCGAGGCAGAAAAGGCGGCGGCAAATTACCCCGGAATGCTTAAGATTTTGGTTGGCGGCAAGAAGGATGGCTGGAAGGACTTCAACGTAGAAATGGAGCGCTTCAGTACCCATTATTACCGTACCGAGGAAACTCCGTGCGGTGACTCTCCTATGCTTATGCTCTTTACGTCGGGTACAACGGGTTATCCGAGAATTGCTACTCACTCTTATAAGTATGCGCTCGGTCATTACCCCACTGCAAAGCATTGGCACAACGTAAATCCCAACGGACTCCACTTTACTATTTCGGATACGGGTTGGGGTAAGGCTCTTTGGGGCAAGCTTTACGGTCAGTGGCTCTGTGAGGCGGCAACCTTTACTTATGACTTCGACAGATTCCATTCGGAGGATATTTTGCCGATGTTCGCAAAGTATCATATTACAACCTTCTGCGCTCCCCCTACGATGTATCGCTTCTTTATAAAGGAGGATCTCTCAAAATACGATCTTTCCTCTATCGAATATGCAACCACGGCAGGCGAGGCGCCTAATCCCGAGGTATTCAATCAGTTTAAAAAGGCTACGGGACTTACAATTATGGAGGGCTTCGGACAGACCGAAACCACTCTTTCTGTTGCAAACTTCGTAGGCTCAACGCAAAAGATTGGCTCTATGGGTAGACCCAGTCCTCTTTATGACGTAGTTGTTCTCGACCCCGACGGAAACGAGTGCAAGACTGGTGATACGGGTGAAATCTGTATCCGTGTTAAGGACGGAGAAGCGCCCTGCGGACTCTTTATCGGTTATTATCTTGACGAAGAAAAGACGCGCGAGGTATGGCACGACGGATATTACCATACGGGCGACCAGGCGACTATGGACGAGGACGGATATCTCTGGTACGTCGGACGTATCGATGACGTTATCAAATCCTCGGGCTACCGTATAGGACCGTTTGAGATTGAAAGCGTAATTATGGAGCTTCCTTACGTTCTTGAGTGCGCTATCACTCCCGTTCCCGACGAGGTACGCGGTCAGATAGTTAAGGCTACTATCGTGCTTGTAAAGGGCACTGTCGGAACAGACGAGCTTAAAAAGGAAATCCAAGAGTACGTTAAGACTCATACCGCTCCTTATAAGTATCCGAGAATCGTCGAATTTGTAGACGAGCTTCCCAAGACGATAAGCGGTAAGGTAAGACGTGTTGAAATTCGCAAGAATGACTTGGAAAAGTTAAATAAATAATAATATTTTGTAATATATAATTCCCTCGGAGTATATCATAAGACCGTTTGTCTTGCAGAGCGCTCCGAGGGATTTCTTTATATAATATATTATATAAAAATATAGAAAATATCGGCAAATTATTGACAAAATGCTAAAAAAGTGATATCATAAAAGTAAGTATATTTACATCATTCACAATAGTTGCTATTATATTTTGATAGCAATTAAAATTTTCTGTAAAGGGGAAAAAACGATGAAAAACACGTTAAAGGTTATAGCGTTATTGCTTGCTCTCGTTACCGTTATGTCCTGCTTTTTCGGCTGCGGAATTGAAAAGCCCTCATTAAGCTCCGATGAGCTTTTTACAGACGGCTCGGACGTTTATGCTACGGGCGGTGATACCGAGAATAGCGCTACCGAAAAAAACAAGAATACGGCATCCTCAAATAAAAATAATAACGGGGAAAAGCTTATAGTAACCGCAACTCCCGAGGGCGGTAAGGAGGTAATGGTTAAGTCCGATTCAACTCTTACTCCTCTCACGCTTAGTGCAGGCTCGGTTGCTAATTATGAGATAGTATCGCACTATGTTTTGACGCACTCGGCGATTGTTAACTTTACGAGCAATCTAAAGGCAAAGACGGGTGTTGATTTTAAGGCTACCGTACGTTCTCAGGTTGAAGCTATTGGCGGAAAGCAGATAGTTATATGTAACTTTTCGGCTTATGCCTCGATAAAGGGCACTCCCGAGTTCAAGTCTTGGACGGGCGGAGCGGTTTCTGTTGTAGGTGAAACGATATATATATGCGTTCCTGAGTCAAAACTTCTTGATAGCGTTCTTACAAGCTTCATATCAAAGATAAAGTCAGCAGGCTCAAATAAATACGTTGTTGCCGCAGACCTTAAGTACGCTTACGATAAGTGTGCGGTTAGCGAATATATTCCTCCTCTCAGTGCTACGGGCGTAACAGATAAGGGAGTTTACAGCGCTGGCGGCGGAAATTATCAAAAGACCTATAAGGACGTTAAGGCGGCAGACGTTTCGAGATACTGCCAGACCCTTATAAGCAAGGGATTTACGCTTCAGCAGCAGAACACTATAAACGGCAATTGCTTTTATCTTTACGTTAAGGGCGATACGATGGTTCATATAAACTGGTTCGCAAAGCTTAATCAGTTCTCAATAGTTTACGGACCTAAGACATATATTCCTGCAAAGAAGCCTATTACGGGATATACAAAGAGAGCAACACCTACGATTTCCATGCTTGCGCTCGGTGAAATAGGAACGTCGATAGTTATTCAGCTTGAGGACGGAAGCTTCCTCCTTATAGATGGCGGACAGGGAAAAGAGCAATATTATTCGAAGGATAGCGCAACGCTTTGGAATTTCCTTAGCTCAAAGGCTCCTGCGGGAGAAAAGCCCCGCATAACTTGGCTTGTAACGCATATCCATATGGACCACCGCAATCTTTTCCAGCAATTCATACCCGCATATAAGAATAAAATTGACCTTGAATTGGTTGTATGGAATATGCCTGACTTTACCGAGATAGGCGCAAAATACTCTCCTAACTGGAAAGAGGGAGAATCTAAGCCTGCAGAAAATTATGCGACTCCAGTTGCAACGCTTACCGGAATTATAAATAAAAACTTCCCCAACACACCTATTTATACCTGCCATAGTGGAGAAAAGCTTTATCTCCCCGGATGTGAGGTTGAATTTTTGGCTTGTCATGAGGATTATTATCTCAATAACTTCCAATGGATAAACGATACCTCGCTTACCTGCCGTATAAATATTAATGGTAAGTCTATGATGGTATTCGGTGATACGACAAAGAGCGTCAGCAACGCAATTATCACTCCCGCGTACGGAAATTATATAAAGAGTGATATTTTGCAGTTAGCACATCACGGCAACGGCGAGGGAACTCTTGCAACTTATAAGGCGGTAGACCCCGATATTTGCTTGTGGTCTTCTATAAAGGACAGATTTGATACACTCAAAAACACAGGCGATGCTAATATCTGGCTCTATGCAACCTCCGGAAATGACGGTCAAAGATCGAGAAAGCATTACCATCATTCAAATACTACGACGATAACGATTCCGTCGATGTCGGTTTCGCAAACCACTGTTTATTAATGTAGGGGGGCGTTATGAAAAAAAGAATACTTTCTTTGATATTATCATTCGTCATCGTCTTTACAATGCTCATTCCCTTTGCAACAATAACGATGAGCGTGAAAACCGAGGCGGTAAGCTACACTGCAGACCCCAACTGGTATAGCGCAAGTAAGAGCATTCTTGAAATCAACGATATTCCCGATTTCATAGCATTTATGAATAAACTGAATGAGCTTGGAACAACCGATAACGGTGCGGCTCTTGGTGTTGCGGGAAACCTTGCAGGAATTTCTTGGACGGGAAAAATGCCCTTCGAGGGACAGACGATAGTTCTTAACACCGATATAGTGTTGAATCCGGGTATAACCTTTAGCAAAAACGGACCCTCAAGCTCATCGGCGTATAAGTTTAGCCGTACCTCAAAGCAGGTAGGCTTTGGCGGTATTTTTGACGGTCAGGGTCATACTATAAGCGGAATTTACATTGTTTCGAATAAGGGCGGCTCGGGCTCGCTCTTTGGAATTGGCGGAGCGGCAACAAAGAGAATGAACGTTGTTGTAAGGAATTTGCAGATAAAGAATTCTATAATCGAAAATTCCGCTATGGGCGTAGCCTCAATATTCTCGGGCGTTGCCTTTAATAGCCACGTTCTTATCGAAAACGTATATTCCGAGGCTATATTAAAATCTACGGCAGCCACCGTAAGCACCGACAGTAAGCTAAAGACTTCTATAATCGGTGTAAATATGGGTGGATTTTGCGGTACAATTGGCGGCAATCTCAGCATTATTAACTCTATTTATGCAGGAACGTTTGTTACCGATACAAGCAAAACTCCTAAGAAATACATTGGCGGCATGGTTGGAAATATAACCAATAAAACTATAAACAGTGTAGGCTATTCCGGAAATCTTACCGTTGAAAACAGTGCTTATTACGGAACGTTTGAGGGAAGCGGCGTTTATATTGGAAAGCTGTCGGGCGATCAAACGGCAGGCTCTACCGTTGTCGTAAACAATTCGATATTCGGAGGAACGATGAAATCTACTGCATCATTTACTCCGGGGTCGGGTGCAAGCGCAGGCGCTTCAACTTATTACATAGGAAGACTCATAGGCTTGTGCACAAGCAATTATACGATTAAGGTAACGAATACCGTTATGACGTCTACGTATAAAAACAGTACCGCTGTTGGAGCAAATTATAACTCGTTATCGGCTGCTAATACAGGCTCGTCTGTTAGCGTAGGAATGCTCGTAGACTCTAATCTGAAGGGCGAGAAGGAAACTCTTAAGGAGCCTATGCATCTTAATTGGGTACCTAACGGAACTATGAACGGCTATCCTGTGCCGGTGAGTTATCCTACGCTTTTCGGCGTTGAAAGCTTGAAGCATAATTACGTTACCGAATTACCCTTGACGGCAAGCGAGCTTTTCGAGCAGCTTGGAGTTAAGAAGGAAAATGCGGGAATATACACCGAAGGCTCTTACAGACGTTATTCCGAGGCTTATGACGATATCGTCGGAATGATTTTCGCAACGGATGCCGACCTTACTAAAATAGATGTTCCCACGCTCAAGGCAAATGCGGAGGCGCTTTTAAAGACTCCCGCAGATGAAAAGCGTGAGGAGCTTATAATCCTTCTCGGTGAGAAGATAGAAAACACAGATAATTATTATACGGCAAGCTCTTATGAGGCATATTCAAG